>CAIJKY010000008.1 GCA_903821365.1 uncultured bacterium | reverse complement strand
GCCAAAAGATATCTACCACACGGCACATGTTATTTTGATTTCGCCAAAAGGGGAGTTGGTATTGAGTACAATTCCTGTTCGGGAAGATTTGCCAAATCTTTATGCAAACAAAATTGGTACAACAATGGCGACGATCAAGCGCTCGGTCGAAACGGGTAGAGAAGCGGCACTCCGTGGTGTGTCACGCGAGCTGTTTATTGATGATATGCCTTTAGTTGAACTCGGGGCGCAGATGCATATTTTGCCCGACGGCTCAAAAAACTTTATTAGTGCCTTTTATGGTATCGCCGATCCACCGGGTAGCTTTAGCGTTGTTGATATCGAAAGCCTTGTATTAATGACACCCAACCAACTTGATGCTTTGATGCAAGAAGAGAACCGACTTGATAATGTTGCGGCGAGTCTTGTTGCTATTTGGGAAACGTACCGAACGAAGTTCCCGGTGTAGGGGAGTAAAAACACTGACAATAAAAAATAACCAATCGCAAATGATTGGTTATTTTTCTTGGTACACCCGGCAAGATTCGAACTTACGACCTTCGGCTCCGCAAGCCGACGCTCTATCCAGCTGAGCTACGGGTGCATAGTGACTGCGTCTTGGTTTGCAAAAAGCATTCTTCAGACTCAGCCACGTCGCTAATAACAGAAGGTGCCTTCTACAATAAACGTAGAACAGGGGTAATTATAGCATACTCCGACAGAGGACGTACAGAGGTAAAATAATGCTTAAAAACGAAGCTTATGCATCAGACGGTCAAAGAAGTCTTCTTGCATTTCTTCCATCGGCAGGTAAGCGGCGAGCACATCAACAACATCTTCACCTTCATGATCGGTGAAAAAGATGGTCACGCCAGGAGCAAAACGTTTAACCGGACGGAGCAGAATAGAGTAGCGGCTGTCATCAGTAATAATGCCGAATGAGCGAAATGCTGAAAACTTGAAGGTTTTGTCACCAACCTGCAAGCCGTCATCGGACAAACGATAGGTGACCATGCGTGGCGGTCGGGCGGCAAAGAAGCCAAGCGCGAAGCTTATTACTAAAATTACGAAGGCAAAAAAGTAGAGCTTGAAGAAGATGGCGGCGACAATAGAGACAACCGTCACTCCACCGAGAATAATGTACCATGTCATGCTTTTGTCATGGTGAACGTATTCTGGCGCTTGCCATTCTAATGGGCTTGTTGTGTCGTCGTTGTCATCTTCGTCATCGTCTTGCGCTGGGGTTTGTTCAGGCTGGACGATGGCTTCAAAGTTTGCTGTGGTTTCAGATTGTGGCGTAGCGTCGGCAAGGTGAATTGGTGAGCTGATAGTTGCAGTGGCAGCTGGTGCCTCTTGAGGGGCTTCAGGAGCGACAGTATCGGAAGAATGATATGGTGCGACAGGATTAGTCGTTGCAGGCTGCGATGGAGCCGGAGAAGGTGTCACACCCAGAGACGGCTCTTGGTTTGGTTGCGCATTGTTTTGCCCATTATTCTGTCCGTTGTTTGAAGTCTGCGGATTCATGCTGTATTTAGTATAGCATTAGTTTGGTAAAGGTTTTGCTTTTATTTACGGCTGAAATCATGACATATATGTATGCACTTAATTGACAAGTGTGCATAATTATATTATTATTTCATGGCTTTATTGAGCCGTGAGCTCTAGAGTACTTTGACAAGTCGATGGATAGCGCAAGGTGAGTCTTTGTTTCTGATATGTAATTTATTGGGAATAGTGACCCACCTTGCGTTACGGAAAACGCAGTACGCTTGAAGCGTATTAGCTGGTGGAAACTCGAGAGGAGTGGTGCTGTGAACATGCCGTTTGCGGTACAGACTGAACGCATTCCGAAGCGGACGGGCGAGCAGATCGCGGAGCTGATTAGGCGTATCAACGATCCCCGTTGCACGATGGATGTTCGTTACGACAATGGACACACGTACAGGATCATCTACAACCTGACCAACGTTGGTGGTTTGTATGTCATCGCGCCGTCGGTTGATGATCGAACGTTTCATGAAAAGACCGACCACACAACGCTGGTTGTTGTCTGTGATGACAACCAACTCAACGCCAGTGTAAGTCGTGCGCTTTTGACGAAGACCACCATTGAACTTGCGCGTTGGTTCAGGGGCACGATTGAAGACATGGTGCAGAAAGAGTACGAGGCTGAGCAGGCGCGGATACGTGCGGAGGCTTATCGTATGCCTTGTCCGGCGAGCTGCAACAAGGGCAGTGTCCAAAGAGGAATGGAGAATCAATTAGTTGAAACTTGGCACACACTTTGGCGGCGTCGCGAAGAAGTACCCTGTTTTTACAAGTGCAGCCTTTGCTACGGCACTGGAGAGGTTTGCTCGGGCCACTATCATGAAGAACATACAAGTGACCACGATTGGGGTTATACCACATACAAGACTAATCGATGGGCAGATGATCTCAAGGAATGCGCCAACTGCAACTGGGCAGCCAAGCAGCAGTATGAGGCAGAAGAGAACGACCCCGATCCCCACCGTGTAAAGTGACCAGCCGTTCCCGCCCCGGAGCCCGCCAGAGAGCGAAGCTCCGGGAAGCGCTGCGAGCGCGTTTTCGACCAGCTACTTGTCAAACAGCTTTCATACATGTGCGTGTATGCTGATGAGCCGAAAACGGCGAAAAGCAAAAAATGACCTCACCGATTATTCGGATAAGGTCATTTTTTATAAATTCAATCTGGCGGAGGAGGGGAGATTCGAACTCCCGCGCCAGGTCGCCCCAGCCTAACGATTTAGCAAACCGTCCCCTTCAGCCACTTGGGTACTCCTCCGTATCACGGACTTTTACTGATGCATGATCTCACGAGCAATGGACGCGAGTCAAGATCAGATCGACTGATGCTGCCATAGATTCTATCGTGGCGGAGAGAGTGGGATTCGAACCCACGGTACCATTGCTGGCACGACGGTTTTCAAGACCGTTACCTTCAACCACTCGGTCATCTCTCCAAACTGCCACTTTAGTCGCTATAACTTTGCAAATTATAGCATATATTTTAGCTATTGTTCATCTGTCGGGCGATAACAACGCCATTTATTTGTTTTGGATCAAAATGGTCGAGTAATGCGGCACATCGCCCGAGACTGGCGCCGGTTGTATACACATCGTCAACAATGTAAACATGCGCACCAGCAATGGCTTTGGCAGCCGAAACCGAGCGTAATTGCAGCATCGTCTCTGCTTGAGCAAGGCGGGCTGCACGATCAGCGCCAACTTGATGTTGATTGCCACGTCGCTCAAATAGCGGGATAAGTGGGGCACCAATGTGCTTAGCATAATGTTTGGCAAGCAACGCGGCTTGATCGTAGCTGCGAACTCGCATGCGACGAGCGCTCGTGGGGACGTAGGTGACGATGGCGGGCTTGGCTGGGATTGTTATATCTGCAAGCGCTACGGCAGCATCTGCCGCAAACTGACGCACACCCTGATACTTTAACTGGCCAACGAGATAATCGAGAGGCGGGGCATATAGACCAAGCACATATAAGCTTTTTAGCACGCTACGCGGCGCGCATAGTTCGCAAGCCGCATAGCCAGACCTTGCCAATCCACACATAAAGCAGTTTTGCTTATATAGGCTGGCGGCAACGGCAGCGCACTTTTTACAGAGCATGTTGTTTTCGTCACCACATACAAAACAGCTATGTGGTGCGATAATGCTAGTGATGGTCTCGAGTATTGATGTCATATTTACATTATAAAACTATAGTATTGCAATAGTTTATCAAATTTCGCTATAATTGTGCCAGTAGGCATTAAAAGCCGTATACTACGAAATGTGGAGGAACATATGGCAAGAGGACAAAAAGCGTCAAACGACGAACTGCTGATGGATAGCGACCTAGCCGCCGCATTTTTGAATGATGACGATGGCGTGGTGGTTGATACACCAGCACCCGCACCGGCGGATGATCAAGCGTGGGAAGAAGATAGTGCAAACGACATGCCAGGACAATTGGCAGTTGATGTGTACGAGACAGTTGACCGATTGTTTGTAAAGGCCCGCACCGCAGGCGTAAACAAGCAAGACCTCGACGTAAGCATCTCAGATGGCGTACTGACTATTAGTGGTACACTTTCTGCGGGTGATGAAGGCGATGTCGAACAGTGGCACATTCAAGAATGCTACTGGGGTGACTTCTCTCGAACGATTGCGCTTCCAATTCCTGTAAAGGAAGAGGAAGTCGAAGCAATGCTCAAAGACGGAGTCCTAACGATTGGGTTCACGAAAGTGAAACAAGAGCAGGCACGTAAGATTGAGATTCGATAACGATATCTTGTTTTAAAAAAGCTCCGGGAAACTGGAGCTTTTTTAATTAAGCGCTGGCGATACTAATCGCGCGAGGGAAGTGTAATAAAAAACGCCCGTATGTACGAGCGTTTTTTATTACCGGGATTAGAGGTTACATTACCAACCGCGATTTTGAGTGACGATAACCCCAGCGTTGGCTGAATCTTGCAAACGACTCGTGATGAAGTTGATGATGGCAAAGGCCATAAAGGCAACAACAAGACCAATGATCGCATAAAGAATAGTGTTTTTGGCAGAAGTAACCGCTGCTTGATCACCACCAGATACCGCGTAGCGGATACCACCGATAATAAGCATGATCACTGCAACTACACCAACCAAGAAGATCAGAATATTAGCTACTGTGTTAAAGATACCGCCAGCACCAACGAGTTTTGTTGGTGTGCCCGTAGGCTGCGCACAGTTAACGCCGTTTGTGATCGAGAGATCATTATCGTTACAGTTTGCCTGAGTTGCCGCATTTGCTGTCGCTGGCACTGCAAGTGCGAGTGAGAATGCCGACACGACAAGTACGCTCGCCGCTATTTTTTTGAACAACTTGTTCATTTTTAACTTCTCCTTATGATGCATTGTTACTTATGGTATTGTATCACTATTATTTTATTTGTGAACAGAGTTGAGTGAAGTGTTATTTGACCTTGAGTTGAGTCAGTACAAAGCTGACTATAGCGAAGGCAAAGATGGCCACTGCAAGACCGACGACTGAGTACAGAATAGTGTTTTTAGCAGACTTTATAGCTGCTTGATCACCAGCACTGGTGGTGTAACGAAAACCACCAATAACGATCATGATAACGGCGACAGCACCGACCAGGAATATCAGTACTTTAACGACGGTTTGAATCACGCCACCAACCGTTAAACCTGCTCCTGGCGCGCCCGTCGTTGCTTGCTTAACGTCAGCAGCGCCGCTCAATGCGTGGGCTGCAGGTGCGGCCACTGTGCCCGCGAGCGTCGCGACGAGCAGTAGTGCCACGACCATCTGTTTCCAATAGTGTAAAACTTTCATAAATATATCCTTTTACTTTGATAAGTTATCGACAACAAAGTTGACGATGGCGCCACCCATTAAGGCGATAACCAGCCCGACGATAGAGTAGAGGATGGTGTTTTTAGCACTGGTTATAGCGCTCTGGTCGCCATTAGCGGTAACATATTTAAAACCACCGACGATAATCATTAAGACTGCCGCTGCACCCAGCAAGAAAGTGATGATACGCAGGATATTTGTCCAGATGCTGTTTGCGCCAAAAAGTGGTTGTTTGTCACAGACTGCAGATGAACAGCCGCCAAGCACGTCAACGGCGTGCGCTGGCTGTACCAGAGTTGTCGTTGCAACTAAGAAAGCCGCTGCTGCAAACCCGACTGAGAGAAGGAGGAATTTTTTCATAGCTCTATATTACTTTCCTTGCGCCGTATTGCCAACAAAGGCAACAATTGAGGCAGCGATGAGTGTTACGACAATACCAACTGCGGCATACATAATCGTATTTTTGGCGCGAGTTATCTGGCCAGCATCGCCGTTGGCGGTGACGTATTGCAAGCCTCCATACATAAAGAACAAGACGGCCAGCGAGCCTACAACGATCGAAGTAAGCTTGAAGGCGCCAGACAAAAAGTTACCATCACTGGCGTTCGGCAGGCCAAGACCATCAATATTAACTTTTTCTACTGCGGCAGCCGCTACATATATAAGGGCGTTCATAATTATTTAAAATCCTCCTGAAACAAATTGTACAATTGCCGATGCCGCTAGGGCGACTACGAATCCACCAAGTGCTTGAACGATAGTGTTTTTGGCAGCCGAGATAGCGCTTGGGTCGCCTTGCGATTTAATATATTTAATACCGCCCCAGATTACGAAGCCAAGCGCAATATATGAGGCAAGCTTGAGAATAGTTTCTACCAGCCAAGAAATGATACCAAAGAAGTCAGAGAAGTTTGCGATAACCGGGCTACCGTCTTTACAATCTTTAAAGGCAGAGGTCCACGGACTGATAAAGATCAGTGACTTTGCCGCGCCGTCACAGGCGGCTGCAGCAATAGGCGTGTTATTGACCGATATGTAAGTAGTCACCAGCAAAAAGACGCCTATGGCAACTATGTATTTTTTAAAGTGTTGCATCGATTTATACTCCTGGCAGTAAGAATTTTAGTATTACATTCATAAAGATGAATAACACAAGGGCAATGATGGCATTACGAATGTATTCGACACCTTTTTGTACTTGAGCGGCGTTACCGTTGGCTGATGAAATCATGATACCACCGACGGCGATAATACCGACAACGGCGATACCGACAATTGGCACCAACACCTTTATGATGCCTGAAACGTAGGCGATGATCGGGCTGCCGGTTGCAGTGCCACAATCAACACCAATGCCCAACTCGAGCGGCTTACCGTCGGCGCCCGTACCGCAAGTGGCGGCAAATACCGCTGGCGCCGACAAAACAGCGATACTAAGAGTGACGAATCCTGCAAGTAAGAGAAGCTGCGCACAGGTTCGAACTGCTTTTGATTTTGAACGATTTGTAATCATTTAGTGAGTATTTAAGTTTATTTATTATTGTATGAACTTTCATGACGATTATACCATATAACAAGGCCGGGGAAGTTGGTCGATGAATCTGAAATATACAACTTTTTTGTAATTGT
>CAIJKY010000007.1 GCA_903821365.1 uncultured bacterium | reverse complement strand
TTGATCGCGGCGATCGAAGCCACCACGATCGCCGCCGCCAGTCCGAACCAGACGATGGCACGACCGCCCGCGATGCCGAGCGTCGCCGTGGGCGACACGCCCTGGACGTAGAACACGATCAGACCGACGTCGGACATCAGCGACAGCGCCGCCCCGAAGAGGGTGAGCGCCACGAGGCTGCCGATCAGGTTCTGGTGGTACAGCGTCCGGCCGAGCGCCACCATGATGGCGACGCAGATGCCCACGGAAACCATGAACTCGGGCACCGTCAGGGGGTCCGAGTACGTGGTCACGCGGCTCGTTGCGTAGGCGAGGCGAATGGCGATGTAGCCGCAGCAGAGTGCGACGAAGGCCGTCACCCCGATACCGGTCACGGCCAGGCTGGCCTGCGACTGTCCGCGTGCGGACTTCAGACGCCAGAGCATGCTGCCAGTGACGACCAACAGCGCGACGCTGAGCGCCATGCCGAGGGATGTGACACTGGGCAAACTGAACAAGAACATTGCTACCTCCGAGGTTGAGTCACGGGTTTGTCGACTTATCACGCTGGAAGCGTAAGGTCAACAATATTTATATTATATAACTTTTATAATAATAAAGCAATAAAATGGCTTATTTGCTATGATACATATATGCAAGAATACATCGAGATCCAAGGCGCCCGCGAAAACAATCTTAAAAACGTTAGTTTACGCATACCAAAGCGCAAGATCACTATCTTTACTGGTGTATCGGGGTCGGGGAAATCTTCAATTGTTTTTGATACGGTAGCGGCCGAAGCGCAACGGTTACTCAACGAAACATTTAGCGCATTTGTCCGTAATTTCTTACCAAAAGTAACGCAGCCCGATGCTGACGCCATTAAAAATCTCAATATGGCAGTAATTGTCGACCAGAAGCGACTTGGCGGTGGGTCAAGTTCGACTGTTGGCACGGTGACTGACCTCGCGCCAATTATGCGCACGCTATTTGCGCAGGGTGGCCAACCGAAGCTTGGGCATGGCTATTTGTTCTCATTTAATAACCCTCAAGGAATGTGCCCAACCTGTAGCGGTTTGGGTCAAATGATGAGCGTCAATATGGCGCTCGCACTTGATAAGAGCAAATCATTGAACGAAGGCGCAATTCAGCTGCCAGACTATAAAGTTGACGGTTGGGGCTGGAAGATCGTAATTAAGTCAAAACTATTCGATAACGATAAAAAAATAGCTGACTTTTCCGACAAAGAAATGCATGATCTACAACACGCAGCGCCATTCAAGGTTGATGTCGGCGGCGGCCTGACACTGAAATTTGAAGGTATCGTCGACCTTTTTACGCGTAAATATATCAAACGTGATCTCAAAACATTATCGGAACGCACCCAAAAAGCCATGACGCCGTTTATTACTATGGGCGCCTGTGAGTCATGTCATGGCACACGGCTAAGCCCGCAAGCACTGGCGAGTAAAATCAATGGACATACCATTGCCGAGCTCTCGTCGATGCAGATCGATGAGCTGATCACCACGATAAACGATATTAACGAGCCAGCGCTAAAAGCACTGACTGACATGCTCAAAGTTCGACTGCAGCACCTTGTTGACATCGGTCTCGATTATCTGAGTCTTGATAGGGTGACTGATTCGTTATCGGGCGGCGAGTCGCAGCGCGTCAAATTGGTGAAATATCTTAACGGCACGCTCAATGACGTAATGTATATTTTTGACGAGCCAAGTGTCGGGTTACATCCACGAGATGTGCATAGGCTGAATGATTTGCTCAAGCAACTACGTGACCAAGGCAACACGGTGATCGTCGTTGAGCATGACCCGGATGTTATTAAAGTTGCCGATTATATTATTGATGTCGGGCCCAAGGCGGGGGCGGGCGGAGGCTCTATTGTATTTGAGGGCAGTTATAATGATTTGCTAAAAACTGATACCCTGACGGGAAAGTTCTTAGGGCAAACACTGCCAATAAACATGACGCCGCGCACGGCCAAGGGCACATTACCGATCGAACACGCAACAATTAATAATTTACACGATGTTAGTGTTGCAATCCCCACCGGCGTATTTACTGTAGTTACCGGCGTGGCTGGGTCGGGCAAGAGCTCATTGATCAACAAAACGTTTGTTGCGGCGCATCCGGATGCAATTGTCATCAACCAGGCGCCAGTGGGCGTGAACAGTCGCTCTAATCCGGCAACCTACACTGGCATTATGGACGTTATCCGCAAGATCTTCGCAGCCGCGAATAAGGTAGACGCGTCATTGTTTAGTTTT
This sequence comes from uncultured bacterium, assembly GCA_903821365.1. Classification (GTDB taxonomy): domain Bacteria; phylum Patescibacteriota; class Saccharimonadia; order Saccharimonadales; family Saccharimonadaceae; genus CAIJKY01. The sequence goes on along the minus strand of CAIJKY010000007.1, from coordinate 50,341 downwards.
AATTCAAAGGGTGCGTGCGAGAACTGCCAAGGTACTGGATATGTCGCAACCGATCTGGCATTTTTAGACGAAGCCAAGCTGGTTTGTGAAATATGCGATGGGAAGCGCTTTAAAGAATCGGTACTTGAATATACCTTTAACGGTAAAAACATTATCGAAGTGTTGGCAATGACAATTGCCGAATCGTTGCTGTTTTTTGATGATAAAGAAATAAGCAAAAAATTGCAGGCAATGCATGATGTTGGCTTAGATTACTTAACGCTTGGACAGCCGCTCAGTACGCTCAGTGGTGGCGAGTGCCAGCGACTGAAGCTAGCGGGAGAACTCCACAAAAAGGGCAGTGTCTATGTTATGGACGAGCCAACTACGGGGCTGCACACTTCTGATATACAGCACTTATTGGCAATTATCGATCGCCTGGTGGATGGCGGCAACACCGTAATTGTTATTGAACATAATCTCGATGTTATTCGCCGAGCCGACTGGATTATTGATATGGGGCCTGAGGGAGGTAATCGCGGCGGAAAGGTGCTGTTCGAAGGCTTCCCTCAGGACTTAAAAGCGTGCAAAGCGTCGCTTACCGCGAGCTATATATAGTGCGGTAAAATTATTTATGGTAATCTGAACATAGTATGAAAAACCTTATGCTCGTATGTCTCGATCTACGAGCGCCAAAAAAGCAACAGATGGGCTTTACAATCGTCGAATTATTGATAGTGATTGTGGTGATTGGCATCTTAGCAGCGATCACGCTCACATCCTTCTCGACCGTCCAAGATCAAGCAAAGGCATCGCGTGCTAAAGATGACCTAACGCTTCTGACGAAAGCTATTAAAGCCGGTCGTATCAATCAAAGTAAAACGTTGAATCAGATTACAGGTTCGAGCTGGACGGGTGGGTCTTGTTTTGGACGTAATACCAATCTTGCGGCGCTTCCAAAAAGTGATGCCTGCTGGGTTGATTATCAGTCGGCATTAACTGCTATTGCTGGTGCTGCTAGTACGCAGCTCGAGGGTTTAATGAATGGTGATCCATATGGTGCTCCATATTACATCGATGAGAATGAGCTACCTGGATATTGCGTTGCCGATACCGTTGGCGACCCATTCTCTCCAAAGTCGAGTGGCTACGATTACTATTCGGTGCCTTACTATAATTGTTCGTAAAGGAGCTACAGTAAAAATGATTAAAAAATGGAAGACAATCAGCTCTCGGATAGTGTTTGAGCACCCACGCATGAAATTATCCGAAGATGTTGTGGAGCTACCTAATGGCGAACGTACAACATATCTGCGTGAGCAACCCGCAGTTCATCATTCAGTGGGAGTCATTGCTCGTGATGAGCAAGGTAGAATATTACTACAGCGTGAATACAGTTATCCACCAGATGAAATACTGTATCAACTACCGGGTGGCGGTATAGAGGCGGGAGAAGATATCATTGAGGCCGGTATGCGCGAGCTCAGTGAAGAGTCTGGCTTAACAGCGACTAACGGGCAAATACTTGGATCTTTTTTTCTCAGCAATCGCCATTCGAATAAAAAACAATATATTGTATTGTGTTCTAACGTCACGGCTCGCGAATTGCCTGCAGACCCTGAAGAATTTATTGAAAGTATGTGGATGGAGCCTGCGCAGATTGAGCAGCTCGTTAGAGATGGAATCATCCAAAACATTAACCTCTTGGCTGCATTGCAACTTCTCGCGGCCAAGGGGGCGGCTATGGATCGCAATATTGACAACAAATCACAACAAGCTTAAGCTTGAGTTAACACATTAAAAAGGTCACATTTTTATGGCTAGCAAAAAAAGCGGTTACAAAGAAAAAAAATGGCACATTCTCACCGGTGTTGCGGTGATGGCGGTTGTTGGTTCGGCAGGGCTTTTGTTTTTAGTACAGAGTCAAGCGGCACCGTTACTATGTCGTAATGTGGTCTTACGGTATGGCAGTAATAGCTCATGCACCGCTGCAGTGCAGTGGTACATAAATGTTCCAAGTACTCCTCCGTTTACAAAAAACTTTGGGCCAAAAACTCGCGACCGAGTTAAGGTGTGGCAAAAGGCGCATGGACTCGTTGCTGATGGTGTTGTCGGGCCAAAAACATGGTCTGCTATCTGTAACTACTCAGTGCCACGTGGGCTCGATAACGGTAGCCGTTCAAACGGCGCTATAATTGGCTGTAACGTGATTAAGAAATAGACAGATACTATTTGTTTCGCATCAAGAGCGGGCTACCATATGCGTACCCGCTCTTTTTCTGGCTTGTACAACGCATCACCTTCTTTGACGTCAAAAGCTTCATAAAAACCATCGACGTTAGTTACGACACCGTTAACACGCAACATGTCGGGCGAGTGGGGGTCTGATACAAGCCCGCGAAGACGATGTTCTGGCCGGGCATTGTCGCGCCAGACACGCGCTTGGGCGATAAAAAAGCGTTGGGCTGGGGTGAAGCCGTCAAGCAACTTATCGTTGCCGGACTGCTTGATTTTTTGCTGCAACGCGTCAAAGGCAATAAGCATACCGCCAAGGTCGCCAATATTTTCGCCGACAGTAAGCTCGCCGTTTACGTGACGGCCCTCCAGAACGTACTGGCTGTATTGGTCAATAAGCTGCTTGGATCGTGCTTCAAAAGCACTGCGATCCTCCAGCGTCCACCACGACTGCATATTGCCATCTTGATCGTAGATTGAGCCTTGATCGTCAAAGCCGTGGCTAATTTCGTGCCCAATCACCATGCCGATACCACCGTAATTGGCGGCAAAATCACCGCCACTCGTAAAGAACGGTGCTTGCAATATAGCCGCCGGAAACACAATGCTATTAGCATTAGGCCAGTAGGCGGCGTTAACCAGGGCCGGGGGCATGACCCATTCACGGCGATCAACTGGATGAGCGAGGCGGGCACGATCATATTCCCATTCAAAGCGATCAAGCGCTAAAATGTTGTCGGCATGTACCGCACCGAGCTTCACATCGGCGTAGCTTCGCCATGTATCTGGATAGCCAAGAAGTGGGATAAAAGTGTCGAGTTTTTCGTGCGCGCGCTGTTTTGTTGCGTTCGACATCCAGTCTAGAGCGTCGATTCGTACGCGAAGAGCATCAATTATATAGCCGACAAGGTCGCTAATTTCTTGCTTCGCGGCCTCGTCGAAATAGTGCTTCACATACAACTGGCCAGTTGGTTCGGGCAGCATACGGATTGCCTTGCTGATAATTCGTCGAAATCGTGGCTCCCGCTCAGTTGCGCCGCCAAGCACGGTGCCGTAAAAAGAGAAATGAAGTGCATCGTATGCTTCAGGGAGGGCATTCATCAGGGGCACAACGGTGTGCATGACACAGTAGTCTTGCCAAGCAGCAACTGGCTCGGAATCGAGCAGCTGAGCAGCGGTAGCAATGAATGAAGGCTGCGATAGTACAACCTGCTTTAAGTCTTTGAAGCCAACATGCGCAAAGTATGCTGTCCAGTCGATGGTAGGAACTTCAGTCTGTAGCTCGGCAATCGAATACATGTTATAAGTAGCCTGCGAGTCGCGCTCTTGGGTAGCTGTCTGCGAGGCTTCGGCTAATTTTTTCTCGATACTAATAACATTCTGTGCACGTTGCGTGGGATTGTCGTAACCAAGTAGTGTGAAGGTCGAAATAAGAAATTGGTTATAATCGGCACGAATCTTAGTAAACCGATCGTCGTTGTCAAAATAGTAGTCCCTGTCAGGCAGCCCAAGGCCTGATTGATACATGCGGGCGATATATCGCTTGCTATCTTTATCGTCAACATCAAAACTAGTAATCCAGATTAAGGCTTGGCCATCCCGGTGACACTGTTGCATGTACTGGCGCACTTTGTCTGGGGTCGTGGCCTTGGCAATCGTGGCCAACTGAGCATCAACCGGCCTTAGGCCAGCTTTTTCAATTGCGGTGGTGTCCATGGCGGCCTGGTAGAACTGTTTTGCGACAGCGGTTTCGACGGTGTCGTCGGCGCTTATATCAGCTTCAAGCAGCGTTTTTATACGCTCGTAGTTTTGATCGGCTAAAACGCTGAAGGCGCTAATACTGGCTTTATTGTCAGGAACGGGATGCTCAGCAATCCACTTTTGATTTACATACTGATAAAAATCGTCACCCGGGCGAATATGTGGGCTAACTTCTGATTGTAGTGACATAAGGACTCCTCATCTGTGCTCAAGTATAGACTATCAGGACATACTCCTCAGTACTGTTGTGATTTTATTTCGCTTACGCTTACGATATAATCGAGGTATGATTAAAAATCGAAATTTTCTTGTCGGTTATAAAATAGTATTTGGATTGTTGGCGCTTAGCTCGGTGGCACTCGAAATGGCGACACTTATAGGGCGTGGGCAGTTTGAAGCGGGTAATTTCTTTAGCTATTTCACCATTGAATCAAATTTGATCGCGGCGACAGTCTTGCTGACAAGTGCCGCCGCTTTTTACCAGAAATTTGATGCGAAGCAGCTGGCAACGCTCGATTCGCTTCGTGGTGCAGCGACACTCTATATGGTAACAACGGGCATTGTTTTTTCTGTGCTACTCGCCGGTTATGATGCGCGCACTTTGACAGCTGTGCCGTGGGACAATGTGGTGCTCCACTATATTATGCCAGTAGCGTTGCTCGTTGATTGGCTATTTGATACACCACATAAGCGTGTGCCAATGCGGCGTGCTGGCTTGTGGCTATTATTCCCGCTTGTGTATGTCGCGTATAGCTTGATCCGTGGCTCTGTGGTCGGCTGGTATCCGTACCCATTCCTCAACCCTATGAATAATGGCTACGGAGGGGTGGTAATAGTGAGCCTCGGCATTGCTGCAACGGTCGCCTTTATGACATGGGTGCTTGTTGGGCCACTTGGCCAGCCACGCAAAAAAGCGTACCATAGTCAGTAGATATGAAATTGACTAAATACACCCACTCTTGTTTATGCATCGAATCTGACACAAGTCACCAAAAGCTGATAATTGACCCCGGCTCATTGACCACATTGCCAGAATCTTTAATAGACGTCGCTGTTATTGTCGTTGGTGAGGAGCATTTTGATCATTTTAGTGCCGACAACATCACTTCATTGTTGTCTAAAAATCCTACAGCTCGTGTTTTTAGTACGCCCACAGTTGCCGAGTCGTTGAAAAAGAGCGGTATTGCGTGCCAAGCCATTACGGGTAACTACGAAGAAGTCGTTGGTGATTTCCAGCTTTCACTCGCTCTGAGCGACCATGCACCTGTTTATGGCGCTTCGCCATGTAAAGTACTTGCTATCACGGTGAATGATTTCCTCTACTGTCCAAGCGATTCTTACACACTGACTACGAAAAAAATACAGGTTCTGGCATTACCAACGAGCGGTCCTTGGCATAAGCTATCGGAAGCAATCGATTTTGCAAACGCTATCGATTCTCACTACATTGTCCCGACTCACAATGGCCTATATAACGAGATTGGCAACAGAGTGGCTAATGACTCGATACGCGGAAACCTCAATAATCAGGATCGCGAATGGGTCTACTTGAAAGATGGCGAATCAAAAGATTTTGCCTGAGTCGGTAGACGTGGCCATTGCCGCTTTACCGAAGTCGATCAAATGCGTATAATTGCCCTAGTAATGGCGCTGTGGCGGAGTGGTTACGCAGCGGTCTGCAAAACCGTGTACACGGGTTCGAATCCCGTCGGTGCCTCCAAGAAGCGGGCGAGTGGCGGAATTGGTATACGCGACGGACTTAAAATCCGTTGGCCTTACAGCCTTGAGGGTTCGATTCCCTCCTCGCCCACCAATGTAAAAATATCCTGTTTCGACAGGGTATTTTTATTCTATCGGACGAAATATGATCTAAGTACTTACTAAATCTCAGTAAGAAATATATACTAGTGTAAATCATTAGCTTTAAGGGTGGGATATGCGTAACATTCAGAACATTAAAAGACAGATATCCGAGAGAAATCCGCTTGTCAGTGTCAGCAAAGATAAGCGAGCGGGATTCACCATTGTTGAGCTGTTGATCGTGATCGTTGTTATTGGCATACTTGCCGCGATCGTACTTAATACCTTCTCTGGCGTCCAGGCGCGTGCACGTAACACGCATCGACAAACAGATATGAAAAGTTTGGCCAACTTGATAGAACTATTTTATGCGAGCCCAACAAACGCTAACCCAAGTAATTATCCGCTCGCATCAACAATTGTTAGCCCCCAGACAGTCGCCCAAGTGCAAACAGTATTGCCTGGCATGGATCCAAATGCGTTGGCAACCCCTATTGGCACGGGCAATAACTTAAATGCAACTGCGACACCAACTTCTGGGCAGCATGGCTATCTCGCGTACCAAGCAGGTACGACAACGGTATGTACGACCGCCTCAACCTGTGGCACATACGCATTGTACTGGACTGAGGAAGCGGCAAATGGTGCCGGCGGTGGAACCTTCACAAAAGCCGGACTGAACAAGTAGAACCGAACAGCTTAACTTAGTGTTGGTCGTAGGTTTCTAATTCGATAGCTCTGCGGCCACCAAAGACACGAGGCCGAAGAAGAATCAGGCGTATAAAGACCACGTGGAGCTGGAAGCTAGCAACACATACAACCACGCCTAAGCCGCCGTATGCCCATGCGGCGAGTGTGCTGGCATCCGTAAGCAATAAGCGGCTTGCAAGCAAGCAGAAGGGGATAATGATACTGAGCCATAGGATCCAATAGACAATCCAGCTCACCAGTGCGGCTATGCGGATGAACCAGCGCATACCGAGTTCAATCTCGACCAGTTTACGCGTACTGCCACTTGCATAATGTATCTCTTCCCATGTTTCTTGAACATTGTCGACACTACGGGTGACACTTTCTAGGGCAATATAAACAAGAGCTCCACACACCACAGCGATAAGGAGGACGATCACATTGTAGCTAAATGGCTTATCGAATAGATCGATGACGACTTGGCCAAGATTACCTTGCGATTTTTGTAGGCTCGTAACTAAGCCAAAATCGCCAAATAAGTACTCACTGACAAAAGTGTTGCGCGTGACATAAAGCCAGTTGCCGATACCGAGCACGACTGTTGTTAAGGTAATTGCCATGAGTGTACTCAGCCAAGAGGGCTTAAGTAACAATTTAAGTAGACGTAATTGTTGCATATGGTTAATAATAGAGTAAACGCGAACGAACGCCAAGAAGCATAAAAACAATTGACTTTTCGGTGCCGTTCACGCATATTTAAGTGTAATAGAAACATAAGCGTTTACTATGTGTGAGAAGAAAACAATGAAGACACAAGCAATTGCCCGAATATCAAACGTAAAACATACCCTTCCGCGAATCGGTTTAATTGCTTCGGCATTTTTACTCGCCGCAACGCTGGGTCTCAGCATCCCTGCCAAGCAAGCCAATGCCGCAGCTTGTGCAACTCCAGCGACATCGCTTGGATCAGCAACGACCACTGTTGATATACCAACAGCTGGTGACTATACAATATGGAGCCGTATTAAAGCTCCAGATACTACAAACAACTCTTACTCACTCGAAGTAGATGGCGAATGTCATGTTGTCGGAGATGCTGCAAGCATTCCCGCCAGCGCATGGACATGGGTTGACTACACTGACGGTACGGCTGCAACAAAGTTGCGACTTACTCTCACGACTGGTTCACATGACATTAAATTTGTCGGTAAAGAAGCAGGCGTTGCTCTTGATAAGGTAATGTTTGTTCAAGACGCAAGCTGTGTACCTACAGATCTTGGTACAAACTGTGCAAGTACCTCAGATAATGCTGGCCCTGGCATTAATCTAACAAGCCCAGAAGCAAACGCAACAGTAACGGGCACAACAGACATCACTGCTGTGGCACAAGATAATCCTGGTGGCTCAAACATCGCTAAAGTAGAATTCTACGATGGCACTACTAAACTCGGTGAATCAACTGCTGATCCGTATACATACTCATGGGACTCAACAAAAGTACCAAACGGCAGCCATGTTATTAAAGCAGTAGCGTATGACGCTGCGGGTAGCTCTGCCGACTCTCAAGTCCAGGTCACCGTACAAAATGCGGGTAATGACACTGGCGGTGGTGGAGATGGCGGTGGCGGCACTGGCGGCACGGACAACCCTGGTGGTGGCACCGGTGGGGGTACCGACGCTGACATTCAAAACCCAACTATCCCAGGAGCCGTCAAAGCAACTCCAAGTGGTAGCAACAAAGTAGTCGTTACTTGGGGCGCAAGCACAGATAACGTCGGCGTTGCAGGCTACACAATCGTTCGAGACGGCGTCGAAGTATCAACCTTCCGAACAGAAGGCGGCGGCACGGCAAACGGTCAAACAAGTGGAACTGCTGGAACAACCTACACTGATAGCAGCGTACAACCAGGAACAACCTACTCATACCAAGTTCTTGCCTTTGATGCTGCAGGCAATAAGTCAGAACTCTCCGATGGTGTTGATGTCACAACTGGTGAACTAACAACATCAGATACTCAAGCTCCATCATCACCAACTGATCCAAAGGCTCAGGCCGCTGGCTCAAAGCAGATTAACCTTACCTGGCGCGCCAGTACAGATAATATTGGTGTCTCAGGCTACGAAATCTATCGTTCTCAGGGCAACAAGACTGGCGACGGTACTCGTATCGCAACAATCAATGCAACTTCATTCGGTGACAGCGGACTCAATCCATCAACAGCATACACTTACTACATTGTCGCTAAAGATGCAGCGGGTAACCGTAGCCCTGAATCAGAGCGAGTTACTGCAACGACCTCTGCTAGTACGGCAACCTCAGGCCTTCCATCGACTGGTCCTGGTGATGACTCACTTGGTCTCACTGGTCCTGGTGGCATAAAGGGAAGTATTAACCTTAAAGTATCTGGTGGTCGAGTCGTTGTCTGGATCAATGGTACAAAGCGTATCTTCAGCCTCGATAGCCGTGGTAACTACAATGTTGCTGGCTTGCCTCGCGGTGTCTACTCGATCAAATACACCCTACGTAACTACCGTGTTAGCTTCCTCTGGCTCAAAGTTGATGACGGCGTCAAGTCACAAAACGTAGCTCTTAAACAGTAACCGGTAAATAGGATAAAGTGTCATGGATGTTGAATCGCCAAAGCAAGTAACAAAAAAATCGGCACCAAAGTGGCTCTTGCCTGTCGCAATCCTGGTAACGGTTGTTATCGCAGTCATTGCCATTATCGCAATCGTTCGACAAGCACAGAATAATGTTGCCAACGAAGCAGTTCCTGCTCAGGTTGTCGTCAATGGAGTCGGATTTAATCCAGCTGTGGTTAAAGTAAAGCGTGGCGAGGGTGTTACCTGGATCAACAAAGACCCAACGCCACACCAGATCATTAGCAGCCAGCCAAACACTCCAGGTGTCGCCTCTTTCAACAGCGTCGAAACCTTGAGTCAAGGCGATAGCTATACCTATACCTTTGAGTCTCCTGGCACGTATGAGTATGGAGATAAAGTTGAAGCTACAAAGTACAAAGGTACAATCATTGTTGAATAACGAGTGATCAGCTTCAGCAGATTTATAGAGAGTGAGCAGCAATGCGAACTCTCTATTTATTGCCCGGATGGTGGTATACTAAAAGCAAATATAACAGAATGGAGATAAGCAAATGGAAGTCTTATGGATAGTGCTCGGCGTTATAGTGGTTATCGGTATCGTACTCTGGGCGATTTACAATGGTCTTGTTACTGCAAAAGTTCGGACCGATGAAGCTTGGAGCGATATTACTGTTCAATTAAAGCGTCGCGCTGATCTTATTCCAAATCTTGTCGAATCTGTAAAAGGCTACGCAGGGCACGAAAAGTCAGTTTTCGAAGAAGTAACTGCCGCTCGTAGCGCTGTTATGCAAAGCTCAGGCGTCAAGCAGACTGCTCAAGCGGAAAATATGCTTGAGGGTGCTTTGAAGAGTCTTTTTGCCGTTGCAGAGGCGTACCCAGACTTGAAAGCAAATCAAAACTTTTTGCAGCTACAAGACGAACTTGTTGACACTGAAGACAAGATTCAAGCATCTCGCCGATTCTATAACGGCTCTGCTCGTGATCTTAATATTAAAATCAAAGTATTTCCTAACAACATTTTCGCTGGCATGCTTGGGTTTAAAGAGCGAGAGTTCTTTGAAGTCGAAGATCTTGCAAGTGTCGAAAAGCCAGTCGCAGTAAAGTTCTAGTTGTTGATAGAGAATTTAACACGTGTATAAAGCAATTGCCGCCAACAAACGTCGTACATGGTTGATTATCGCCTTGTTCATTGGTATTGTTGCGGCACTTGGCTGGGTCGCAAGTATGTTCAGTGGACATAGCGGCCCATTCTTTATTTACATCGCACTAATTGTCGCCAGTATTTATGCGCTCATTCAGTATTTTGCTGCTGCAAAAATTGCCTTAGCCGTTAATGGCGCAAAAAAGATAGAGAAGCGCGATAACCCACGCATGTATCGAACGGTTGAGAACCTAGCGATCGCATCTGGGCTGCCAATGCCCGCTGTGTACATCATGGATGATCCTGCGCCAAATGCTTTTGCAACGGGCCGAGATCCTCAGCATGCTGCTGTCTGTGCTACGACTGGACTGCTCGATATCATGGACGACACTGAGCTAGAGGCGGTTCTTGCGCACGAACTCGGTCATGTTAAAAACTTTGATATCCGTGTGATGATGATCGTTTTCGGCCTAGTGAGCGCAATTGGCTTGCTTGCTGATATCATTTCGCACATGCTATGGTTTGGCGGCAATAAAGATGAAGACTCTTCGCCTAACCCGGTAATGATGATCGTTGGTATCGCGGTTCTTATTCTCGCACCATTTGCGGCGATGTTGGTACAGCTGGCAGTTTCGCGGCGGCGTGAGTATCTTGCCGATAGTACTGGGGCACTTTTAACTCGTTACCCTGAAGGCCTCGCACGTGCGCTTGAAAAAATTGCAAAAGCTGGTTCGGCGACTCGTACCCAAAACTCATCAACCGCTCATTTATTCTTTGCGAACCCACTCAAAAAAGGCTCGCTTAACGGCTTGTTCAGTACCCACCCACCAATCGAAGACCGTATTGCTAAACTGCGAAACATGTCGCTGTAAACCTAAAACAGGGAATCCTTATGGCAAAAAAATCTCAGCCTGCTGCCAAGAAAAACGTTGCTACGAAATCTAAGAAGCCAGTAGTCTCCACGGTTGTCGAAGCGGCTTCACCATCAGCTAAACGGTCTACAAGTAAGCTTGCGGCACGTGCTGCCCAAATGCGAGCACGTATTCGGCAGCGTCGTAGCGAGCGACGACTCGCCTCACCACATCGATCGTTTCGCTTGACCAGGCGCACCGAAGTACCTCGTTACGAGGCGGTACGTCCTTGGTGGCAGCTCATGCAAGAGGCATGGGGCATTATTCGCCATTCTGGCACAATGATTGGGTTACTGGTTGCGATATTCATGTCCGCCAGTTGGTTGATTATTGGTGTATCAGGGTTGCAAGCTTTTGCAACATTGAAACAAGTTGTTGATATCGTATTTACCGAACCAACTAATGGATTTGACCAAGCTGCAACATTGCTACAAGCGGCGACACCTTCGGTGAGCGATCAGTCACTGGTAACACAAGGTTTGTTAACTTTAGTGAGCATTTTGTTCTGGCTAAGCTTTATCTGGATTGCTCGGCACGCGATGGCGAAACAGTCGACAACGCTCCGAGAAGCGATTTACTTATCTGGCACGGCCCTTGTACCTTCAGTGCTCATTTTGCTGTTAATGATTATACAAATGATGCCAGCGCTTTTAGGTGGGGTATTGTTTGTAAGCGCCAGCAACTCATGGACGTTTGAACTAGCGCCACAGGCGGCGTTTTTAGTGATCATTGGCACTTTGCTCCTTATTTTTAGTTTTTATTTTGTCGTCAGCTCTTTTGTGGCGTTGCAGGTTGTGGCTTTGCCTGGTATGTACCCGTGGCGGGCGCTGCGTGACGCGCGCGCATTACTGTCGGGGAGACGGCTTAGTACACTACGCAAAGTAGTCATTCTGCCGGTTGTCCTGCTGATTGTTTGGGCGGTGATTATGATTCCTGCAAGTGCGATTGATAATAAAATATGTGGTACGGGTGGCGAAAGTTGCTGGTCGACAGTGACCTTGCTGCCAAGTCTCACCTATGCCTTGGCCGGGCTCAGCATTGCCTTTAGTAGCATTTATGCATACATTTTGTATCGCTCGTTGCTCGCGACGCGTGAGAGTAAATAGGGTTACCTGACATGGCCGAAGTGTATTCTAATAAATCGCAAGCAAACGAGCGCATCGTCAAGCTCAGAGAACTTATTAATCAGTATCGTTACCACTATCACGTACTTGATGAAAGTATCATGAGCGAGGCTGCCGCTGACAGCTTAAAACATGAGCTGACTCAGCTCGAAGCCCAATTTCCTGAACTCATCACGCCAGATAGTCCAAGCCAGCGAGTTGCAGGAGCACCGGCTGTGGGATTTACAAAGGTTCAACACGTCACGCGCATGATTAGTCTAAACGATGTCTTTGACCGTGCTGAAGTTGAGGCATGGGTGCAGCGCATACAAAAAATGCTGCCATCGGCGCGGTTCGATTACTTTGCCGATATTAAGATGGACGGTCTTGCATGCTCGCTGACGTACATCGATGGTGTGCTGCAACAAGCGGCAACGCGTGGAGACGGCATGACAGGCGAGGACGTAACAAGCAATGTACGAACGCTCGATTCAGTGCCGCTGACACTGCGTGACGACCCGGTTTTTAGCAAGGGACGAACTGAAATCCGTGGTGAAATAGTTATGTACAAAGCGGACTTTGTAAAGTTGAACGCTGAGCTTGAGGCAGTCGGCGGTAAGGTGTACGCCAACCCGCGTAATCTTGCTGCGGGTACTATTCGGCAACTTGATGCGCGTATCGTTGCGGGGCGTAAGCTTCACTTCTTGGCCTACGATTTGTTGCGCGACGATCCTGATGAGGTACCAACCAACGAAATGGCATACGAAACAATCCGCAAGCTTGGTATTATGGCTGGCAAATACAGTACGAAGCTGTACGACATCGATGCAATTATGCAATTTGCCGATAGTTGGCAAACGAAGCGGCTAGAGCTCCCCTTTAACACTGATGGATTAGTTGTCAAAGTTAATGATCGTCGCCTGTATTCTCAGCTCGGTATTGTTGGTAAAGCACCACGTGCAGCCATCGCTTACAAGTATCCAGCCGAGCAGGCAACGAGTAGTGTGAAAGATATCTTTGTTAATGTTGGCCGAACCGGTGCGGTTACGCCCGTCGCGATGCTCGAACCGGTGCAGATTGCCGGGAGCACTGTGCAGATGGCAACTCTTCATAATGCCGAAGAAGTGGCACGTAAAGATATTCGCATCGGCGACACGGTAATTGTTCAAAAAGCTGGTGATATTATTCCTGAAATTGTCGAGCCACTCCGTGACCTGCGTACTGGTAATGAAACAGTGTTTGTAATGCCAACACATTGCCCAGAGTGCACAACGTTACTTGTACGACCCGAAAAAGAAGTCGTGTGGCGTTGTCCAAATATCCGTTGCCCGGCGCGCGTCGCGACCCACATACAGCATTTTGCCAGTAAGGGCGCGCTTGACATTGATGGGCTTGGTGAACGTAATGTGGTCGCGCTCATAGATTCTGGGTTGGTTGATGATACGGCTGATTTATTTACTCTGACAGCTGAGCAGCTCGAACAGCTCGATCGTTTTGCAGCACTGAGTGCCCATAATCTGGTGAAGGCAATTGCCGATCGGCACCACCCGCCGCTTGAACGCTTTGTTTTTGCGCTTGGTATTCGCCATGTTGGTATCCAGACGGCGATTGATATAGCACAGCGTTTTGGTTCGCTCGCCGCAATCAGTGAAGCAACTGTTGACGAATTGCATGATGTTGAGGGTATTGGCGAGGTTGTCGCTGAGAGTATTGTCGCGTGGTTCGCTGATCATGAAAATCAGGCATTGCTTGAAAAATTCGCTCGTGCTGGAGTTACGCCCTCTGAAGTACAAGCTGCGGCCGACGGTCCATTAAAAGGTAAAAACTTTGTTATCACAGGGAGTCTCGCAAGTATTGGCCGCGAGGCGGCTGCAGAAAAGATCAGAGCCTTGGGCGGTGGCTTCCAAAGCAGCGTTGGTAAAACGACGACCTATCTTGTCGCTGGTGGAAGTGTCGGCGCCTCTAAACTTAAAAAAGCTGAGCAGTATGGCACAACGGTAATTGATGAAGCGGCGCTACTTGCAATGCTTGAACAATCTTAAATAACCCGTCTTGTTCATTGGAACGGTCTTGCCAGATGGTGTCAACTGTGCAATCATAAGCATGTTAGCTCGTGCGCTCAAGACTTCCCGAAAAACGGTAGTCAATAGGCTCTTCGCTTGTCTGGCGCGAAAAATAAACACTTAGCAAAAAACAAACTTGAAGAGCCGGGTGGGCGCGCACGAGCTGCCCATTTTAGCTGTATAAAGTAAGCCAAAGGGAAGCATGCCTCCACGTTTTACGCTGGATCTACCATCAACACCAGCTCAGCCCGCGCAACCGCAGCCGTTGCCGCAGCCACAGGCCGCGCCTCGTTCATCGGTGCCGCCGGTTGCTAATTCGTGGTCGCCAAAGCCTGCCGCTGCGCCTATACGCACGCCTCGTCCAAAATCCACATTACCTGCACTGCCGAAGTTACCGGTTCTCCCGACATTCGGCGCTATTCCATCGACAACTCCCGTGCAACCAATTGCGAATCGCAATGTTTCGGGCACCAATGCTATACCAGGGACTGCACCAATTATTCCTGGAGCTCCGCCAGTGTTTGGGGCGCCAGCTGCGTATGCACGCATGCCAAGTGGTACGTTGCAGTCAACACCAAGCATCGTGTTCCCGGCGCCTCAGCGCGTCTTACGTCCACGGACACGGCCAGCGGATGTAGCTGCTAAGAAATCGATCTTTGCAAAGCTTAATAAAAAGCTGACACTTATTATTGCGGGCGCCCTGATCCTGGTCAGTGGCGTTGGTGGCTATTTCTTTTGGTTTGGCCCAGCCAACGAACCGCGAGCGGTGTTTGCTAGTGCGTTATCAAACGCCATGGACGTTAAATATTATCGCCAAACATTCACACTTGATCGTAAAATTGGCAATTCGGCCATCCGCGCCGTCTATACTACCGACGTCGACGCAACAAACGCCGATGTGCCAAAAGCCTCAGGTACCATGGAGATTAGCCAGCTGGCCAACGATGTCGTCTCGAATCGCAAAGGTGAATTTGTGTTGATGAGCTCTGACAAGCAATATATTAAGCTCGATGAGTTTACTGATGAAAACGTTAGTGGCACTAAGAAGGGCATTGATCAAGCTGGTCAAACACTCCTCGCTGAGGTAAAGGGCAAATGGCTTATCACAAATGAAGGCTCTAGTGATTTGCCGCTTTCAACATTGATTTTGCTCAACCCGTTACAACTCGCAACCATGGGCAGTGTTAATGGCATTCTCTTATTTGGTAATATCGACGACGCAAAGCAGAAAGCACTTATCAATTTCAACAATGCGCAGGGTGTTTATTCGATTGCTTCGGCAAAGACGATGAGTTTTCAAGGCCATGAAGCGTATCGTTATGATGTGAACGTCAAGAAAGAGAAGCTGCAAGAATATAATCAGTTGTTTAACTCGCAAGTGCTTAACAGTAGCATCTTGACGTCGGTTGATGGCTTTGCCTTTTATGTTGATAAACTGACAAAACTGCCAATGCGTATGGAAATTGACCAAGACGATCTAACAATTGTCGTCGATTACACCAACTACGGTAAGTCACTAACAATCAACACTCCTGACGGCGCTAAGAAGATCGATGATGTGGTTCCTGGGGCGACCGGTGATGGCAGTGGCGGCTCGCTGGAGCTGCAAGGGACGAGCGCACAGTAGTCAAATAGTGCGCATACGTGCTACACTATGCAGGTATTTTAAGGGGGTGTAGCTCAGCTGGTAGAGCGCTTGCATGGCATGCAAGAGGTCCACGGTTCGAGTCCGTGTATCTCCACCACGTTAGTTTTGTTAAACCGTGACCTATTTTGTAGGTCACGGTTTTTATTTGGAATAAGACATTTCTATCTCTTTCCATATTGTTGACAATAAAAATATTAAATATTATAGTAAATTTGCGACCAACTATGCTCGCACCACACTGCATCACTCGATCAGAGGAAGTGACATATTGCCAAGAAGACGAGGGCGCGGTAGAGCTCCTGGTGTCTTTCACTCCGCACGCAGTACCTGTGAAGGCACATGCTTGGGATGTGACACGTACTACGAGGCGCACAAGCCGGAGGTGCACTCCAAGCCGCAGAAGTCCAGCAAGAAATCATGGGCTCCTGGGGAGACCGAAGATCCGATTCACGGCTATGTGCTCGATGGAAACACCTCACACCCCGTATCGGTCAAGTGGGGCGAAGATGCCAACATCCAGCACACGCTGATCAGCGATGGCCACGTGAGCAATGATGAGCACGGAGGTGGCCACAACCACTACGGTAAGAAGCGCGAGGGGCCAGGCTACTTCAACGAGGATCGTGGCAAGTACAGCGGCCCAGGCCACTGAGTCGTAGCGGCATACCATCCTGTCTATGGATGGTATGCCGCTTGCTTTTAGATTGTTCATATCATCATGAAACAGTTAGAATAAATCTATGGAAACCCACAAGCCTAACGAGTCCCCAATGATAAAAGACGAACTACGTGACGATAGATTAATTGACATAGCAGAGATTATTCTTGATATCGCCGAGCAAGAAGATGATTCTAAACAACTTGAACTGCTGAGAGCGCTAGCCATTTCATTGGCAAAATTACTATACACCTCAGACGACAAACTAAATCATAATATCGGATTTAATCTACAAGAGTATGTCTACTTAAGACAAGGATTAAACAAAACCCCAGATAGTATTGATGATGCAACTCTTGCTGACTGGGCACAGTCCATTAGGGATTCTATTGGTCCAAAAGAATAAGGGCTGCAATTACAATATAGTATTTATATGACTTGTGACACACTTAAACACTACTTCTCAGCCGATATTTTAGATAAACGTCAAATACCTCTCGCAGTTGACGTCCATACGCCAGACTACTACCTCTACCTATACGCTGTTGGCGACGACTGGCTTGTTGTTGTCGAGACTGATCACTTTGACATAGTATCGGTGATAAAAGATATTCAGCAGTCTTTTCCTGTCCACGTTAAAGGCTGGCATACCTTGCTCGCATATCAAGAAGAGGGCGGCGTAAAGTTATTGCCCCCTGATACATTCAAGAATCATAGTGTTAATGAATCTGATGAAGACTGGGAGTATTACCAAGCCATCGCCTATGATGATGGCTACAATCATTATGCTTTGCTGCGTGTCACGCCTAATCAGAATGTAGATCTTTATAGTTTCGGCCTTACTTTCTATGATCGCAAAGATGGTGGCCAGCAAAAACTTATGAAATCCCCAATGATAAAAGACGAACTACGTGACGATAGATTAATTGACATAGCAGAGATTATTCTTGATATCGCCGAGCAAGAAGATGATTCTAAACAACTTGAACTGCTGAGAGCTTTAGCGCTCTCATTGTGCGGTCTCCTTGATTTATCAGAGGATAGATTTAAAAGAGGCATTGGCTTCGACCTACAAGAATACATCTACCTACGAGAAGACTTAAATAAGACCCCTGACAGCATCGACGACGTCACACTAGCCTCTATGGCTCAAGACCTCAGAAACGACATTGGAGTAAAACTGCCCCCTCTCAACCAAGAAAGTGCGCCTCACCGTGAGCACTTCGCCCAAGATTTGATAGACACGTACGCCAAAGGCGCCATCACGACTACCGAGTTCGTGCATCGTTACTCGACACTACACGGAGCGGATGAAAGCGGTGCGACTAATATGGCTCTCAACAATCCAGTAGAGAATGATTTGTATAGACTATGTGTTTGCTATAGAGATCCGAACGAAGATAAGTTAGAAGTTGAGGCTGAGATAAAGGTATTAATAGAGGTGTTGGCACGCAAAAATTAACTAATGCGTCCCGCTACTATTCGTAATCTCCGCCCCAAGATTCACTGAGCGTGACATAGTTGTAGTGTCACCTGGCAGGCCAATGCAAGCGTACTGTGCTAGGCGCGTGCTGTAGCCGTCTTTGGCATACAATGCCAGTTGGTAGTTGCTTGATGTGAAACGCTGCGTTGGCGCCTTCCAGAGCTCGTAAATAGCTGTCGATGGTAGTGCGCCTGCTTGGCAATCGTAGCTACGCTGGCTACCGAGCATAAGTTGGTCGTAGACACTTTTACTGTCGAAGCTCGCAGGTGTCACCATACGTCCTAACATAGAGTCAGCCTTGGCGTAGCCAAAACCAATGTCGTTTGCGCGTGGTGCAGCGGCGGTCAGTGTGCGGCGGTCACTGTTTTCGATCATTGCGCCAAGAATCTCGTCCCAACTGGCGGTTGGCTGATAGCTTCGCCCAAGCGCCAGTAAGCCACTTACGAATGGCGCTGAATACGAGGTGCCAGCGAGGTTGCTTGCATAGGCGTTAGTGTCATTAAGTTTTGTCCAGTAGGGTGCGATCATTGCTTGCCCCGGAGCAAGCAAATCAAGATTGGCGCCATAATTACTAAAGCTGGCTCGAGCGCCACTCGGTGTACTCGCACCGACAGCGACGACCTCTGGGTAATTCGCAGGATATGAAATACAATCGCAGCCATCATTGCCGGACGAAGCAACAACAATTGAGCCCTTGCCGATTGCGTAATCAATCGCGTTGCGTAAATAAGCATCGGTGCTTGCAGCGCCTAAGCTGATACTAATAACGTCAGCCGATTGGTCAGCGGCGTAGTAAATTGCTTGGCCTACCGTATACGTGTCGCCATGGCCATCGTCATCGAGTGCTTGGAGTGGCAGTATTTTACTATAACGATTAACTCCTGCAGTGCCACGTCCGTTGTTATATTCGGCAGCGATGACGCCAGCGGTTGTTGTGCCGTGAGTGGTTGAAGTGCCGTCAGGGTTTGTTTCGCCTGCTTGTGGTGAATTGTCTTGTGCGGTAAAGTCCCAGCCTTGGCTATCATCTATAAAGCCATTGTTATCATCATCGATACCATTACATGACTTATTGAGAGCGAGGCCGCGACTGGTACAATTTGGTGTATTCGGCGATTCCATTGTCGTAGAACCTGTTTCTGCGCTATTAGTCGCCCAGCGATTTATCAAATCTTCATGTTTTAATGCAAAGCCAGTATCGATGACGGCTATTTTTGTTTGCGTAGCGCCAGGTGTCATGTTCCATGCGGCGTCCATGCCATTTGGTGCGACCCACCATTGGTTGGCGTAGGGGTCATTTGGGAGCGCGAGCGCTTTATAGGTGACAATAGGATAAGTCGTGCCGTCGTGCGCAATAATGGTGTCGCCAACGCGTTTATCGTCGGCTATATGAGTGTCTGCTGACGATTGTGAAGTGCTTGCAGCCGGAGTGGCGGGCGCTGTGTGTGCTGGTTGGACGCCAGCTTGCTGGTCGGTAGCGGCAGCTTTAGGCGGTGTTTCTTTTGGACGAGCGGTAATACTAATAGGCAGTTTTGGTAGGTGCCATGTTGTGTGTGGCCCGTTTGCTACATGTAGGCCAGGAAGTAGCGTGGAGGCCATAAACACGCCACCAACTAAGAGGCTACTGTTAATTACAATCTGCCAAGCGCGTGAAGACGGTTTGTTTATTTTTTTCATGTTTTATTTTTTAGCTTATGCTTAAATTTATTATTTCATATATTGAGGGTGTTCGTCAACAATGCGGCTAGTGCGACAACGCATACAATGCTATATACTAAACATAAGTATGAAAAACGCATTCAAAAACTTTATCCTGGGTCAACTACAGGCAGCCGTCAAGCGATTCTTTGGCCGCAATCCTAATGTTAAATTAATCGCAGTCGTCGGTAGTGTCGGCAAGACCAGCACCAAGCTCGCTATTGTCAAAGTGCTGAGCGCGCGTTATCGGGTATTGGCGCAGCATGGCAATCACAATTCTGAGCTGAGCGTGCCGCTGGCCATTCTTGATTTACCGCTTCCTGATAATATTTATTCTCCGATTGCATGGCTCAAAACAGTCCATTGGGCTCGGGTTCGCGCCAAGCAACAGTTTAACTATAATGTCATTGTGGTAGAGCTTGGCACTGATGCCCCGGGTGATATTGCTAAATTTGGTACATATTTACGACCGCATCTATCGGTTATCACGGCAATCTCCGCAGAACATATGGAATTCTTTAAGACGCTTGATGCTGTTGCCAAAGAAGAGCTAGCGATAGGTGACTTTAGTGCACAGATTTTGGTCAACCGCGACGATGTCAATGAAGACTACGCTGCGATGGTGAGAAACCCGATGATAAGCACCTATGGGCTCGGTGGTGTGGCCGAATACCACTTTTTAACAGAGCAATCGTCACCAAACGGCACATATAGCGGTAAATTTGTCTCTCCTGAATATGGCGAGCAACCAGTTGCGCTTAATGTTGTTGGCGAACATAGCCTGAAGCCACTTATCGGTGCCGCCTCAGTTGGTATCAAGTTTGGCCTGCAGCCGGCTGAGATTGCCAAGCAGCTGACGCTGATTACGCCAGTGCCTGGGCGCATGCAGATTCTCCGTGGTATTAAGAACAGCTTAATTATTGATGATACATATAACTCAAGTCCGATTGCCGCCGCTGCCGCACTGCAAACACTCTATAGTATGCAAGAACGTCAACACATCGCAATTTTGGGTAGTATGAATGAGCTCGGTGCCGAGAGCGCCAAAGAGCATGCGGCACTTGGTAACCTATGCGATAACTCGTTGCTCGAATGGGTCGTTACCATTGGTAAGGACGCAGAACAGTATCTTGCGCCTGCTGCTATCAATCGAGGATGCCAAGTGCGTAGCTTCAGCAGTCCGTATGAAGCTGGCGGGTTTGTTCGCAGTATTTTAGAATCGAATACAGTTATCTTGGTGAAGGGATCGCAGACGGGCATTTACGCCGAAGAAGCGATTAAGCTTTTGCTTGCCGATGCCGCCGATGAGACCAAACTCGTCCGACAAACCCCCGAATGGCAGCAGAAAAAAGAAGCCTACTTCGATAAGTTTAACCTGGGCAACGACGCTGCCAAGAAGCAAGCGCTCGAAAACGCGTGAAAAAGCTATCAGGCCATGATACGATACAGCTATAAAACATAACCACTTTATATAATTATGCCTCCAACACAACCACAACAACCTCAAACAACACCAACACAGCCTGCCAACGGCCAGCCCGATTGGTATGCTCAATCTTCAGCGCCAGCGTCATCTCCGGCTGCGCCAAAGCGTAATAAAAAGCGTTTGATTCTCATTATTGCTGCGGTGGCCGCAGTACTCGTGATTATCGGTGTGGCGGTTTGGTATATTTTGTTCAGTCAGCCGGTGCGCGCGATTAGCGATGCGCTTATCAACGCTGCAAAAAGTGATCACTCAACGCTTAAGGGCACAATCGCAGCGGATCTCGTCAGCACTGATACTGGCACAAAAGACCGTTTGACGGCAACATATAGTGGCGCGATAGCAAAAGATAGCTTTAAAGCAAATTTAGTTGCTAGCTTAACCTATAATGGGGTACCACTCAACATTGACGGCAATGTGCTTGCCACACCTGAAGGCGAAGGTTACTTTAAAATCAATAATATTCGCGATCTCGCAACTCAAGCAATAGGTGATCAGCCGCAAGCTCTGTCAGAGCTTGAGCCGCTCCTAAAGCTGCTTGATAAAAAGTGGGTCAAACTAAGCGAAAGCGAACTCAACGAGATCGCGCCAAGCAATTCTCAGGACAGCACGCTCAGCTGTATCCAAAAAATACAGACTGAAGTTACCAACAGTACGCAGTTGCAGGGTGAACTGTTCACCGCTTATGCCGCTAATCAATTCATTACGATTGACAAGACTCTGCCCAACGAAGAAATCAATGGCGTAGATAACGTCCATTACCTATTAAAGCCCGACAAACAAAAATCAAGTGATTTTATCAAAGCATTTAAGAATACACAGCTCTTCAAAAAATATAATGATTGTACGGGCGGCCAGTTTGACAAAGAGCTCACCAGTGATTCACTAACGAGTTCAGGCGATACCTCACTCGAAGTCTGGATCGGACGCTGGGACCACACGTTCTCGCGCATTAAGCTGATTGGCAAAGACAGCGACGGTAGCACGACCATCGATATAAATACTGATTACCGTAGCGCTGTATCGATAGAAGCGCCAACAACAGACATCACACCGTTTAGCACACTCAAGAAAACCTATGAAAAGTATTTGCCTGACCAGTCGGCTACTGATACCGATACGTTGACGACTCAAGGCGCATTGCGACGTCCAGTTGCGAGGCCGCTCGCAACGCCGACATTCTTGCAACTCACTCAATAACGCATTATTCTTTCTCGCTATCGTAACGAGACGGCAGGCCTCTCTTTCCTTCAGGGCGCCTCCTCCTATATACTAAAGATAACGATTGCCAGTAAGAGGAACCGCACACACTATGAAACGATATAACCCAGCTGAATTAGAAGCCAAGTGGCAACAAACATGGGAAGAGCAAAAAACGTATAAGGCGCACGATGACAGCGCTAAGCCACCATACTATGCGCTCAGCTTTTTTCCGTACCCAAGTGGTGTTGGATTGCATCTTGGTCATGTTCGTAATTTTAGTATCACAGACACGGCAGCTCGCTTTAAGCGAATGACTGGGCATGAAGTGTTGCAGCCAATGGGCTGGGATAGCTTTGGGTTGCCTGCCGAAAACTTTGCTATTAAAACCGGCGTTGCGCCACAAGTGAGCACAAAGACCAATACTGATAATTTCCGCGAACAATGCAAGCGCATGGGTTTCTCGATTGATTGGGACCGAGAATTCGGCTCATCCGACCCAGATTATTACCGCTGGACACAGTGGTTCTTTTTGCTCCTTCACAAACGCGGCCTCGCTTATCAAAAAGAAAGTGCCCAGTTTTGGTGCCCAGTCTGTAAAACAGTATTAGCCAATGAACAGGTTGTGAATGGTGGATATTGTTGGCGACACGAGGACACACCGGTTGAAAAAAAGCTATTGAAGCAGTGGTTCTTCAAGATTACCGATTACGCCGAGCGACTTGCAGCTGATCTTGATGCCATCGATTGGCCAGAGGGTATCAAAGCTATGCAGCGTAACTGGATCGGCCGCAGTGAAGGCGCGGAAATCCATTTTAAGCTTGCTGATACAGATGATACGCTTACTGTTTTTACGACCCGACCCGACACACTTTACGGCGTGACATTCATGGTGATTGCTCCTGAGCATCCAATGGTCGGCACGCTTACGACGGCTGATCAGAAACAAGCAGTCGAGGATTACATTACGGCAAGCCAAGGCAAAACTGATGTCGACCGTATGGAGCAAAACCGTGAAAAGACTGGAGTTTTCACGGGAGCGCATGCGATTAATCCGATCAACCAAGAACGTATTCCAGTTTGGGTAGCTGATTATGTGCTACTTGGGTATGGTACTGGCGCGGTTATGGCGGTGCCTGCCCACGACGAGCGTGATTTTGCTTTTGCGACTAAATTTGATATCGATATCGTACCGGTAGTCGCGCAAGATTTTGGCGAGCCAGCTAAGACTGAGACAAAAGTTGAAGGCGTCGTTGTTACTGCCTACGATCCAAACACGCAAAAGTTCCTTAGCTTGCGACGTCCAGAGGGTCAGACCTGGCTTGTTGGTGGCAGCAAAGAAGACGGTGAAAGTTTCGAGGATGCTGCTAAGCGCGAGCTTGCCGAAGAAACTGGCTATATGACCGTTGAAAAGCTCATTCAGCTTGGCAACCCTATCTACTCGCATTACTTTAATGACATTAAGCAGTCGCATCGTCGCTCGCTTGGCTATAACTATTTGGCAATCATTGATAGTAAAGTGCAGCAAACTGCGCACCCTGAAGCGCACGAGGACTTTACGACCCAGTGGACGACTATGGTGGATCTCCGTCGGCAGATTGTGGAGACCGCCGGTGGTGTGGAGCATTGGCTTGAGGCGCTTGCGCGCGCAGAGGCAGCAGCACTTGCGTATGATCGCAATGAATCGTACGCGCCGGAGTGTTATCACGGTGAAGGCAGCTTGGTTAACTCGGCCGAACACACTGGGTTGAGTACCAGCGAAGCCCGTGAAAAGATTGTGGCGGATCTCACCAGTCAAGGTACGGCCAACGAGCGTATTAATTACAAATTACGTGACTGGCTGATTAGTCGTCAGCGCTATTGGGGCGCACCGATTCCTATTATCCATTGTCCTGATTGTGGGGCAGTACCGGTGCCCGAAACTGATTTACCAGTAGTATTGCCCGAGCTTAAAGACTTTGAGCCATCAGGCGATGGCCGTTCGCCACTCGCAAAAGTACGCGATTGGGTCGAAGTACCTTGTCCAAAGTGTAAAGGCCCGGCTGAACGCGAGACTGACACGATGGACGGCTTTGCTTGCTCAAGCTGGTACTTCTTGCGCTTTGCCGATCCTAAAAATGCGAAAGTAGCCTTTGATAAGTCCCTTGCCGAGCAGTGGGCGCCTGTCGATTTGTATGTTGGTGGCGCCGAGCACGCAGTAATGCATTTGCTCTATGCGCGCATGTGGACAAAGGTAATGTATGACGCCGACTTGTTATCGTTTGATGAGCCTTTTACGGCGCTCCGTAACCAAGGTATGTTGCTTGCTGCTGATGGGACAAAATTTTCGAAGAGTGCTGGCAACGACATTAAGCCCGAAGAAATTATGGAACAAGGCTATGGTGCTGATGCGCTCCGATTGATTGTGCTGTTCCTTGCACCATTCGACCAAAAGACGCCGTGGAGCTCTGAAGGCCTTGCGGGTTGTTTCCGCTTTTTGCAGCGCGTATGGACACTGTTCCAGGAATATCACGCAATAACACCCGTGTCGGACGCTAGCGCAGGCGACGCCACCAAAGCCATGCCTTTGGTGCGAGCCCAACACCAGGCCGTCCAACGTGTGACAAAAGATTTGCATGAGCTTGGCTTTAATACGGCGATTGCTGCACTTATGGAATATACGAATGCGCTTTATAAGTTGCGCGCAGATGTGCCGATGGCGCAGCATTACGCAGCTTGGCGTTCGGCCTTAACCGCTATGGCCCAGTTGATCGCACCATTTGCACCGCACATGAGTGAAGAATTATGGCAAGAACTACACACAGATCAGACGCAACAAGATGTTGGATCAGTGCACCTGAGTGAGTGGCCAGTGTACGATGAGGCGTTGCTTGTTAGTGAAGTTGCGACGATTATTGTGCAGGTAAATGGCAAGCTTCGCGCAACAGTCATTTTGGCTAAGGATGCGAGCGAATCTGAGGCAGTAACTGCTGCAATGGCCGAACAAGGTGTGCAGAATGCGCTCAATGGCACGGCGATCAAACGAACTGTTTATGTACAGGGTCGCCTCGTCAACTTTGTCATCTAAGTACATGACTTGAGGTTTTGGCGATTTTTCGCTATAATAAGTGCAAATACTTATCGGCACAGCAAATGACAGGAGTTATTACGTATGGGAAAGCCTAAAAAACAGAGCAGTATGCGCAAGACCGGTCTACGTCGCAGCCACCTCGTTGTCAAATTGGCACGAGCAGTTAATGCGAAAAGTCCAGTAAAGGCCTACACAACTCGCCGCGAAAGCGGTAGTCTAAAGACAGCACAAAAAGCTGAAACAAACGCTTAATATCGTTTGGGCGTTCGACTAACTCGATTTTGTTCGAAACATCAGCGTCGCATATAACAATAAACACAGAGCATAAGGAGCAAACACTTGGCATCTAACCGACACCTTGGTCGTATTTTGGCACTACAGAGTTTGTATGAGCTTGATTTTCGAGCTGAATTTCCTGAAAGCAATGTGGAAGTCAATGAAGTCGTTAATCGTAATCTAGAACGTTACGAAAAGACGCTTGATGACAAAACGTTTGTGCGGACGTTGGTGCAAGGCGTTTTTGATAAAACTGCTGAGCTTGACGCGACATTACAGCCAATCGCGCCGGAGTGGCCAATTGATCAGATTGCTCGCATTGATAAATGCATTCTTCGCATGGCGCTCTATGAACTTAATAACATGCAGGGTGAAGTGCCACCAAAAGTAGTTATCAATGAAGCGGTAGAGCTTGCTAAGGCCTTCGGCTCTGACAACTCGTCGAAGTTTGTTAACGGCGTGCTTGGCACTGCGTATCGCACACTGATTGGCGAAATACCAGCTGAACCTACTGTTGCAGCGGAAACAGAAGCTGAAGAAAAGGCGGTCGCATGACCCCTAATCTTGATCGTTTCGAAAAGTTTAAAAAATACTTTAGTCGACGCAAGCCACTTATTCAAGAAGTTGTCCGAGAGACTACTGCCGGTGGTATTGTTTTTCGACGCCAAGACGGTCAAGTGCAAATATTGCTGACTCAAGACGCTAAAGATCGCTGGACAATTGCTAAAGGCCATGTCGAAGACGGTGAAGTAACACGTGAAACTGCTGAACGTGAAATCCAAGAAGAAACTGGCCTTAAAGAAATGCGGGTTATGGATTGGCTTGGCAAAATCAACTTCCGCTATCGCCGTCAAAACAGCCTTGTGTTGATGACAATGCATGTTTATCTCGTGCAAGCACAAGGGGATACAAACAAGTTAAAGAAAGAAGAGTGGATGAATGGTATCGGCTGGTTTAGCGTCGCCGAATCCCTCGATAAAATTGAATATGAAGATATCGGTAAGCTCATACTGCTTGCTATGAAGAAAATCCGCCAAGGTAATCTTTAAATTTACACCGAATATGGAAAACACGATAAAGGAAAGTACTATGTCAGGAATGGATACCGCTCCTTACCAGCAATTTGCCGAGGCGAAGCTGGGAGGGCGATTTGAGAATGTTGAAATTTTGGTCACGGCGTTTACGCATCGTAGCTATGTTAACGAACATAAAAAAAGTACCAGTCAGCACAATGAGCGACTTGAGTTTTTAGGTGACGCCGTGCTTGAGCTTGTCGTGACGCAAGCCCTCTACACAACATACGCTGAGCCAGAAGGTATCTTAACAAACTGGCGCGCGGCATTGGTTCGAACCGAAAGTATCAGCGCTGCTGCTAGCCGCTTAAACTTTATGCCAATGATGCGACTGAGCCGTGGCGAGAAACAAGGAAGTGAACGAGCACGGCAGCAGATCCTTGCGAACGCTTTTGAGGCGGTAACTGGCGCATTGTATCTTGAAAAAGGTTATGACGCAGCTAAACTCTTCATCACTGAGAATATTCTTTCGACGCTACAAGGCATTTTAGATAGTGGAAGTTGGCGCGATGGTAAATCACACCTTCAGGAGGTTGCTCAGAGTGTTGATGGCCACACGCCACAGTACCGTGTCCTTCACGAAGAAGGTCCTGATCATGACAAGATATTTACGCTCGGCGTATTTGTTGGCGATAAGCTCCTTGGTAAAGGCGAAGGCCCCTCAAAGCAGTTTGCTCAACAAAAAGCAGCTGAGGCGGCGTTGATTTATTACAGCGCACAGCGAGAACTAATTGACAATAGTGCAAAAAATAGGTAATATCGAGTCAAAGAGTTCATAGCTTTATTAGTAGTGGCATTTTAAAAGCCAAAGAGTTAATAGATAATTTAAGGAAGTAGTACGTACAGATATGCTCGCAATTCGTTTGCAACGTTTGGGCCGTAAGGCAATGCCGATTTACCGTTTGGCAGTTCAAGAATCAAGGCGACACCCATCAAGTGGCCGTGTTGTTGCTTATGTTGGCAACTATAACCCTCACACTAAAGACGTAAAGCTCGACGCTGAAAAGATTGGGTTCTACCTAAAGAATGGCGCGCAGCCGACACCACGTATCGTCCGTCTTTTGCTTGATGCAAAGATCGATGTTCCTGCTTGGGTCAAAAAACCGACAACCCACACTGGCGTAACTCGCAATCCAGACAAGTTGCGCAAGCACCGTCCAGCGACTGAGGCCGAAACTGCACCTGCCGAAGCGTAGACGTATTCTTACTTAAAAATATCCGATCGGTGACAACATGTCATGGGTCGGATATTTTATTTAACGAGAAATTCTTTTATTATCCTATATAATAATAGGCATCAGCTTAAAGGGAGGGAAATGCTGCCATGTCCAGTATCGACCAGCAATTCATAGAATATATCGTAAAATCGCTCGTAAGCCGCCCCGAAGACGTTATTGTTGAACGCAGTATAGACGAAAAAGGAGTACTGCTTGTACTCACTGTCCACCCAGAAGACCTTGGCCGAGTTATCGGTCGCCGTGGTACAACAGCTCAAAGTCTGCGCACATTGTTGCGTGCACTCGGCACTAAGAATGATGCCAGATATAACTTAAAGATCGTTGATACTGACAATGTTGGCGGTGAAGAGGGTGCAGAAACTGCCCAATCTGGCGGCACTGTGGAAAACTCATCAGAGGAAGCTGTGGAAGAACCAAGCAAGCTGGCCGCGAAAACCAGGAAAGAGCTTGCGGACTTAGACGATCTCGATATATAATCATTAACAAGTTCACCGGCCAAGATAATAACCGCGAACCAAAAATAAAAAGGCTCTTGCGAGCAACTTTCCAAAAATAAGTTGAGAGCTTTATGTGGCAAAATAATCCCGTTTTTCGGGATTATTTTGTTTGTAAGGGTTTGTTATTTTCGAAATGACATGAAACGGCCCCGCTGGCTGCGAGGTTCCGTCCACGTGTAGGGACTGTATATCGCTGGCTGCGGGGCGCATGTACATCGGCCATTCTTACGCGCGAGTACACTGATATACCGGCGTCGAGTTTCCTGCTATACGGTAGATCTCCCCCGGCGGTAGTTGCCCGGGCGTACCCAGCGGCGACAGCGGCACGCCATCGGCGATGAATAGGTAGAATGCACCGAGAAGGCGGCAGCGCTGTAGAACAAAAGCACCACTGACAAGACACATATGTTCTTGTGGCTTGCCATATCTACCTATATAGAGCATCAGTTGATTGGCGAACGCTCTACTCCAGCCCTCGTGCGCGAATATGTCACGGTATCGTTCGAGGCTTAGCGAGTCGGGTAGAGGTGACTTCATGTAGATGTGATGCGCAATACGTTCAACGGCCTGCTCAAGCATCCAGTCCATTTGGGGGAAAGCAGCGTGTTTACCGGGCATTGAAGATTCCTCTCTCGGGCCAATAATACAGGCATAATATACCATATAACATTAAGTCTGTGTAGTATACTAGGGCTACTATGCAGCCACGAATTATTCAATCAATCTCTTTGTTTCCTGAAATCTTTGAGGCCACCCTTGGCGTCAGTATGATGTGGAAAGCCCAAAACAAGCAGCTTATCCAGTTTCAGCATCACAATCTCCGCGAGTTTGGCATCGGCCCGCGCAAGCAAGTTGACGATACTCCATATGGCGGCGGTGACGGCATGCTATTAAAGCCAGAACCCTTATTCGCGGCGATTGAAGCTGCGAAACGTATTGATCCTGACGCGCTAGTAATCCTGCCAACGCCACGTGGAGAACGCTGGCGGCAAAAAGCGGCGATGTCGATGGCAGACGATACACATGGCCTTATCTTTGTCTGCGCACGGTATGAGGGCTACGATGAGCGTGTGACGACGCTGATTGACCGTCAGGTAAGCATTGGTGATTTCGTATTAACAGGTGGTGAGCTACCGGCACTCATGATTATTGATAGCGTTGTCCGGCTTATACCTGGCGTGCTCGGTGGCGCGACATCGGCCGAAATTGAAAGCTTTAGCGACGGTGATAATTTAGAATTCCCGCAATACACGCGTCCTGCTGAGTTTCGCGGCATGGAAGTGCCCGAAGTACTACTGAGTGGCAATCACGCCGCTATCGAGGCCTGGCGCGCCGAGCAGGCTGGTTAAAGCATGAGCTGTACGATATACTAACAGCATTATGGCGAAACTACATCTTGGCACCGCAAAAGCACCAGCACCAATTCAACAAAAAGGAGTGAGCGTAGTCATGCTACTCTTGGCGTTACTATTTGCGCTGATGGCATTGGCGCAGCTTGGTTCATTCGAAGAGTACCGAACGGCGTTGCAAGCATATGGACTGACAAGTGGCAATGGCAGCACGACACTGGCGTTGATTATTGCAGCGGTTGAAATACTCAGTTTACCTGTGCTGTTAAGGCTCTCAATTAGCCCGCTGATGCGCAGTTTGAGCCTTGCCTCGATTGTGCTCGTGCCGCTCCTATGGCTACTGCTCACACTCGTGGCTGCAGTGAATGGCGGAAATCTCGCCAATCCTGGCTACTTCGGAGGATTTTTAGTGCAACCGTTTACGCCTATTGCATCGTTCTTTTGGGGAGCGCTATTGGTCGCCTGTGCAGGTATCGTGTATAGCTTATGTACGTCCGAAAAACGATCAAAACGTTAATAAGCTGACAGTTTATGGCAACAAGATAAACACCGTCGTGCCAACACCTTCTTTTGACGTGAGCCACACCTTACCGCCGTGCTGTTCAGTGATGGTGCGAGAGAGATACAATCCCATGCCGGTACCGTTTACCTGTGCTTTGATCGCATTTGACGCACGGTAAAAGCCGCTAAAGATTTTATCTTGCTCTGAAGCAGGGATACCAATACCCTTATCAGTCATTGATATGGTGTGACCCTCGTCTTTTTTGTAGTGATAGCCGATGATGATTTCGGTATTTGGCCGTGTGTACTTGACGCTGTTCGAGAGCAAGTTATTGAAAACGCGCTTCATACGCAACGGGTCGCTGTTGGCCATGACACTTTGCGGCCAACTATCGGACAGCTTGATAGTTACGCCACGTTCACTCGCCGCGAGTTTTTGATTAGCGGCCACATCACGCATCATTTTTGTTAAATCGTTTGGTACAATGTTGAGCTGCTGAGAATGTTTTGATTGCAGGCTCGCCATTTGTAAAATGTCTTCAGCGCCTTCTTGGAGCCGCAATACACTATCGTGGATATCATGCGCAAGTGACATTTGTTCTTTGGCGAGATTCTGCTGAATTAATGATTCAGATCCCCAACGTAGACCAGTTAATGGCGTGCGTAGTTCATGCGAGGCAATCGATACCAATTCAGAGCGGAAGCGTGCGGCTTCGACGCGTCGACGTCGCATACTATCACTGACTGCAAGAATAATTGCCAGTGTTACGGCGGCAAGTAGCGGCAATGCACCAGCATTTACGAGGGCGGTGTAGTAGCTTGAGACAGGAACATCAACGCCCACGACAGCAACAACCGATCCATCACGTTCGCTGACCATTGGTACTAGCATTGATACCCACGTGCCATACTCGTCAGTGACGGGTCCTTCGGTAAGTGGTTTACCGGTTTTGAAAATAGCTTTAAAGGCGGGAGTCGCATCATTATAAACTTCCCCTGGCGCTGAATAACCACTACTTTCTTTTTGTTCTGAGTCAGCCATGAATCGAATGACGCCATCTTTCTCGTTCATAAGATAGACAAAGTGAAAATCAGGATTAGCTTGTTTTATCGATGATAGCGCCGTGTGCATGTACTCATAATTCACATGAGATGACGTGACAGTGTCGGCGAGGTCCTTTGTCTTATTGGTATCAAGGGCGGTAGCGATTGTGGCGACACGTGACATTGAGATGGATCGAAAATCATGATCGGCGTTATATACGTTAAAGCCCGCAATAATGCTTCCGGCGAGCAAAAGTAACAGCACTTTAAACTTAGTCGGGACAAGCACACTCTCATCAGCGCCTTTGGGTGTCATGAGAGAGTGGAACGGCTTCATGCTATTGCTACGCTTGAGTGTTTAAATAACTGCCAACAAGGTCGTTGATCGCATCAAGCGACATGTCAGACTTTATAACGTAGTCTTTGACGTTGATCATCATCATTTTGTTGACCGCTTCGAGGTCATAGGTGTTGGTCATCATAACGATTGGCACATTCGTTCCCCAGCCATCGCGGCGAATACGTTCGGCCATCTCGACACCAGTCAGGCTTGGCATTTGAAAATCGGTCAGTACTAAGTCGGGGTGAGATTGCAAGGCAGTGTCGAGCCCCTCTTGTCCATCATGCGCAGTCAATGTGGTGTATCCAGCACTGCTCAGTGAGCTTGCGATACGAGTTAATAGCATGTTGTCGTCATCGACGATGAGAACGGTTTTTTTATCTTCTTGCATAGCTACACTCTCTTAGTTGTTAACGTTACCTTAATAATAGCGCATGCTAATGATTTCGAAAAGCTCATGTGTCAGATCCATAAAGAGCACGGGGCTTGACGTCGTCGCATACACGCTTATACTTAAATCTAGTTAGAAACTAAATATACAGAAATGAGAGGGAGAGCTGAGCTTATGGCCCGTTCCGTCCACCAATCACCACTATTTATAAGTGTTGCTACAGCGATTGTTGTCGGCATCGCGGGCTCGATCATCTTTTATAGCCTTGCGGCAGCCTCTACTCCCGTCCTTGAAGCAGAAAACGCCACTCCAACAACGACTGGCACGCCGCCTGAAGTCATCGATGATTCAACGGCTTCGGGAAGCAAGGCGTTATCATTTGCATCTGCATCAGGGCACCCTGGTACAACGCCTCCTACGACCGGTGGTGGAACAGGCACGACTCCTCCTGCGACCGGCACTGAGCAACCGACCGGAGTGTCAGGCAATTGGACAATGACCTTTAACGATGAGTTTGATGGCACAGAGGTTGACTCTGCCAAGTGGACGAAAGAAACATCGGGCGGCAATAACCCCGATGAGACAGCATGTTTTGACCCGTCGACACTAACAGTCAGCGGTGGCTCGCTCGACATGGCACTCAAAGGCCAGAGTTGTCAGGGCAAAGAAAACATGGGTGGCCAAATGCACACCAGCTCTTTCAAGCAAGTGTATGGTTTTTATGAAGCACGTATGAACTTGCCAGGGTCAAACGGTAGCACCTATAACTTCCCAGCCTTCTGGATCGTCCCATACTCTGATGGTGCTCCATGCTGGCCAACTGGTGGTGAGCTTGATGTTATGGAAACCATTGGTGGTGGCGCAAAAGCAAGTTATGGTCAAGGTAGTTCGTGTGACAATG
The DNA here is from genome assembly GCA_903821365.1 of uncultured bacterium. GTDB lineage: Bacteria > Patescibacteriota > Saccharimonadia > Saccharimonadales > Saccharimonadaceae > CAIJKY01. The sequence goes on along the minus strand of CAIJKY010000007.1, from coordinate 17,207 downwards.
TGAGCAATGGCTGGCCACACGCAGACCCAGGCGGCGGTGACTGGACTGGCTGGCACACCTTTGCGGTTGACTGGGAAGCGGACAGCTTTACGATCTACTACGACGGTAAGCAAGTTGGCGAGCCGATCCCTAGCCAAGGCGTCAAAGACCCAATGAATATCATTCTTGATAACACATCACGGCCTATGGGTGGTCAAACAGTGACTGAAACTTCGGTCAAAGTTGATTACGTCCGCGCTTGGAAGAAAAACTAATTAACAGAATTCTAATAAATACGCTCGTCTCTTTTCTGAGATGAGCGTATTTTAAGTGCTACTATGGTAAGCAAGTAAAACATATGTTTCATCGCTCTAAACCAAAGCATTTCAGTCTTAGCCAATGGCACTCGGTTGCGGCTGCTACGGCCAGCAGCTTTTTTAATAAGAAGTTACCGACGCTTGCTGCTGGCGTGGCGTTCTTTACAACGCTAGCGTTTTTCCCATTACTCGCGGCTTTATCGGCTGTGCTTGTCGCAAGCATGTCGCCGCATCAGACAGAGTCATTCATTGCCACACTTAATAGTGCATTGCCAAAAGAAATTGGTAGCTTGTTAAGTTCGCAACTCCATAACTTTGCACAAAAAGAGGGAAGTAACGTGGTATTTGCGCTATCGTCAGGTGCTGTATTACTCTATGCAGCCACTAACGCGGTGCAAAACTTGATACAAAGTGCCAACGAATCCTTTGCCCTAAAAGAAACACGAAGTCTTGTACGATTGTTGACTACCAGCCTAGCTTTGGCTATTGGCGGAATTTTGGTCAATGTCGTGCTGGCGGGCATTATGCTTGCGACGCCAGAAGTCCTGAACAGCCTTGGTGTGCCTCACGGGCTGGCCCAAGCGCTTATCGTTGTGCGATGGGCTATGGCGGCACTAATTATGGCAATGGCCTTAACAGTCTTCTATTATGTTGGGCCGAATCATAAGCAGCCTAATTGGCGTCTATACTTATGGGGTGCGATAGCAGCAACGTTAGTTTGGTTAATTAGCACCGCGATTTTTTATCTGTATATTCACTATTTGGCTGATTACACTGTGGCCTACGGGTTCTTTGCGAGTGTTATCGTTTTAATGATTTGGTTCAATGTCTCAGCGTTTATATTTTTATTGGGTGCTGAAGTAAATCATAAGATAGGGAGAGAACGATGAATATTAAGTCGGCGTTTAGTGGTTTTTCGGTGAGCGACAATAGCAAAGCTCGAACTTTTTACAAGGATACACTCAATTTAACAGTCGAGGAACAAGATTACGGCACTACGATTCATCTGCCTGGTGGCGCGACTGTATTCTTTTACCCAAAAGGTGAGGCTCATGTGCCAGCCAACTATACCATTTTGAATTTTGAAGTTGATGATATTGACGCGGCCGTTAATGAGTTAAAAAAACGCGGCGTTACGTTTCAATCGCAAGAACATACCGATGAAAAAGGTATCCAGCGCGGTATCGCCAATAACATGGGTCCTGATATAGCTTGGTTTACTGATCCGGCTGGGAACATATTGTCGATTATGCAAAATCAATAGCACTGACAGGCTGTAGGATAATTAACAGCTCATTTTATATTTAATCGATATATTTATTGAGTGAATATTTCAATTGTTTGGTTTCGGCGAGACTTAAGATTACAAGATAATCAGGCAGTGGATGAAGCGCTTGTTGCAACCGCTAAGAATAATGAATGCTGCTTATTCGTTTTCGTTGTTGATCCTTGGTTTTTCAGTCAGCCGGAAATTGGCTGGCTGCGCGTGCGATTTTTATTCGAATCGCTTGCAGCACTCGACACAGCTTTGGCAAAACAAGGCAATCGGCTGATTGTTCTACAGGGCGAAAGTGTCGCCACTATAACCAACTTATTAACAACGCTGACAGCGAGGCAGTACCAACCAACTCTGTACTTCAACCATGATATTCAAGTTGCATATGGACGTGAACGTGACGAGGCGGTGCGCGCATATTGTGTGGAGCACGATATATCAATCCGCACTACCGACAACTATTTTTTGTTACACGATGAATCCAATATGGATAATTGGTGGCGAGAATACTATGCGTACCAATACGCCCCGCAGTATATTGTGCAGAACGTGCCGAAACTTATCAGTGAGGTGTATGACATAGTTAAAGCATTGCCGCACTACGATCCGCAACGTATTGCCGAAGAACTGGATGTTACACTGCCGACGCCCAAGCAGCAACTATTTGTTGGCGGTGAAAATGCAGCGAGACTAACGGTGTATTCTTTTTTGAAAGAACGTGTCGATGGTTATCGATGGAAAATATCACGTCCGTATCTCGCGCAGCGTGGCGCGACCTCGCTGCTTGGCCCGCATTTGGCGTTCGGCACCATTTCTAATCGAGCAGTTTTTCAGGCGGCTGTGAACCATCGGGCAAAGCTCGAAGCAAAACAACCTAAAAAAGCTTTTGATATTGCAACGTATCTTGATCGTCTGCGATGGCGCGATAGTTTTACGCAGCGTCTATGGTTTCATCCAGAATTAATGTGGCAGAACCGCTTTTATGAGTTCGATACACTCTACAATGAACAGCCACTTGATGACCAGCGACAAGAGTATTTCGAGCGTTGGAAACAAGGCGAGACGGGCTTCCCACTACTTGATGCAGCAATGAAACAATTAGAACATGATGGTTTCATTAATTTTCGTATGCGCGCCATGGCGGCAACATTCCTTACGATCAATTGTGGCGTGAGCTGGCACCACGGCGCTCGTCATTTTATGAATTGTTTAGTTGATGGAGACATTGCGATTAACCATTGGCAGTGGCAGATGCAGGCCGGGGTAACCAATCCGCTCAGCCCAACGTTTCGAATTTATAGCCCCACTAAAAATTTACGAGATCGTGATAGCTCGGCGGCTTACGTACATTTTTGGCTCCCTGAGACGCGCGGCAAAAGTGTCGATATGATCCTAAAAGATGCGCAGCCAATGTTAAATTATAATGAAACAAGATTAACAAATGGCAAAATTGTGTCTGACATACGTAAAGCAGTTCGGGTGCGGATTATTGCCGAAAAAGGACTCGAGCTTGATAATGCCGAAACTGCACATAAGGTGGTAATTAATTACGGTAAATACTCGGCTGATAGATATAAAAGATATATTAAGGCTGCATAAGCCACGTGCGGAGTATAATAAAGTAAATAAACAATGAGGAGGGCAACATGTTTAAATTTAGTAGTAAAAAACTTATGCTTGCAGGAGCCGCGCTGGCGGTTTCTGTCTTTGGTGGCAGTGGAGTCGCCCTGGCGAGTACACCACCCACATCTCAACCATATGTCGTGCTGTCATCGTATTACGGATTGCCTGGCGATACCTTCACCGTAAACGGCTATGGTTTCGGTGGTGAAGAAACGGTTGTCATAGCAATGCAAGCGCAAAAGCGAACAGTCAGAACTGACAGCATGGGCAAGTTCAGCCAGCAGTTGCCTGTTTCTGATGTGGCGGCTGGAACGTATGACGTCAAGGCAACGGGCACGACATACAATGACACCGCCGTAGCAAAGTATGGCGTTGGGCGCTATTACGGTGTTGCTCAGCCATCTTCGTATTACGTATTGCCACGACATGGCTTAAGCATCTCGGGTACTTCGTTTAAGCCTGGCGAGGCTATCTCGGTCGTCAATACGACAAGTAATACATCTGAGTTAAATGTTCATGCCGATGCTCAAGGCAAGTTTGAGACACCAAATCGTATGGTTGCCTACAACCAAGCGAACACTAAGCAGACATTTGTCGTGAAGGGGCAAACAAGTGGAAGCATGAGCACATTTGTTGTCACTGTAGGCACTTATTATCCTGAATTAACACCATCATCATATTACGTGAGCAAAGGCAGCCAAGTTACGATAAAAGGTAAAAACTTTGCACCGTTTGAAGGTGTTCGTCTATTTGTGAACGGCCAATTAGCCGCAAAAGCAACTGCTGGTGGTGACGGGAGCATAGGGAGCACGGGCGACTTGACAATCACTGCGCCAATGACTGGCGATAGCTTTGTGCTGACCGCAACGGGTACGCAAGTTGGGGACAGCGTTAGCCGCACTATTACTTTGAAATAGTAATTTTAGGTTCACACATAAAAAGCACCGATGTATGTCGGTGCTTTTTCGTATAATCTCATGGCTGGCGAGGAAGGGGTCGAACCTTCGATCTCCTGTGCCAGAAACAGGCGCCTTACCACTTGGCCACTCGCCACTATCACCGGGCAATTATAGGAGATTGGTGGCAGGAGCGCAACTACGGTTACTTATTAGGAATTATCTTGGAGGTTGGCGGCCGCGCATGTAGCGCAGTCGCCTCCCACTACAAACGGTTGTCAGGAGCCGGTGTCTATGATGGACAGACGCAGCCTGTGCTTTGCGGCATCAAAGAGGGGGCTGTCCCGTATTTTGATGAAATGAATACGGAATAACTGATTGGCGTACTGCGCTGATTCGGGGTCGATATCGAATCCGTGCGATACCAGCCAGGAAAGCCCTCCGCCGAAGAGCACGATCAGCCTGGAAGGCGTGTCGCGTACCACCCGAGCTTCTCGACTGAGACCACCGAACAGCGCATGCAATAAAGCCATGGCCGCAGCCTCATCAAGCTTCTTCTCGAAGACACGACTGCTGTCGAAGGCAGCCTCGCCGACGCTATTCCTGACGGCAATGTTGCACTTGACCAGCAGAAAGTGCGTATCCGACTCTTCAGACATTTTTTCCCTCTCCAGCGTAGTTTGTGGCAGGTAATTACCAATAAATAATTTTAAAGAGCTAATTAGTAAAATGTATAATGAATTAATATTGTATTATTGTCAATAGTATCGATGCTCGTGAAGCATTTCGCCATTTACTTTTCAGGCGAAAAGCATAAGAATAATAGGTAATACTAGTATCAATTCACATAGCACTTAAAAACACATGAACACACCTTCAAGAGATATCGCAAACGGCGTTAAGCCGTCATTTGCTAAGCGCGTCAAACACAGTGATCGCCATCACACGATGACAGCTAAGACACTAAAGCTATTACTCGCCATAAGTTTTGTTGTCATTGCCGTTCTCATCGTCTTCTTGGCAATGATCGGTAACCGCCTCACAAAATCAGGCGGCAGCGATGCAACTCGTGCAGAAGCCGCAGCGATTGTCACCGATGGCAGCGTCAAAGCTAGTAGTTTCCATACAGTCAGCTCTGATTTTGGATACGCCTACAGTTTTGACTCAACCATGATGTCATCGACATCTCAAATACCGGGTGCCGTGCCGACAGATCCGAACAAGAGCGTTGATGCGAACGGCACTGCGTTTAAAAATGAAGACCTATGGAGCAAAAAACGGCCGTACATTATCAGTGAAGTTGCTCAAATCTCAGCCGATACTGGAAAACGTGATTACACGCCGCCGCCATACCTCCGCATCACTGCTAACCGCAATAAAGCTTTCTGGGGTGACTCGGCGACGTTGCCTGCCAACCAAGGTAAGTCGAAGCTCGATATACTGGCTGAAAATGAGGTTCTTACCTATGGGAGTGATGCCAATGGTAAATATCAACTTATCAAAACGACTGATATCACTATTTCTGGCAACAAGTTCCGTCGACTTGATTTCCAAAAGAAGAATGAACAGTACGGCATTACGACGTACGACTCAGTTATTGATTACATATCCGTCCAGTTTGATCGCCCAATTCGTGTGCAGGTGCAGGGCATCAATAGTCGTAACCAAGGTCAGGCTGGGCTGTATGACAATGTCATCAAATCGCTCAAATTCACTGCGCCAAAATCAGACCTATTAGTGAAAGCCGACAGCCAAAGCGCGATTAAACTTGCCGCAACTTCAACTCCTTCGACAACAACGGACACCGATACGACGAGCCTTCCTGAAGGCACCGCAAATGTCCCAAATAAACTCGATCCAAAGACGGTGCTTAATGTCGTTGCCAAGAACCAACCCTCTGTTGTGCGCATCGGGTCTGTCTATTGTGCGGATATGGATCTCTTAATGCCTGACAACTCGGTTGGATTAGCAGTTAAGAATGGCTGTAGCGCTGGTATCGGCAGTGGATCGTTTATTAGCAAGGATGGCTATATCGCTACAAACGGACATGTTGCTAAATTTAGCGCCGACTCGGTGATTACAGGATATGCATTGTTCCCGACTGATGAAACCATTTTCCGTGACCGTGTTGTGGCATTGTTGAGCTATCTTATTAAGTCGGGCGTGTTGACGGCCGCAGATGTTCAGGCGCTTCTTGCGGGCGTGCAGGCAAAAGATCCTGATGCGATCGCCAAGCTACAGTCTATAGGCAGTTTGGTGCCAGCAAATCGTATTAAGGTCGGCAAAGAAACTCACAGTTACTCTATCCAGACCTCAAATGACCCACTGCGGCTTGAGACCGCGAAGGATGGCGTCATGACCTTGACACTTTCTAAGACTAATATTGCAGCTAAACTCGTCGACCTCGACTATGAAGAAAAAACTATACCTGGTACTGAACTTTACGACTTTGACAACGGCACAGGTACTGATGTCGCGCTACTTAAGGCAGAAGGCACGTTCCCAGTGGTGCAGCTAGGCGGCATCAGCAAACTTAAATCGGGCGACCTTTTGACTGCAATCGGCTATCCGTACTTTGTTGACGGTGGGCTTGATACAAAAGAAAAGCAGACAGTTCCAAGTGTGACACAAGGACTTATTGAAAGTATCGGCATGCAATCAAGCAAAAATGCTCATCAGCTCATCGCAACCAGCGTGCCGATTGCCAGCGGTAACAGCGGCGGTCCTACGCTCGATGCTAACGGTAACCAAATTGGCATCAATACCTATGGCGCAAAAGGCGACTGTAATGATGGCAACTGTTTTGGTAATGGTGTGTCACGCGACATTGCCGATCTTAAGGCCTTGGTTGAAAAAGATAAGATTACGCTACAAACCGATAGCCCAATTTCGAAGACCTGGCGCGAAGGCATCGATGCTTTTTCAAAAGGTGACTACACTACCGCCGCCAAAAACTTTAAAGCAGTTCAGGCAAGCTATCCTGCCAACTATCTCGCGCCTAAGTTCGCCGAACTCGCCACGTCAAAGCTTGGCACAGCTGAAGATATATCGGCTGCACAGAATAACTTCAACTTGGTGATAGTGCTTGTTGGGGCAATCGGCACATTTATCGTTATAGCGGGTGTTGGTCTTACGATCTTCTTGGTTCGTGGCCGGCACGCTCCACCAGCCGCTGCAGTTGCAGGTTACGGACCACCGCAACAGCCTGGACAGCAACAGTACGCCCAGCAGCTACCATATGCTCAACAGCAAGCATACAGTCAACAGCAACAATATGCTCAGCAGCCAGTACAGCAGTATCCGCAGCAACAACAGTATGTGCCACAGCCACCTGCCCAGCAGTATGTACCTGCTCAACAAGCCACAACGCCATATGTACACTCTGATCCTGCAAATAATCCATATGCTCAGCCAGCCGCTCAAGCACCGACGCCACAAATTGCTGCGCCGCAAGCTCCACAACAAACCACAGGCTATCAAATGCCGAATGCCGATGGACAATACAGCCAAGGCAACGAACAGCACCGCTCATAAGCTTTTTACGAGAGCCTTGTTCAATCTGTTAAGTATGGTACGATAGGACGAATGGAATCAAATAGCAAAAAACAAGACAGTCTACTTTTGGCGCGCCGTGCTGCCCAGGTTCAAGGCGGGGCAGCACGCGCGGCTGTACTTGGAGTCAACGATGGACTTGTCAGTACACTTTGTATCGTGCTTGCGGTCGCCGGTGCAGGTAGTAGCAAGCACGCTGTGCTTATTGCAGGCTTTGCAGGCTTAATCGCCGGAGCTATCTCGATGGCAGCGGGCGAGTGGATATCAGTACGTTCACAGGTAGAACTGTTTCAAGGCATCCTCAAAGATCTCAAGCAAATGGTAAAAGATGATCGTGTGCTCATGACCGAGCAACTTCAAGATGAGCTTGAAAAAGGCGGTGTTACCACCAAAACAGCGCACATTGCAGCAAACGAAATATCACAAAATGATCACCACCTTTTCAACCGGTTTTCATCGAGTGTGCTAGGCGTTAACCCTGAAGAGCTCGGCTCTCCATGGACCGCGGCTATCTCTTCATTCTTACTGTTTACTGCGGGCTCGCTTGTTGCGCTCGCTCCATGGTTCTTCGGTGGCGGTGCGACTGCAATTATATTATCCATCGTCTTCACTTGTATCGGTGGTCTTGCTGTTGGCGCCTTTGTTGGTAAATCAGGCGGTAACAGCCCGGCTAAGAGCGCCATCCGTCAGCTCCTTATTATTATTTTTGCCTCGGTCGTCACTTATGGTGTTGGCCTTCTCTTCGGTACTGTGATTAAGTAGGGTCATGAAAGACAAGCTAGTCCGCGCCAGTCAAAGCCCATTTTTACGACAAAACCTCGTCTTTTTTATCGGATCTTTGATTGTCGCAGTGCTCAATTACTTGTATTATCCAGTTCTTGGCCGGCTGCTGCCAACCGAGTCTTTCGGTGAGCTGCAAGTGCTCGTGTCACTATTTATGCAAGCAACTATTTTGCTGCAAGTGCTTGGGCTGGTGGCGACCAATATCGTTGTCAATGAAAAGGATGCAGATAAGGCAAACGCCGTACTAAGCGAACTTGAGAAATTCTCGCTGCTTATTAGCCTCGGCTTATTTATTATCACAATCATTATTGCACCAAGTTTGCAGGCTGGACTGAAGTTTGATTCACCGATTCCATTTATTATTCTTGGTTTAATCTTTCTCGCAAGTGTACCGCCAGCGTTTACTGGCGCCTTTCTTCGTGCGAAAAAAGACTTTAAAGCAGCGTCAGCGACATCGGCAGCAGCAGCTGGTGCAAAGCTTATACTTTCGGTTATCTTGGTCTATGTCGGCTTTCAGGTGGCGGGTGCTATTACTGGTATTCTGCTCGCACAACTTATTGGGCTGGTCTATACGGCGCAACGAGCACGCAAGCTTGGCTATCGTAAGATAAAGTCGTCACGCCGCACGCCAGAGTGGAGCATACTTCGCCCACATATGAAGTTTGCGGTATTTGTGCTCGCGACCTCACTCATTACAACCACAATGGTGGCCATCGACTCGATTGCGGTTAAATACTACCTCTCGCCAACAGAAGCTGGGCTCTATGGTGGCATTTCAACTATTGCCCGCATTATCTTTTACCTTACCGGCTCGGTTGGTTTAGTATTGCTTGCATCGGTAAAGGTTGGCCAGACGCCGGCCAAGAATATCGCCTTGTTACTCCGCTCGATTGCGCTCGTATCAGCACTTGGTGGTAGCGCTTTGCTTGTTTTCTCACTATTTCCGCACTTTGTCATTCACACACTTATGGGGCCACGGTATGACGCCTATGCTTCAAGCCTGCCTCTGCTGAGCGCTGCAATCATGGCGATATCGCTCGCTACGTTGCTATCACAGTACCATGTAGCGCTTCGTCATTATTTTGTTACAGTGCCATTGGCAATCGGTGCAGTTGTCACAACCTTCATGTTCGTGACAAATCATAACGGCATCACGGCGATTATCACCAGTCTCGCGATCGGAAGCTTTACGCTGCTTGGTTGTATGGTGGTCTGGACGGCATACCGAGCACGTGGATATAAGTTAGCGGGTGCTCGCTAGAAGAAATTTCACACAAACTTTGTGGCAACCACTATAGCTTTATCCTTAAAATTCTGGTAAAGTAGTAAACCGTGGACAAGCAAAGTGTGAAAAAGACAGGTATTTCAACAACAACAGGCAAAAGGCCTGTTATTTCGGTCATGACACCAGCGTACAACGAAGAGGCAAATGTACCCCTGTTGTACGAAGCGGTCAAAGCAGTTTTTGCTAAAAAAGACATGGCCGACTATGATTGTGAACTTATCTACGTCGACGACGGCAGCCGCGATGGCACCGCCGCCGCTATAGACAAGTTAACAAACACTAAAAACCTCACGGTAAAATTCGTTCGTTTTTCTCGTAATTTTGGTAAAGAGGCGGCAGTCTCTGCTGGTATGCAAGAAGTGACTGGCGAGGCGGTGGTTATTCTTGATGTTGACATGCAGCACCCGCCTGCCTACATTCCTGATTTCGTTCGTCGCTGGGAAGCTGGTGCTGATGTGGTGGTTGGCGTTCGCAGTCAAGACGAGCACGAAGGTCTTATCAAAAGCTGGGGCTCAAAGCTATTCTATATTTTGATGGCACGTATCTCGGACGTTGATATCGTGCCTCGCTCTACCGATTTCCGTTTACTCGATCGTCACGTTGTGAACGAATTCAATCGTTTTACTGAACGTTCACGTATCAACCGCGGCCTGATCGACTGGCTTGGCTTTGATCGAGAGTATATCGAATTTAAGCCCGACGAACGAGCTACTGGTACTCCCGCGTATAGCACCAAAAAGCTTATCAATCTTGCACTCAACAGTATCACTTCGCACAGTATGGCGCCTTTGCGCTTTGCCGGCTATCTCGGCGTCGGCCTAACACTGTTCGCTGGCTTACTCGGTGTGTTTATCATTTTTGAAAATTATGTATTTCATGATGCAATGCAGCTCAAGATTTCGAATGTTGCAATGCTCGCTATTTTCACTGTCTTTTTGATGGGCATGGTATTGAGCAGCTTAGGCTTGATTGCGCGGTACATCGAAGCGATCCACGCCGAAGTTTTCAACCGTCCACTGTACGTTGTGCGCCGCAAGCGCGGTGGCAATGATACGGAGCGGCCGATACGATGAGCTCGATCTTGTGGCTAAGCTGGAAGGACCATAAACACCCAGCAAGCGGTGGCGCTGAAGTGGTGTTAATGGAGATCTCGAAACGTTTAGTCCAAGAGGGCCATGCAGTCACTATACTTACTGCCGAATACGAGGGCGCACCTCACAAAGAAGTTATTGACGGCATCACTTTTATCCGTGTAGGCCGCAATCGTTATTTTCACTCGTTTCAAGCACTTCGTTACTATATCCGTAATCTACGCGGCAACTACGACGTTGTGGTTGAGGCGGTCAACACAGCACCTTATTTTGCGGCCCTTTTTGGCGGCAAAAACACTCACGGCAAACGGCCGAGCTTTTACTTGTTTTATCATCAACTCGCTCGAGAGATTTGGCACTATGAGACTAAGTTTCCGCTCAACGTGCTCGGCTACAATGTACTTGAACCAAGCGCAAACTTACTTTTAAGCAAATCTGGCGCCGGTGTCATCACAGTGAGCAATAGCACTAAAGAAGACTTAGTTAAAAGCGGTTTTAACAGCAACGATATTAACATCATTAGTGAAGGCATCCAAATGCAGCCAGTTGCCAACATCGAGACTGTCGCCAAGTTTGATAAGCCGACCATGCTGTCGCTTGGTGCAATGCGTGCCATGAAACAAACGCTCCATCAGGTAAAAGCCTTTGAAGCCGCCAAACTCAAAATGCCCGATCTTCAGCTTAAGATTGTCGGTAGCGCCAACGGTGAATACGGTCAAGAAGTTTTGGAATACATTCGCCGCAGTCCGTTCGCGGCTGATATCGAGTATTTAGGTCGTGTACCGTATGCCACTAAGCTCGAAGTGATGCAAAAATCACATGTCGTTGCGGTGACGAGCATTAAAGAGGGCTGGTGTTTGGTGGTGACCGAGGCGAATAGTCAAGGAACACCGGCCGTCGCCTACAATTCAGACGGATTACGAGACAGTATTCGTAACGGTGAGACAGGGTATCTTGCCATAGCCAACACCCCAATTGCCTTAGCTGATAGAATAGTGGATGTGCTTAACGACCGACTCACCTACAACCGGCTTCGCACTAATGCCTGGCAATGGAGCCGACGGATTACCTTTGATAAGTGTTATGAAGATTTTAAGAAAGTTGTTCGCATATGAGCCATGAAACCACATCAACACCAGTTCCATTGGTGTCGGTGATAGTCCCTACAAAAAACAGCGCTGTTTTTTTGCATGCCTGCCTGCGTTCGATCCAAAAGCAAACGTATCCAAATGTTGAGCTGATTGTGGTTGATAACTTCTCGACTGACAAAACTCTTGAAATCGCCAAGCAGTTCACCAAGCACGCTTACACCAAAGGTCCTGAGCGCACCGCACAGCGTAATGACGCAGCAGCACGCGCAACAGGCGACTACATTATGTTTATCGACTCCGACATGGAACTTGCACCGACAGTTGTCTCAGAGTGCGTGACGACATTTGGCGTCAATAAAGATGCCAGCGGTGTCGTGATCCATGAAGAGTCATTTGGCGAAGGTTTTTGGGCACAATGCAAACGGCTCGAGCGCTCATTTTATGTCAATGTGCCATGGATCGAAGCCGCTCGTTGTTTCAAGATGGACGTTTTTCGCCAGCTTAAAGGCTACGATGAGACACTCGTAAGTGGTGAAGACTGGGATTTATCGCAGCGCGCCGAGAAACTCGGTGAAATTGTAGCAATCGATGCATTTATTCGACACAACGAAGGCCGAATTAACCTCGGCAAGACATTAAAGAAGAAATACTATTATGCTCAACACGCAACGTCGTACTTGAAAGCTAATCCCGTTAAGTCTAAGCTCGGCGCCCAACAGGGACCAATTGAGCGGTATAAATTGTTCTTTTCAAAGCCGAAACAATTGTTTAAACAGCCACATATGGGCATCGCAATGTTGTTTATGAAAACTTGTGAGTTTGGGGCGGGGGCGTTGGGGTATGTGTTTTCGCCACGCGTAAGTACCGAGAAAGGCAAATAATGCGCATCGGAGTGCTACTTGACCGCATAACCATTGGCGGTGTTGAAAAGATTGCTATCGAAGAAGTTCGAGCATACAGAGATGCCGGTATTCAGGCAGATCTACTCGTCTTATCGAAGGACTATGAGACTCCTATGGCATTCAATGAACTGCTCGACGGTATCAATGTCATACATTTAGATTCTAAGATACCGAAATTTTTTAGGTTTTCGTTTAGAATGCCTTTTTTCTCGTTCTTCTCGCTATTTCACCTTACATATCCAATTTTGCTCAACAAATTTATAAAAGATTTTCAATACGATTATCTCATTAGTCATAATTCATACACTACGTTTAGCGCAAAAGCGCTTGGTGCTAAGTTTAATATTCCATACGGCATGTATGTCCATGATCCAATCAGTTATATTTTGCAGAATGGATACGGGGAATCAGCAAAAGGCAAAATGCTAAAAACACTCACACCCCTCGGGCTTTATATTGATAAAAAAATACTCAATAATGCATCTGCGGTTTTTGTGCAAGGTGATGATCACAAAAAGTTCTTAACCAGTATTGTTAAAGATCCTGCTAAAGTTTTCTATATTTCTCCAGGCAGAAATGCGATAGAAACACCACCGACAACAAGAGAACCCTTCTTTTTGGTAGCATCAGCTTGGAAGCACGGTAAAAATCTAGAACAACTACTCACACTTACGAGTAGAATAGAAGGTTTTCGTCTTAAAGTTGCAGGGAAGTGGATACAGGATGATTACAAAAAGATAGTATTAGGTACACTGAAGAGCTTGAATATGGCTGATAGAGTAGAAATACTGGGAGAAGTTTCAGAGGGTGAGCTTAATAACTTGCATCAAAAAGCTAGTGCAGCCATAATTTTCAGCCAAGAAAAAGGGTTTGGACTACCCGCTCTAGAGGCTGCCTCAAATGCTGGGACATTCATCATCCCAGATGATTGCGGTGCTGCACGGTACTTTCAAAATAATATCGATGGTTTATTTTATAAATTTGGAGATGATGCATCGTTTTTGGACTGTATTGATAAGATCATTAAGCATCCGGAACTATCTTACTCTCTTGGCGCTAGTGCGTGGATAAAAGTTAAACAAGAATACGCTTGGTCAAAACATATTGCAGTTTTACATAACGCAATGAATAATAATTCCGCTAAACAAGGTCTCACTAATGAAGAGAAAACAAGATCTGTACACGTTCCTGAAAGAAACTAACTTAGATAACAGTTTTCTGACAGGTTTTTATGGGGGCGGCAATTATGGAGACGAGCTGCTTCTAGAAGTGTTGGCGAACATCTTTGAAGCAAAAAAGAGTCAAAATGTTAAAGTTTCGTATTTTAATATTTCTAACTATCCTACTATGCATCGAGAATTCAAAGGTGTAAAACTTGTTGAAGGCACTGATAGGGCGCAAGTTTTGATCGGCATGTTAACCTCAAGGAATATTATTATCGGAGGTGGTGGCCTGTGGGGCTTGGACGTAAATAAAAATATTCTCCTACTCAGTACTCTATTATTTGTACTTCGTTATGTTTTTTTCAAAAAAGTGTATTTACTTGGCGTAGGCTACTACAACTCGACTCCAAAATTAGGCCACAGAAGCGCCTATCTCGCGTCCAAAGCTGCAAACAAGATATTTGCGAGAGACGACGAGTCATATAAAAACTTTATAAAATATAAAAAATCCACCATTCGTGACAAAGATATATCTGCATACATGAATCACATTGATTTAACGCGATATAAGCGGGTTAATAAAATTATTCCACAATCAACTGAAGTACTTATTTTTCTAAGAAGAATGAAGAAATCTAAGCAAGATAACTATAATAATTCAGTAGAAAAACTTATCCAACAAAATCCAGAAAAGAAGTTCACAGTCGCCATTTTGGAATCAGCGAAAGAAGATGCACATAATGATGCGTTGATACGTAGTTGGGCTAAAAAGTTTAATAATGTCACAACATTCAGTCCAATCTTTAATCCGCTAGAGTTGTACTCAGAATTTATGGAGGGTGCAAGTTATTGCGTGGTTGCTCCTCAGTATCATGTAATCATCACTGCACATGCCGCAGGGATATCGTTTATGCCTATAGTGTATGATAATAAGGTACGTCAGGTCCTACAGGAAATCAATCCAACTGTAGAGCCATACTCAATAGAAACACTTAAGACAGAAGACATTCAGCTATTTATAGATCAAGAACACAAACGAGTCATTTAGCATGAACTTTATATCTTCCGGCGATTTTATATTTCCGTTTGATTTTTTCATCTACTTATTTAAGTACTTGTTTGTATGGTCTTATCAAAGCGGAGCTTTAAATTTAGACGGCATAATTCGCCTTCCGGCTAGGCTTCTAAGCATTGGTTTATTTGGCATATCCGATAATCTGTTTACCGCTTATGCGTATCTATTCAGTAGCTACATAATCATCTTTGTATCTTTTTATGTATTCTCGAAATATTTCTTGAACACAAAGAAGACGTATATATCGATTATTGGTGCGCTTATATTTACGTTTAACCCTGTATTTTTAGGATATACTGCGAAATTGGGGTTAGTGTTCGCTGCGGCTTTACTCCCGCTATGTCTGTTAGTAGTTAAAAAATTCTTTGATAAATCTGATGCACGATTGCTGTTGTTATTAGTGATTTTTCTCAACCTGTCGTTAATACATCCATTTACATTTACGCTTAATCTTGGAATAACTCTCCTGTATTTTATCTATAGAGCTCGAAAAAACTCAAAAATTGTTAAGAAGAAATGGAAAGAGCTACTAGCGGTTTTTGTTATGGGTATTTCTCTCAATGCTTATTTAATACTGCCGATTGCAAGTATAGGGAGCATTAGCAAAGATGTGTTGTCTCAAGAAGTCAGCAACGAGCCTGTTGATTACACTGATCTTTTATCGATTGCGAATACGGGAGATCCCTATGTCGCATTGTCACTTTCAAAGGATGTGTTAAAAGACTTTGACTATTATTCAGCAAGTGGTCAAACAGTTTATTATTTTGCAATATATCTTTTTCATGCATCATGGCTCGGTGCTTATTTGATAGCAGCCAAAAGGAATAATAAACAAGATAATGCAAGATTTGCAGTATTTATGGTTGGCTTTTTGTTGCTCACGCTTTTGTCGACGGGGGTATTCTTTCATATTGATAAAATTATTGCATATGCGATTAGCCTTCCGGGAGGATGGATGTTCAGGTCACCTCTAAAGTGGCAACTGTATATTCCTATTTGTGTTGCTGCCTTGGCGGTAATCGCTCTGAATAATTTTAAGTACAAACAATACACTAAACCGCTTGCAATATCGATGCTTGGCCTTATTGTCGTAAGCGGATCGTATTTAGTGTTCGACATGTACAACAAATTAGTGGCTCCTCGTAAAATATCTGAGCTAACACAACTTAGTAAAGCAGACTTAACGGGCAAGAGCATCTTGTACGTGAGTGGAAAAAACTGTGCTGGATTCTCGAAGGACAGCCCATCAACTTTTGTGGAGCTTAACCAGATACTGATCTCTACATATGCGCAACTCAAGCGAGTTCCAGATGCAGATTTAGATAAAGTAGAGCTGAATTCATATGATTATATCCTAGGCTGTGAGGACGAGCATGTTCAAACAGATGCCGTTAATTTTACTAAGACTCAGTCCTATGCCAATGGAGCATTGAATTTATATAAGAATGCTAAGCAGACGCCATATGCAAAAACTACAGATACAATATTCACACTTGACTCAGCTACAAACCTATCAGAGAAATACTCTTTTACTAACTCAATACTGTCTAAAGATTTTTATTATACGCCGCCACTTAGTAAGATCGAGAATGGTGATGTCAAACTTGATGACATTTTTGAGAACATTACTCGTGCAAATATCACTCAAGGCCAACTATCTGTGACGCTACAGAACTTTAAAGGTGCTAATAACAGTTATATCATTGATAAAAGCCAGGCTAAAGTAACGACATTCCCGCTTAATCAAGCAAGCATTGATACTCGCCCAAACAAAAATGACCTTAGCGAGCGATTCGTTATGAACGCTAGTTTGGCGGACTCAAAATTTACTTACTATGATCCAAAAGTAACCAACACAAATCTAGTGCCTAACGGATCGCTTGAAGATGGGCTATGGCAACAGAGCGTGGGCGATTGCTATGCTTACGACAAGAACCCTGATATATCCATGAGCCAATCGGGTAAGTCGACGGACGGTACATCTTCTTTGTTGCTTTATGCTAGAAATCACGTTGCATGTACTGGCCCAAATCCTATTGGGGTTCAGTCGGGAGCAGACTATTTTTTGAGCTTTGATTATCAAAGTGATAATGCAAAATTTGCAAGCTACTATATAAATTACAATAATAAAGAAAAAACAAATGTTAGCGAAAGACTGAATATTAAGAATGGCG
>CAIJKY010000006.1 GCA_903821365.1 uncultured bacterium | reverse complement strand
TAGAAGGATTCTTACTTTGTCCGCGGAAGCTGGAACTCTCCACTAGCCCCTGCTACTAGCAAAATTTTTTGACTAAATAACTTAGCGATCTTTCGTTCGCTAAGCTTGTACGATCCCTTGAATATATTTTTCATCATCACATTTATATCTTCAAAATCAGAAGCTAATTGAGTTTGCGGTTCTTCAGAAAACATGAAACAGTAGCTATTACCGCTCACTCGAACAATCGCACTTAAGTCAAATGTATCAGGCTCTCCCAAACCAGCAAAGCCTGAAGCATAAATATCAGCATTAACAATAAAAACAGCTTGGCCATCGGTATATGTTGTTTTGTAAGATTTCCTATCTGACTCTATAGTGTGATCGACTTGAAGATCGTTAGCTTCTTTGTTTAGTTTGTCCATGCGTGATTTTATATCAGTTAATAACATCCTTTACCTCTGCAAAATATTGTCCTAAATGGTTTTGGTTTACTTACATTCTCGAGAAAAATTTTTCTCTTTGACCAGTTTATCTCAAAATGATAAGGTATCCTCCCGGCCATGCCTTTATTATAGTATGAAGCGGCAGGACCAAACGAAATTCTCTTCGCATTATATCTTGATAAAGTATCTACTTCTTTAATTGTTTTTCTGGCAACAGTTAAAGTTTTCCCTAGCGCACTAGCTGTTTTTACTTTTGATGCGGCCATTATAGATGCCTTTACTGCGGCTCCTGCAACTCTGAGCCCAATCAAGCCTGTCGCCGCGACTGCCGCCTCCGCGTAATTACCTTGTGCAGCATAACCTGCTACCGCCACTGCACTAGCCGCCACCCCAATTGGCCCTGGAATAAACGAAGCGACACTTGCAACATTCGTTACTAGCTTCAGGGTATCACCCCAACCAAAGTTACCATCAAGGTCAAAGTCATTAACTGGATCTGGAGGATACACGTAGTTATTCTCCGTGCCACCTTCAACAGGGTCGGTTTGGAGGAACCGTCCAAGACTAGCAATGTAAACACGAGCACCCATTTGCTGGGGTTTGAGTGTAAAGTCAGTTTCCGTCATCTTTTCATGTTGGCCAACCCAGGCGTAGTTGGTGCCGGTGGGGGCGTTGTCGGGAGTGGATGTGGATATGGGTTGGCCGAAGGGGTCGTATTGGAAGGTGGTTGGGTTTGCTCCGGTGGCGTCGGTAGTGGCGAGGATGTCACCGTGGATGTCAGGAAGGGAGAAGACTTTTTGTTGAGCGGCGGTTGTTTGAGTTGGACGGATCGTAAGTAATACGCCACCAGGAAGTTGTACGTACTTTTCGGTTATTGTCCAGTCAGCACGGCGGACAAAGTCAGGCGCATCACCAGCACCAGAAAAACCATACCACGTTTGCTGTTGGTTGGCGCCTTGGTGATCTTCACTGCGGTATTTGACGCGGTTTTGGACATCGCGGGAGTAGAAGGATTCGACTGCCCCGCCATTCTGCAGCATCGCCGAATTGCGGTCGCTACTGTCGTAGCGGAATTCGGTGCGAGCGGCACCACTACCAAGGAAAGTAGTATTGCCATGAGCATCGTAACTAGGAGTTGTCAGGCTTGGGTCGGTCGAGCTGGTAAGTTGATCGGCGGCATTGTAGCAGTAATTTGTAGTCATGGTTGCGCTGCCAACGGTGTGGGTCATTGAAGTACGGTTGGCATTTTTACCAGCGTTGATGTTGTCGCTGGCAGCACAGCCTGTTACAGTGCCGAAGCCGTAGATGTAGCTGTGGGCGCCAATCGTGGCGGCGGTTAGACGACCGGCTTTATCATAGCTATAGGTTTTTGCCGCACCATTCTCGGTTCCAGAAATAATTTGGCCAGATTGGCTCCGTGTAACTGAATCTGCAACTTGGGTTGTACCATTGCCGAGAGTGTAGGTCATGCCGTTAGTGCGGCCGAGGGTGTCACGGGAAATAGCCAAGGCCTGAGCTCCTGCAGTTGGATAGGTGACGCTGACAAGGCGGCCATATGCATCATAGCTTGGCGACGCAAGTATGGTGCTGTCTAGCTTTTGAGCGGTGAGTTGATTGTAGTTGTTGTAAACGAATTCTTCATTGCCAAGCGGGCCCGAGCGTGAAGCCATGCGGCCAACTGTGTCATATGTTGTGGTGGTGACGTTTTGATAAGTGTCGGAGTAACTGAGCGTGCGACCAAGTAAGTCACTGGTGGTTTGGATAGTGCCTTCGCTATCGCTACTACTTACGATGAGTGGGTTACTACCAACGGCATAGATGTTAGTAACCGTGCGTGATGCTTGACTATTAATACTCGGGATTTGTACTTGCGTTGCGCGACCACGGTCATCATAAGTGGTGCACGTCCAGGCATCGCCATTGTGACGAGTAGCGATAATACGCCCGGCGTCATCGTAGACAGTTTCAGTCGTTTTATCAACGTTTGTTCCAGCGAGGCCAAGCTCAGTTTTTGTCTTTAACATGCCTGCCTGTGTGTAGGTCTTTGTCGCATCGCATGGATTGGCGCGCATCTCAGCCGCACCATAGTAGCTATAGTTTGCTTGCGTGCCACCAGGTAAAGTTTTGCCCGTTTGTCGAAGGTACGAACCGGTTGCACCCTGCGTTTCGTAGGCTGTCGAAGAGGTATAGTTGAGCCCCGTCGGGTCGAGCGTTCGCGATTGCGCTAAGCCGAGCTCTGGACTAGAACCATAGTTGGTACTTATCGATGCGTCACCAATAGTGCTAGAATCAAACGTCCTCTGACTAGTCCCCAACCCATAATGCGGCGAAAGTATGCTTCCCAGTGCTTCGGTTTCGCTACCGCCTGGCGCCGTCATGTATAGACCGAGTGCGGCATCGTTGTCGGCATTTGCTTTGTTGTAATATTCAAGCCGAATCGAGTGGTAGCTACCTGCAACCGTGTTGTTGAGCGTTAGGCCAGTATTAATCGCACGCGAGCGCACCGCGCCGTCGGCCCAGTCGTTAATCAACAACTGGTTATCGACATAGAGTCGCGCACCGTCATCGCTGTAGATTCTGAAATTATAGGTGCCGGTAGCATCCAATTTTATATCGCCCGTCAATCGCACGCCCCAGCCAGTATTGCCATTACCAGTGGTCGTCGTCACCGGAACAGTTGCGCCCCATGTGCGTATAATATTGCCACCAGTACCACCAATGCCCGTGCCATGGCTAATCGGCGTACCCGTCAGTGTTTTGCTGGTACCATTAAAGTTATAGTATGTTGCCGCCAAACTGTTGATACCTTCGTCGTAGCCAGTTTGGGTGTGCGGTACTTGTGATGCATATGTACTGGTTGGAATGTTATAAGTAGCGCCAGCGGTCGTGTCAAACCAAGCAGCCGGTGCGGCACCGTATTGGTCGGTGGCACGGTCGGCAAAGTCGTATTTAGTGGTCGATTTTAATCCGGCCGGGTCGGTGCTTGAAAGCTGCAAATCTTTAGCACTATCCCACTCAGTTTGCGATTGCAAACCCGCCACATCATACTCGCTCACTGTGCGGTATGTTGTGTCGTAATCAACTCGGCGCGTATAGCCAACCGGCTCAGTCGCGCCAGCAACATGAGTTAATGTAAACCCACGGCGCGGGGTGCCAGCAGCCGGAGCTTGTGGGTCAATCGCTTTAAAGTCATAACTGTGCGCTTGGCGCGTGGCGCCCGTGGTCGCTGCGGGCATCGTAATACTCTGCGGACGGCCAATCGCATCATAACTGACCTGCGTTGTCACCGTGTCATCTTGGGTACGTACACCAGCGGCAATAGCATCATTTGCCAGTGAATCACGGAGCTGCGTCAGCAAGCCTAAGCCACCCGCATCGTAGCCGTAATCGGTAATCGCATTGCCCGGCAATACTAAACGAGCCAACCGTGGCGCACCTGTTGCATCATTAGCGTACAAGAACTGTGTTTGACGCCCATCGGTTGTTTTAACCGCGCAGACCATATTGGCTGGCGTCGTCACAAAGCCCGACGGCACACTTGGACAGCCTGTTTGCCCAGCGTAATACACTTGAGCATTACGTGCCGAATTAACGCCATCGACAACCTGCCGCAAATGAACAACTGTTGGATTGGTCGCATCACTATCGGTGCCATACACGTATTGAATTGCCGCTGGACGCATATCGTCAACTGGATTGGTCACTTTTGCGAGCGTACCATTCGTGTTAAAGACGTAAGTTTTACCATCGGAATCTTGCAGCGTTAAGGTACCGTCGGCATTACGCGTCAGGTTACCATCTTCGTTGACTGGCGGGCTATAGCTACCGCTTGTGCCAGCTGGGTTCCATTTGTATTCATGAGTTTCACCTGTCGAATCGCTCAGCACGACACTATTAGCGTTAACGTTGGCAAAATCATAGCTGACATCACCTTCGGCGTCTTGGCTCAACTTCCAACCGTCCGGCAAAACGGATAAGTTCGGCGTTAGTATTGATGATGGCACATCAGAGTAAGTAGCGCTCGTTGCCGAGCCCTTCATTTGCAGCACCGCCATAGCACTACCTCCGTGCTCGTAATATTCAACAGTAATTGGATATGATTGACCGGCGTTCATGGTGATACCACTACTGGTAGTGGTCGTTCCTGGCTGATCGGCCCAATTATTGATAATCGGCGTCGTTGAATTATTTAAGAATACTCGCGAGCCATCATCGGCAATCGTCTGAAAATTATAAGTGTCAGTGACCGTCGGCGTGATAAAGCCTGTCCAACGCACCATAAAATTATCAGCCGGAGCACCAGGTGCGGGCGCGCCTGTTTGCCAATTAAACGTAATCGACGGATCAGTGCGCTGCAAAAATACTCGGTCAGTGCCGTTGGCTGGGAATGTCGGCGAGGCACCGTTATTATCAGAATAGAAGTACTTGCCCGCCAGACCATGCGGCGTCGCAATCGGCCGAACGCCGGTTTGTAGCCAATCGGTTAACACTTTGCGCTCGCCCGTTGGGTTGGTTTGCGCGTCAACAAACTGCGTGCCCTTCACATAGAGCTGCATTTTTGCGCCCTGCGACCAATCAAAATACTCAACCGTTATCGGTATGATTTGTCCAGCCGTGAGTGTCACGCCAGTTGCACCGTATCGCTTCGTCGGTGATTGATAGCCCCAGCTATCCAACGTCGCCGTGCTGCTATTATTCAAGAAAATGCGTACACCGTCATCAGCATCAGCTCCAAACTGATAGGTACCATCGAGCGGTGCGACAAAGTAGCCAGTCCAGCGTGCCAAAAAGTTATCAGTCGTAATAGTGCCCGGCTGCGGCGAACCACTTTGCCAATCGTAATCAACCGCACCGTCAACACGTGTCATGTTTGGTGCAGTGCTCGGGAAACACGCGCACTGCGCCGAGTCGTTCCAGTATTGTCCGACCAAACCATTACGTGAACGCACTGGCGAATTATAATCAATGCCCAGCCCAACCGTACCGCCAAGTGCCGACATCGAATGTGTACTCATGCTTGTGGTAACGTTGCCGGTTGCCAAATCAGTCGAGACCGGCCCAACTGCGTCAGAGGCTTGTGTCGCGTCTTTACCGTTACGGTAATCAACTTTAAACGAGCGCACCACGCTGTCGCGCCACGAACCTTTGCGTCCGCCATTAATGCCAGCATCGACACTATCCCAAGTCTGTACCTTCCAGTAATACGTCGTGCCATCTTTGAGCGAGTTATCGGTGACTGTCCACTGTGGCGAATCGAGCCAATCAGACTTCACCACCATGCCAGACTCAGCATTGCTTCCAGTCGCTACCAAGAAGCGATATTTCACGTTGTCACCGTCAGGATCAGTGGCGGTGCCAGCGGTCAAGAACGGCTGCGTCGAGGTGACAATACCTTTGTCGGCTGGCGTGAGCGGCGTACTTGCATCAGGCAATTTATCATAGGCGAAGTCGACACGCGTCGTTGAATAATCAAATAATTTATAGCTATAAGTTGCTGTTTCGTTACCAGTAAACATCATCCAGCTATCAAAATCGTTGTTCGCGATTGCATTACGGTAATAATCGGTCATCTCAATCGGGCCATCGTTGGCGATCGAAGCCGAATATACGCCATAGGCATCGTCATAACTGTTATAGCCAACACCCGTCATGCGATGTACGTAAATTGGCTGCGCACCATACGTACCAGGGTTTGGTACCGAACCTGGCGTCACCATACTCAGGCTTGCAACCGCACGGGTAATAAAATAGTTAGGATTATTAATCGCCGAATAATCAACATGCGCACCAAAACGCCAAATATAGTTTGGGTGATTATTGCCAACGCTATTACTACAGCCTTGCCCTGCATAGCAGATATAGCCATCATGACGGTAGTTGATGTATTGGTTATTAGTGCCTGAATAGGTAGTGAAGGTTGGATCGATTGCTACTGGGAAAGCGCTCGGCGTCAGTTTAGTAAACCAGTCGTCGTCGAGCGATACATGAATAGTTGAGCCATCAACCGTTTGCGTCACATACGGTTGGCCGCCAAGCACACCATCTTTGGCCGTGGCAACGGTTGACGCCTCAAGTCGAAAGCTCGATAATTCACCGTCAAGCTGGAAACCTTTTGTGCCATCGAGTCGCGGTGATAAGCTCGTGCCTGTTACTTTAAAATCAAATGCATGTACCGCTTTTGCGTTGCTAATCCAAATCGTTTCTTTGAGTGACGAACCATACACGGTATAGCGTAAATCAACTCCTGGCCAAACATCTTTATACGTTACCAACTGATGCTGACCTTCCGTAGTAACGCTTGGCTTCACGGCTTTGCCGCCAACGGGCGTCATGCGCACCGTCTGCGAGCCTTGGCTCAGTTCAATCGCCGTGCTGCTACTAACTTGCTTAAAGGTGACTTTCCACTTGTTGGCTTTTGTTGTCCAGCTGCCCGTTTTAGCGTCTTGCGCAAGTGTCGTATCGACATCTTTCCAAGTCTCACCATCTTTATAGCTGGTGGCTTGCATGCTCTGTTCAAGACTGTGTGTGCCATCTTTATTCAAAAAGACACGCTGGTTCTCAGTTCGTTCTTCATCGAGCAGTTTTACATGGGTGCTATCTTTTTTGCGTCCGTTTTTTAATGTGTCTTGAGTCGCAATGAGGTCTTCGCTAATCGGTGAAGGGAGCTTTGCAAGCTCACTTGGCAGCCCAACGTCTGCCGCTGGTGCAACTTTAGGAGCTTGGGCATTTGATAACGCTCGAGGAATTTTCGCCTGCTGCTCGAAGTAGCCAATAATTAAACCGCCAATACCTTGAGCACTTGGCTGCGCGACAATAATGATAGCCAGCGTAATAAGAATGGCTCGCTTTGAGAGCTTTCGCGCTTTTACGTCAACAGGACGAGCAGAGCCTGCGTGCCCGCTCCCCAGCTCCATTTTACGAGTACTAAAATGACCACCCAACCATTTCAGCTTGCGCATCCACACCCTCTGCTTTCGTATCACTTCCTAGTTTTTGTCATCATATATCGAAAGCGGTGCTTTAGAATAGACTATTTATTTCTGATAATAGTTTTAAAATAGGGTGTTTTTACAACGCTTTGTCAAAATTTAATGTGACCGAAAACAATACCCCTATAAAGAGCTTTATTAAGAGCAAATTTATTAAATATTTATTTCTCTTTTGTTAACTGAAATTCACTTATCAGCTTGCCTTTACTTTCAATGGTTGCCTAGCTTCATGCGTTTTAGTCTCCCGATTCGGTGCTTGCTGCGATAATTGCCTGCATGATTTCTTTTTCCATACTATCCACATACCGATCAAGCTCGTCCACAGTGACCCACGCATACTCTTCATGTTCATCACTTAAAATAATCTGTTCAGTGTTTGTTTTACAGTGATAAAAGAGCGCCACAATGTGCTTCAAATCGCCTTCTGGCTTACTAAACCATTCATCAACATGCACGACCTTGCCGACTTCAAGGTTAACAATGCCGGTCTCTTCTTGCGTTTCTCTGCGTAGACCGGTTTCGAGATTTTCGCCCTTTTCAGGTCGTCCGCCAACTGCTTGCCAACGCTTACCCTCTCGGACAATAAGAAATTTTCCGTCCGGTCGCTGAATGACTGCTTTGACTGTGATTTGCGAATCCATTATCGAGCTCCTGAAATATAATTGAGAATACGTACCATCTTACAATGGTATACTACTACCGTGAATAAGCAGACACTTCTCAGCGGCACCGTCCACACCGTGCCAACCGATCTTCGCAAAACGCTCACAAGCGACACACTGATCACATCCGCCTGGAATAGCCTGACACTTCTCGCCCGCAACGAATGGATCTGCTGGATCGAAGAAGCGAAACTAAAAGAAACGCGAAAGCGCCGCATAGAGCGAACCGAGATCGACTTACTTGCTGGCAAGCGACGGCCTTGCTGCTGGCAGGGGTGTCCGCATCGGGTGCGGAATGGGCGGTAGTCTGTTTATTAGTCTTTCTCTTCTGCCAAAACCTTAACCCGCTCCAAAGCCTTCGGATAACTATTGCTCATCAATTCTTTTAATTCTGATGGAACATCAAACATGGTAGTGAGTGTCGTCACGCCATCTTTTTCTAGCAACCTATAACTCTCTTCGCCGCCAGTCCACTGATCGTCGCGTTTTTGTTTGCCGTTCCCTTGCGTATCTGCACGGTGCTTAAGCAGCAAAAATTCGTTCTCAACGAGTGTTGCAACCAGGCTTGTAACGCCGTAACCGTTTTCGGAAGAGATGTACTGTACCTCGTTGCCCTCTTTGAGTTCGCCCACCATATACGTCCCCGGGTCGATAATCCCCGCCCAATCACGAAATGTTTCGTCTTGCCAAAGGGTGTGCCAGACCTTTTCTTTGCTTGCGTGGATGGGGATTGAGAATTTTAGGGGGTGCATGGGTTTATTGTAGCTTACAACAAAAAGAGGCGCTAATCAGCGCCTCTTTTAAAAACTTACGGAAGACTTGCACCCACAGATGTAGCCTACTAACCAAATAACTTAACTCTAACAATTGAACTATCGAACTTGTTTGGCTACATATACTTTAACGTGCTGTTTCACTTGGTCTTCCTGATGAGGAATTTACTAAAATCAAAATAATTCGTCAAGACTTTTTTGGAAAATGTGATCAATTTAATTTAGTCAGAGATCAAACACAAACCCCCATCCGTATAGGTCATATTTAACCCTTGCGCTAAGACGTTCTTGATCTGAATATTTCGTTCTTAATTTTCTAATAAAGTAGCTTTTTTCTTTATCACTAAGCTCCAGCCAACGAGATACACTTTTAGTAATTCTCTCAAACGTTCTGTCTGTCGGAGTCCAGCCAAATTTAGCTAATCGACGACAGTTTTCTAGGCAGACATTGACCTCTTCGGCTGCGGTTGTTGGCCTTCTGTCTAAATCATAGTTGTTAATTCTTAATGTTTTTGTTTGCGCATCCTGAAATCCATATCCCGTCGGATCGTGTAACTTACCGTCAGAAGCGAGATATACCGAGTCGATACTATTCAGATAATAAAGTAAAAAGTTATCTACCGTATGCTTTACACCATAAGCAATTTCGGCATTCCAAATACCCTTAATATCCCACATTTCTCTATTTGGCGGATTTACGTTATCAAGCACATGAGCAAGAATCGCCTGCGCATCTTCATAATGAATAGTGCCAACATAGGACACATCTATATCAGACGTACTGCCGCCGGCTATCAAAGTTCTTGTCCAGCCGGCTGCGATGGACGCTTCTTTAATTCCTTGAGATTCAAGCTCGCTAAGAACTTGCGCGGAGGCTTGAACTTCTGGGAGGTTTTCGATTTCGTTTATTTGCATAGGATAGTTGCAACACAGAACCTAGGCAGTCAACCTACTAATAATCCCATCGGCATCTTGCTCTTCACCTGAAGAAATTAGCCACCCGTTTGCTTCGGCTAACGCTTTTAATTCTGCGCTTGGGCTGATACAAATGGGATGTTTGGCGCTTGATAGCATATCGATGTCACCTTCAGAATCACCAAAAGCTGCATGAATACTATATCGTGACAGTAGCTGAGATTTTTGAGACCGATGTGCAAGTGATATAGATATGTTGCCAGTGAATCTCCCGGCTGCCACTTGGTATTCAGTTGCATATACATTGTCCAAACCGAGATGACTAGCAACTGCGCGCGCAACATAAAGAGGTTCTGCGGTAACGGCAAGCTGGTGCGAAGTGTTTCTTAACGCATCAATCACTTGACGTCCAAAAGCCCTAAATAGTTGAGTATGCGATTCTATAAAGTCCACTGCATGATTCTCGACATCAACAAGTTCATTGCCAGTTAAGCCACTTGCATGCCTTTCAATAAGCCGTTGCACTGCGTCTTCATAGGCAATTCCACCCGCCTTATATAGTTTGAGAATCTCGACAATATTGGCATAAGATTCGTCGCTAAGGATGCCGGTCTCATGTTCAGAAGCAACCAAAGGTACGAAAAGCATTTCGGTCGTGAGGGTGCCATCGATGTCGTAGCAGATTATTTTCTTTTCCATGTTTTAATGATAGCAGACAAGGGTGGTTGGTAGACTTTGGTTCTAATTTGGGTGATAAAAATAAGAACTGAATTGTCTTACTAACCTATAGCCCGCAACAATAAACTCGCAAGCT
The DNA here is from genome assembly GCA_903821365.1 of uncultured bacterium. Classification (GTDB taxonomy): domain Bacteria; phylum Patescibacteriota; class Saccharimonadia; order Saccharimonadales; family Saccharimonadaceae; genus CAIJKY01. The sequence goes on along the minus strand of CAIJKY010000006.1, from coordinate 54,498 downwards.
TTTCTGGTTGTGAAAACGCGGGCAAGTGTCCGCTCTCAAGCGTCGCAATATCATAAATCTTCAAACGTTCTTCCGCAAGCCTTTGGACAAATACAACAGGAAACATCCTATCTAAAGTACCCGTTATGACTTTGGTCGGTATATTTGGCCAAGTATCTAGTGGAAAGGGTTTTGAAAAAATGGTATCTGATTGCCGAGGCTCACCTGCTTGCATCAATTCGTCTAAAATATTCTTTGGAACATCATGCATAAAAGTTCGCACTAAGTCGAAAGAAGGATCGAAACCAGCTTGTTTGCCATATTCAACCATTGCAGACTGGTGTTCAGTGTTCTTGCCCCACTCTGATGGTGTTTCGTGTGGTGAAGGTATCATAGGGTCAACCAAAATGATCATGTCAGCATTTGCATCTTGTGCAACAATAGGGGCCGTGAACGCACCCATGGATTGACCGACTATAATGAGCCGTTCATTAGTACGGCCAATCTTTTGTTCAACAGATTTTGCGTAGGTTATAAAGTCAGCCGAATTATCGTCCGTTGGTAAATCTGGGCACATGACTTCATGGCCCGCCTTCTCGAGAAGAGGCTTGACTTGATACCAATAATGACCGTTGGCAGATGCGCCATGTATCAAAATAAATAATGCCATACACTGATTATAGACGATTACAATGGATGCTCCAATTAACCCAAAATAAAATAGAGGCGAAATGCCTCTATTGCTATTGTTGTTCTAGACTTGGCTCCCCATACAGGTCTCGAACCTTTAACAGGGGTAAATGGCCTAAAATGAGACAAATGGGACACTATAAAAAAGGAATGTCTCAATAAACACTTATAAGCGGTTTATGCTCGCTGTTTAATGACTTTCATGGTCTTCGTGCTTAACACAGTCTTCGAGCTCAACCTCGATCGTAGCGTGCCGTATATCAAACGTTGTACGTAGCTGTGCCTTCACCGCCTCGACGATATTGCGGCTATTCTTTAGTTCTGTTTCATCGATAGCAATGTGGCAGCTTAGAGCGTTATATCCAGAGCGAATGGCCCATACATGCATATCGTCTACTGACAATACCTTCTCTGTATCCGTAATAGCTTGCGTAATTGCAACTATATCTAGATCTTTTGGCGTGCCTTCTAGTAATATCTGTACTGCTTCACGGAGTATCTTTATTGTGTTGTATAGCAGTAATGCTGCAATGACTAAGCCGACGATGCTATCGACGTATTTAACGCCTGTAAACAGGATGAGCAGACCAGCAATTACAGCGCCCAGTGATGAGAGTGCGTCAAACGCCATATCCACGAAAGCACTGCGCATATTTAAATCTTTGCGATTCTTCGATAGCACGTATGCTATAGAGCCATTAACAGCGATGCCTACGGCAGCTACCGCCGCAACAATGCCACCTTCTACGGCAACGGGATGCTGGAGACGTTGAATGGCCTCAAATGTTATAAAACCAGCTACAGCGATCATTATAGTGGCATTGAGTAGAGCGGCTAATATCGTTGCCCGGCCATAACCAAATGTTTTACTGGCATTCGCTTCGCGCCTTGAGAGTCGATTAGCGATAAACGAAACTGTTAAGGTGAACGTATCTGTAAGGTTGTGGGCAGCGTCAGCAATGAGAGCAAGGCTGCCCGTTAGCACACCGAATATGAATTCAACAATTGTAAATAAGCTGTTAAGCACGAGGCCAAATTTTATGCTACCGTCGTTAGTGTTATGGCTATGACTCATAGGTAATTACCTTCATAAATATAATTATTTCCTGCTAGCAAATGTTGTAATTGAGATTTAGCACATTAGTCTTACTAAAAATCAAATAAATCGCCAAGGAATCCTTCTTTCTTCTTTTTCTTTCGATAATTTCGATCCGATGAATAATCACGATCATCGCGTTTATCTACGTAAGATGGGGCTGGATTATCTTGTATACTCGACCGCTCAATTAGCTTGTCTAGTTCACCTTTATCTAGCCAAATACCACGACACTCTGGGCAGTAATCAATTTCTATTCCCTGACGATCGGTCATCGCTAGACTGGTATTATCATTTGGACATTTCATTCTTGTTCCTCCATATCGTTATCGTGGCCTTGCGTAACATGCTCTGCATGCGAAAGCGCTTGTTGGATTACTTTACGCACATGAGTATTATCGGTTATATAAAACATGCGATTGCCGTCCCTTCTAGCTTTTACAAGCTGGGCCGCTCTTAATTTTGCTAAGTGTTGAGAAACGGCAGCTTGCTGTGCTGAAACTTCTTCTGCTAGCTCATTGACTGAGTGGTCGCCATGTAGTAATACCCACAAAATTTTTAATCGAGTAGGCTCGCTAATCAACCCGAGCATGTCTGATGCTACATCGAGCTGATGAATGAAAGGCTGAATATCTATCTGCGTACTCACGCATATAACTATATCGTATATGCGTGTATTTTCCAAGTACAAGATTCATCACAGGTCACAATGATGCACTACCTATGACTTGTCTTGTACAGGAAATATAGTGGCACGCTCACCAACGGTATCATCAAAAACAAGCCTGGATACAATAATGGTAGCAAAATTTGGTTTGACTGGTATTCTCCGTGCAGTACCGATTGAGCGGTAATAAAAGTTACATAACTTATACAGATAATCATCACTGCATGACATACTGCAAACAACCAGTCCGCCAATAGGTTTGGCTTAGTGGACTTCTTTAAATAAAACAAGTATAGGTAAAGAATTGCGCGTACGATAAATATCGCGCCAAATATTAATAACGGAGCAAAAACTGCCTTGGCAACATCAACAATAGCTGAGCTGTACAGCCACATAAAGTAATTTAAGGATAGAATCAGGAATGTATGTGTAACCTCCCACGTGACGTGCAAATATTCACCGCCTTTATCGAGCGGTTTACCGATGCGTCGAAACGATATGTACAGCTCAAACATGAACATGGGAATGTAAAATAGCAATGGCACAATGACAAACCAAAGTGCCGACACTACAATAAATCTTTCGCTGGCTTACTCTTGCCTTGTTTTTTGAATAAGAGAAAGAGCGCGGCGATTGTTACAGCAAATAATAGCAAAAACAACATTGGAAATATATAACCCCATGTACCGATTCTTCCAGAAAATGCGTCTTGCGTACGCATATAACCATTAACTACAAATGGCTGCCGCCCAAACTCCGCAACCATCCAACCAAGTTCTATAATGACTATTGTAATCGGGCCAAGTGGTAATAATGCTAGCAAGAATGGTTTTTTATAACGCCATGCGCGGAATCTTTCCTTAAAACCTTTGTAATGGAGCACCGTAAATAGAACAGATATACTCGATATAATTGCGATGAGTAGCATTTTTAACTCAAAGAGTCTGTTCACAAACAGCATCGGCCAGGTATCCCTCGGAAAGTCTTGTAGCCCTTTCACTTCCGCCGATGGTCGATTAGCTGTCATGATACTGAGTAGATTCGGTATACGAATACCGCCCGCAACAGTCCCATCTTCTCGCCACTCGCCGCCAATGATATACGGAGCATTAGATCGAGTTTTTCCATTGAGTTCAATCGCTGCAAATTTTCGAGGCTCCGACTCCGCTAAATACTGGGTTTGAAAATGACCAAGCGCCGCCGTTACTCCAAGAAAGAATACTGCAGTTGCTGATAAGCGAAACATTATCTGTCTAACAGCCTGTTTGTCTTTGCCGACTGGCTTGAATTTCAGCGTATACAGCGCATAGACCCCAAGCACGCATAGCATGGTGGCTAGGTAGTATCCTGCTACTGAGTGACTGACCATAAAGAAGGCGGTTTTGGAGAACAGCTCAGCGAGTGGATTATTAGATTGGACGACTCCATCAACTATGGTGAGCTTGCCCGGATTCTGCATCCAAGCATTGCCGAGTGTGATAGATAGTGCTGATCCAAATGATCCAATCGCCACCGGAATACCAAGCAGCCAATGCTTCCATCCTCGTATCTTTCCCCAAGTGGAGACATAAAATGCCAAAAAGACTGCCTCGAGCATAAAGGCATAACCTTCCCAACCAAAGGCTAGCCCGAGTATCGGGCCACCAAACTCTATCAGCTTGCCCCACATGAGTGACATCTGTATCGAGATAATGGTGCCAGATGCCACGCCTGCAACCACCAGTATCACAGTGGCTTGCGAGAGCCGCTTGGCGTGGTCGAGTATAAGCGGATCTTTTCGCCGTAAACCGAGCTGTTCGATAAGGAGAATGACAAGAGGCAGCCCCACGCCAAGTAACGCAAATATAATATGGAAGCCAAGGCTGTCAGCCATAAGAGCGCGAGCTGCACTAGTGTCTAGCATAAGATTATTTTACCCATATCATTCTAGTTGTTCCCAGCCTTAGCCAGTGCGTCATCAAGTAGCGTTGAAAACGCCTCGACAGTATTTTCTGGATTTTTAATCTTCGTGCCATTGAGTGCGAACGTCGGCGTACCATCACCGCCAAGACGCTTCACTTCATCAAGGTCGGCATTGATCGTTGCCGTTGTCTTTGGGTCTTTGATATCGTTTTTTAACTTTTCCAAATCTAGTCCAATGTCTTTCGCATATTGATCAAAATACTGCTGTGGGTTTTGGGCCTGCTCCCAAATCTTTTGGCCTTCAAAAATCTTATTATGCATCTCCCAGAATTTACCTTGTTGAGCGGCCGCCTCTGCGTTAGCTGCTGCTACACGAGCAAATTGGTGTGAATTTGAAATCGGGAAATATCTGACTTGAAACTTCACCCGGTCCTTATATTTTTCTTTTACTTCTTTAACGGTCGGGTAAAAGGCATAACAAGCCTCACATTGGAAATCTACAAATTCCGTTAGTGTGACAGGACTGTCTAATTTACCATATACGTTGTTAGATCCATTGCTCGTCACCTTTGGCGGTGCAGTCAGTTTGCTGTAGCCTATCAATCCAAAAAAACCAACTGCAACTAGTGCCAATATGATCCAAAACCGTTTATTTTCCATCTCTAGCTCCTATTAAAAAATTTTGAAGTTATCGTTAGTTATCGATAAATCTCAAAATCTCATTGAGCCTGTCAGGAGTGGTATCTTTCGTTTATTGACAAAAAAGAAGTAGGCAACAAATGGTATATATAGCGCGGCTAAACTAAAGGGTCCTTGCGGCCAAGTTAAAAGCGGAGGCGTTGGTTCTTTGTCGTCGTTGTTTTTATCGTCCTTCAAGCCTACGATCGCGCTCGGCTGTGTGTGAGATGAGCACGAGCTGCTGCAATCTTTTATAGGTGAAGTGCTAGGACTGCTTTCACTATTGTGGGCAAGCGTGGCTAATGAGCATGCAGTCAAGAAAACGCCAATAAACAGAGTTAGCGTAAACAGTACTAACTGTTTGCCTAGCCTCCGCATGTGCTATCCGATAAGGGTTCAAGGTTATTGAACCGTTCTTTAATCTGTTGATCAGTTGGTTTGTCTTTCTGTGCGAAGATTACGACGTTGCCGATCATATTATTGATTCGGGTCAACTTTTCCTTCTCGGTTTCCGAAGCATCGCTTGAGTCATCGTCATTCTCTACGCCGTGTGCGTACGCCCTAGGGAATACTTTATCTAATAAGCCGGTTTGTTTGCCCTTATTAATATTATGCGCCGGAGAGTTACTGGTAACACCGAAGAACTGCTCTAGATCTTGCGTCTTCCATTCGTTGAAACTGCGTTCTTTATAGCTATTTTCGTCGCCACTGAATACATAGAATCTTGCGTCTTTCGGCATCTGCGGTAGATAATTGCCGTGAATCGTAACTTTTTGCGGATCAGTCGGTTTATCAAGTTTATACCCAAGTACATTGTTCAGACCGCCGATGTAGTTCCAGCCATAGTACTTCATGACCATGCCACCAGTCATACCTTCCCAGTGTATATGCGTAAACTGGTCCTTATTATCATGGAAGTGGATCGGCTGCTCTGGCAAGTTAGCATTGCACTGGTCTTTTGCGTAACCAGTCTGGTATGCTTTAGTGCTAAAATCCTCAGCCTTACCATTAACTAGTATCTGCATACGGAAGTGATAGTGTTCGAGTTTCGGATCACGTATGACAGCTGGCGATGCGGCGTAGATGTAGCCAGCATACGATAGTGGCACTAACAACAGGGCTAAGACCAGCCCTGTTGTTATCTTTAGACGCCTACTAAAGCGTGGCTTTGCCTTCGGACTCGGTTGCTCTAACTCTCGTCCATCGACTTTATCGGTAGGTTCTTTACTCATATGTTCTTTATTATAGCCTACCCTACCTTTAATTTTCGTAACCCCAGTCTTTCTGCCATTGCTTCATTTGCTGTATTTCCTTGGTTTGAGCGCTTACGATAGCAACTGTTAGATACTTAAGCTCTTGGTGCTCGGCATTAGTCTTTCCTGTTGCCGCCATATTGATCGCAGATTGGTGGTGCATGATCATCTGCTCTAAGAACGCTTTGTCGAATGCCTCTCCGGTTTTACCATCAAGTGACTGCATCATGCCTGCGTTGGTGTTTTCCATGCCCATAGAGCTGTGATCCATCATCATTGTGCCGCTGCTTGCAGGATAGCCCCAAGTCTTTTGCCAGTCAGTCATATTGGTCACTTCACTTGATTGTGTAGACACTATAGCGGTTGCGAGTGTTTTAATCTCCTGATGGCTGGCGTTTGTTAGTGCCAAGTTTGCCATCTCGATAGCGCCTTGGTGATGTGCGATCATGTTCGACAGGAACTTGCGATCATAGTCCTCGCCTTTCAGTGCAGCGTACTCCTTATAATCTGACGAACTCTTATCAGCTTGAACGCTTTGTGAATTCGCTGTTTCGCTCATCATATTGTTGCCCATCATGCCGTTGTCGTTGTTCCTGCTCATAGCAAACGCTGTGATTCCTGCAATCACAACTACTGCGATGATCGCTACGATAATGGTGGTATTCTTATTATTCTTCATATGCGCTCCTTGGTTATATTTAAGATGTCACTTGAGTCAAACAAGTAAATCCTAAACTCTAAAAACGCCATAGAGAATGTATATGGGTATCTTTGGTGGTGGCTTGACGTTTGCAGCGTACAGTCTACTCTTAATGCTTTTATCGTCCGAGGTGGAGGTCTGGAGCTGTGCATACTGGGGAGCTGAAGGTTCTTCATTTTCTTCTTCATCGACACGGACTATTGCTTCCTCTTTAGTGAACACAGCTGTTCGGCATAAGGTTGCGCAACTTGTCGAGCTACCAGCCTCGTGGTTCATGCCACCCATCTCATGAGATGTCATCGGCATTGCTGAAGCATGAAGAGCCAGCCCGAATGTGTTCAGTAGTAGGAATGTGAAAACAGCTGCTACGTTAGTTAGTAATTTCTTCATAGTTACTTTAGGTCAAGCTTTCGTAAAAACTGAGCGTTAATGGCAACAACTATTGTAGAGAATGACATTAGTACCGCGCCTATTGCTGGCGAAAGTACAAAGCCGAATCCAACGGTTACGCCTGCTGCGAGCGGTATTGCAATGGCATTGTATCCTGTTGCCCATACTAAGTTCTGTATCATCTTTCGGTACGTAGCTTTGGAGAGAATAACAATCTTTGCGACTCCTCGCGGATCGCTACTGGCCAGTACAATACCGGCGGATTCAATGGCAACATCTGTACCAGCACCGATCGCTATACCGACATCGGCTTGCGTGAGCGCTGGCGCATCGTTTACGCCGTCACCAACCATAGCAACCTTGCTGCCATCTGCTTGCAGTTTCTTCACAACGTCGGCTTTGTTTTCAGGTAAAACCTCTGCAAAGAATTCAGTAATCCCGAGTTCTTTAGATACCCACGCTGCCACGCCTTTTGCGTCACCAGTCAGCATGGCTACTCGTTTGCCAGCCTTCTGCAATGACTGAACAGCTTCTTTAGATTCGGGTCGAATCACGTCGGCCAGCATAATTGCGCCAACTACCTTTTTTGACTTGATAACGTAAACTACCGTCTTGCCATCATTACTTGCGCTGGTTGCCGCATGTTCTAGATTGGTAGTTAATTTGAGCGATAGATCTTCGATAAGCCTCGGCCCGCCGACGTATACCGCATCAGCTCCGACTGTAGCTTTTGCACCACGCCCAGACATGGCTGAAAACTTCTTTGCAGCAGTAAGTTGCAGTTTCTTGCCCTTGGCGAAAGTAACAATTGCTTTAGCGATAGGATGCTCAGACTCAAGCTCAACAGATGCAGCCAGAGCTAGTACCTCATTAGCTTTTGCACCGTCGGTAATGATATCAACGACACCTTGCTCGCCCTTGGTTAAAGTTCCTGTCTTATCAAAGAGGACGACGTCAATATTGCGGGCTGCCTCAAGTGCCATACGCTCTCGAACCAGCAAGCCGTTCTTTGCTGCAAGCGTAGTAGAGATGGCTGTCACTAAGGGTACTGCTAAGCCAAGCGCATGCGGACATGCAATAACAAGTACTGTTACAACACGCTCAAGAATAAATGATGCCGACTGGTCACTAAAAAATGTCCAGCCTATAGCTGTCAGTATGGCTGCGCCTAGTGCAACAAAGGTTAAATAGAATGCGGCACGGTCAGCCACTATCTGCGTTTTTGACTTACTGTTCTGAGCATCGGCGACGAGCTTCATGATACCCGCGAGCGCAGTGTCATCACCGACCTTTGTGACTTTTACTGTTAGTGCACCGCTCCCATTGATTGCGCCACCAATTACCAGCGATTTGACAGCTTTTTCAACAGCTTTAGATTCTCCCGTAAGCATTGACTCATTAACCTTAGATTCACCCTTACTAACGACGCCATCTGTTGGAATAGTTGAGCCGGGGCGTACCAGTACAAGATCACCCACTTTCAGACTCGCAACCGTAACAATCTTCGTGCCGTTATTGGTTACTAACTCAGCTTCGTCAGGTAGTAGCTTGGCGAGTTCTTGTAGGGCTCCTTGTGCATTTTTGACTGAAGACATCTCAATCCAGTGACCGAGCAGCATTATTGTCACCAGAGTTGCCAGCTCCCACCAGAAATCCATGCCGTCTAACCCAAACGACACCGCAATGCTGTAGCCGAATGCAACACTAATAGCTAATGATATAAGCGTCATCATGCCGGGCTGCCTTGCTGCTAGTTCAGCCTTAGCGCTCTTGAGGAACACAAGCCCACCGTAGAAGAAAATGAATGTGCCCAAAATAACAGGTATCCATTGACTACCCGGAAATGATGGCGAGGTGAAGTTAAGTAGCTCCTGAATAGTATGAGAATAAATTAATACGGGAATAGTGAGGGCAAAGCTAAGCCAGAATTTTTTCTTGAACATGTCTGGATTGTGACCAGCATGTTTGTCATGCTCGTGAGATTCGTGATTATCATGCATAGAATGGTCCATTACTTGCCCCTGATATTGTTTAGCTCATATAACTTCAATAGCTCTTCCAGGGCTTTGGTCTGTTCTTTCTCTTCGCCGGAAGCAATCATGTCGGTGATGTGCGTCGTAATGTGGTTTTCAAGCACGAGTTTATTGAGTGATGATAGTGACTTTTGAATAGCAAGGTTTTGAGTAAGAATATCCATGCAATATTCTTCTTGATCAATCATCTTCTGAATACCTTTTATTTGACCCTCGATAATCTTGGTCCGGTGACTTGCACGCTTTTTTAGGTCTGCTCTCATGTTTTTAGTATATACCCCTGGGGGGTACTATGCAAGGAATCACTCTTGCTGTATAAGCATCTTGTCAAAGAGATATGAACGCAAAAACCGCCCTTTCGGACGGTTCCAACATTTTGTACGTGCATCATTTACCCCAATGGCAAAAACAAAGGATAGCTCCTCGTTGGCACGAACCTTTGTCTCGTTATCAAACCGAACAAGTACGTCGTCGCTGCTATTGCCAGAAACACCCATATTAAATATGGTCGGCTGGTCATAATCATCAGTATCAATTGCTTTCTGGTCGTACGTCTTGCGTATTCGGCTAACCCAGCCGCCATCAACATCCCAAAAACCCTGAGTGATGCTATCTCCGAATACTAAAACCCTCATTGTTCAACGACCTGTTCCGTTATTTCTAAGGAAAGGGATGAGCTATCAGATGATAAGCCCATTGTTATCAATACCAAAAAGTTTAAGCCAGAAAATCGTGTCGATTTTACAAAAACCAGCGAGCAGAATGCAGGTCGCTACATTTCTGTTGGGCAAATTGAAGAATTAGCCAAGCTGCCCGATGATGAGCGAATGCGGATTAAGGACACTAGCCTTACCAAGGAAAACATTGCAGATATTGAAAGCCACGACAAGACACTCGCCGAATTAGGCAAGTCGATGTCGAAAAAGTATAGTTCCTTATTCAACTTTGGTAATAACATAAAATTGCTCACCATAAATGTCCCTGATTTCAGCCGATTTGTGCAGCAGCCCGACCCGATTGCCTTTGTACCCAACATTGAAGCAAGACCGACCGCAAAACAACAGCGTGAATTACTCAGGCTCAGTATGACAATTTCAGAAGTAAATGGCGGTCACAACAGAAGCTCCACGAGCGTAAGCTATCCCGCCTATCACAGACGGATGAACAGTATTACATCACCGTTTCGTATCTGTTAGAAATTGCGGCACACGGTAAAGAGCTATTTAAGTACGCTTCACCCAACGAAAAACGAGAGTTGATTGGTTTGCTAGGCTCGAACCTCTTACTCGACGGTAAAATGGTACAAATAACCCTTTACAAACCATTCAGCACTCTCGCTTCGTGTCTTGATAGTTACATTTGGCTCCCCATGCAGGTCACGAACTTCTCAGAGGAGTTAAACGAGACAAATGAGACACTATAGTAAGTTATTTTTACCTAACGCTATTAACTCCAATGAATTGACTAAACTATCAAAATATAGCCTTCCTTGGTTGATCAAATTATTAGCTTCTGAGTCTTTTATGATGGTTTTGAAGGCGTCCAGGGTACGCCATTCATATGATTCGACTTCGCCATCTAGATAGGTGAATTTTTCATCACCATTTAGCTCGTAAAGGTAAACAGTAACGATGTCGTTAGGCGCCCGTCCAATAATTCTTGTGGAGAAGGAGAAATGGAGCTTATCAGGATCGACGTCTAAGCCCATCTCTTCTTGCGTTTCTCTGATAGCTGCTTGAAGCGCTGATTCACCTACGTTTACGTGGCCACCAGCGGAAATATGAAACCATCCCGGTTTAGAGCTTTTACTTAGTGATCTTTGCTGAAGAAGTATATCAACTCCTGTTTCGGTTTTTTTCCAGAACCAAACATGTGCATTGCCCATTATCAAAGAGGGTTCATCTTTAAAGGCAGCGGAGTCACGACCATCTCCTTGAACTGGACTTCCATTATCTGCGTAAACTTGCCATAGTTCGTTATCGTGCATATACGCCTACTTTCTTACTAATTATGTAACTAGTGTACCTTCTCTCCGCCGCTTTGCTAAGGCTTCAAATGCAGATACGTAGCCGTCCATGCTGCCTGTTTCATGCCACTCACATTCTGTTAAAACACCAACTAGACTTCTACCATCGTACAGATAGTCAGATATAGCTTGTGACAAGTACAGCTCTCCGTCTATTGATCTCTTTGCTTTAGATAAAAACTTAACTAATTCCTGAGTGACTATGCACCCACCAACGGATGCATAGTTCTTAGCTTCGTTCCATTGTTGAGGTTTTTCCACCAGATCAGTGATTTTAAATAATTGCTGGCTGGCGGCATGCGTTTGGATACTTGCCATTCCACACTTCGGAATATCCCCTTGCTTTACTTCAGTTAACACAATGCAGGGCTCATTCACTTCGGCATAAGCTTTAATAAGTTCACTTGCCCGTCCGGTCGAGTTATTCTTAATAAATATCTCATCACCCCAAACGACGATAAATGGTTCGTTGAGTTCTTTTTCGTATATCGCCGTAAGTATAGCTCCGCCGTTCCCAGGTATATCATTTTGATTTACAAAGTCTAATCTAACTTCCTTGCCGTTTGGATGTTTATGCAGCTTAGTACTAACTAGATGATTTTTTATTAATTCTTTACCGGGTTTTGTGACGTATATAATTTGCTCGATACCTGCGCCTATGAGCTCATTCGTAACCAGCTCGATAATGGGTCCAAAAGGCGTAGCTAGCATTTCCTTTGGTGTAACTAATGAGAGCGGCCTAATTCTTGATCCATTTCCGGCTACCGGAATTACCGCGGTCTTAATCTGCTCGATCATCGCAAGTCTCCACAGATATAATTTGCTGCATCCCCAATGTGATCAAGTACTTTAATTGGCCCGTATACAGTACTCAAATCCGTTGGATTTCCACGTCCCGATAGAACAAATATTGGGGTGGTGTTCGCAGCGACAGAAGCCTGGATATCACTGATTGCATCTCCTACGAGATACGACTTCGACAAGTCCAGATTATATTTTTTTTGTGCTGCTAGCATCATTCCCGGTTTAGGCTTACGACAACTACACTTATCCTCACTCATATGAGGACATAGCTCGCTTTTTAGATTCATTGTTCGATTCGGATCTAGTAAGTCTACAACTTCATTCTGGATAGCCCAAGCAGCATCTATTCCTATAATCTGCTTACCTACGCAGGCCTGATTCGTCTACTACAACTGCACAAGACGTAAAGACCCAAACTGTGCGGAAAAATACGTCAACGAGGATCGGCTTTGCGGGCTTATGCAGGGCTTTATCGAGGAACATCACGAAGAGATCAAAATAACGGACAAACTTCGAGCCAGAATCGACAAGCACTTTTATACGACTAAAACGATACTCGCACACTACAAGATTGAACAAAAACTCGATAACCCATTTGTTGAGTACGCAGATATGTGCTTGCCGACGGTACTGACAGCGAAAGAACAGCCCTAGCTGCAAACATGGGACCAATGTTGCAGATAAAGAATGGTGAACTTGAGTTCTATCAGGTATAAGATTACGTAAGATGTGCCGCTGCGAGTAACACTGCTATCAGTGCATCGGTACCCTTATCTGCTAACCACTTAACTATATTTACAATTTTTGGTTTGTCTTTTGTCTCTTTTTTTAGTTCGTTGAGCAGTTCTTGAACCTTCGATTGCACGTCGGCATCATACTGAGATAGGTTAATAGTTTGTGTTATTTGCTGAATTTGCTGCTGGCTTATTGTGAGATTCAAAGTTACTTTATCCTGTGCTGAACTTTTAGATCCTTTGTCGGTTGCACTGGATTCGTATCCCCATGTTTCAAGCTCTTCGATCAGTGCTTTTATGAATGCTTCAGCCCCATCCAAACCTTGATGATATGCTCGAGCATACCTGGCACTATTATCCTGCCCACCGATAGTCATACCGGGTGAAAAACGTATACGGCTTGCTCTTTGCTTATGTGAGTCACCCATTCTTTCGCATGTGGATTCAACCGTATTCCACCATGTGGCAAAAGCAGGATCTCTGTAATCATTTAAATTTCGAAGATCAGGTAGCTGTCCGAGCTTCGCTTTAAAGAATTGTATTAGCTTCTCGGTATTCATCTTGTCTCTAATTATATACTGTTCTACTTGAGTGAACAGGTCTAGGGAACGGGTCTGTTTTTTGACTACTTGCTCTTTCAGGAAGGGAGGGACTGGGTTAGAACCAGTTTACAGAGGTAAAATGAAAGAACCGCCCTTTCGGATGGTTCCAACATTTGTACCTTGTTGTAAGCACAACTCTTTCTTGACTAGCTAAGGAGAGGAGTTATCACAGGTCTAGGAAATAGGTCTGCACTTTTCTCTGCTTGGCTTGGCTCCGGCAGCTGGGCTCGAACCAGCGACCTAATCGTTAACAGCGATCCGCTCTACCACTGAGCTATGCCGGATTATATGGTAAGTACAGGCGGTATTATAGCCTCTTTTTGGGTTGTACGTCAATCTGTTTGCTTGAGGTATGCATCGGCGCGCTCGGCAGCAAGCTTTTTGGCTTTTTTTAGGCCCAATATAGCAAAGGTTTTCGCCATGTTGTGGAGCACTGGCGGATTCGCCTCCGGGCTATCGGCATATGCAGTAATAACTTCGGCCAGCCATGCTTCGTGCTCGGCAATCGTCGCTGGCTTTTTTGTCACTACTACCGCTACTTTGCCGACCGTTTCACCATCCCCGGCTGCGGCCAACTTATCTGCCTCGCTTCGCTTCACTACCTCCAGCGACCGCGCTGAACGTCCGTGTTTGCGTAGGCTTCCGGCCGCCACTAAACCATCGATATGCACGGCAACCGTCGAGACCGACCGAAAATCAAGCGCCCGCATAATCTCGCGATAACTTGGCCCGTAGCCGTGCTGCTTTATAAAGTGCTCAATATAATCGAGCAGGCGATGCTGGGCGCGAGTAGGGCGGGGCGGTCCGCTAGGCTGCCGTTTTGTGGTCATGTACCGTATTATCGGCTAGTATCGCAAGGCCTGCAAGTCCCCACCAAACCAACGCGTTCGGATCGTCGGCCCAGCCGTGTAGCAACAGATTGATAACAGCAATTCCCCAAAAACTGGCGAACAAGCCAAGCGCGAGCATCGAAGCGTTTTTTGCCGACGCCACGCGCCATAATCGACGCCCAACCAGGTACAAAATTGCCATAAATAAAATCAATCCAAACAACCCAACCTCTTGCGCCACCTGCACATAATAATTCTCGGCGATGCGCGCACCATCAGGACTATAGAACGATGCCGGCCCCGCCTCGCCTGGCCCACGCCCCAACGGATGCGCCAGCGCATCTTTTGCGCCATTCAGTGTTGCCTCGCCGTGCTTATCAGTTGAACCTTCGGTAAGACTACTGTCGCCTGGGCTTGAGTGAAACAGCGCCAGGCGAATACTTGGCACCGATTCTGCCAGCACTGCTAGCCCAATCAGCGCTATCACTAGTGGCGCGCCAAATCGCCGCGCTAACTGTATGGTTCGCTTTTTACCCGATAATCCAAGCAACAGCGCAACCAACGTCACCAATGCGCCCAGCCAAGCGCTACGAGAGCCCGTGAGGTAGAGCGCAAAGATACACAGCGCCATTGCGGGCACTGCGAGGCGTATATGTCGCTTGCGGGTAATCAACACGCCGAGCATCGCCAGCGGTAGTAAAAAGAACATCCCAAGCGTGTTTGGCCCACGCATTGTCGCAAAGGCTCGCAGCGCCCCCATGTTTTGATCAACCGTGATAAATGGCGCGATCGTCGTGTTTTTGTTATACCCAAACTGGGCTAAGAAGTCGGGTGATAGCACAAATACTTGCGCAATCCCCAGCACTGCCAGAACAACACCGCTCACAAGTGTCGCCTTTGTCGCAAACCGTTGTAACCGCGCCGACCCAACAGGGAATACCGCCACCAGCCATTGCGCCGTTAAGAGTATCGCTAGGAACCGTAGATTAGTCATCAACCCCGCGAGCGTCGAGCCCGTTGGGTTACGATACACCGCCGCCAATACTAAATGCAGCGCCGCATAAGCAAAAATAACGCAGGTCAATGGCTGTCGCAGCACCCGCATAAACGCTGCGCGATACCGCGTCCGTGGCATTGCCGAAGCAGCGAGCAGTCCGATAATCGCCAGCCCCAGCACAATCTCTTTCCACGACTTCCATACCAGAGGTGAACCAAATACATAGCCCGCCCACGTCGTTAAAAATGCGTGATACGGCACAACCGCAATGATCACTCCAACTGTACCCGCAGCAGATAAGCCAAGGGCGCGTTGCACAACCGAGAGGGGCGACAGATGAGATTTCACTGCCTTAATGATACAATACAAATTAAATGCCGACTAAAACTGCTCGCTCATACAGTCTTTCATTAATACTCGCTGATTTCTTAATTTTAGTGGCCGCCTTTAGTGTAGCCTATATCGTGCGCACCCAGTTTGATAGTCGCCCATTACTAGTGCCGGTGTACGCCGCCGACTTCTTTTTTAGCGCTTTGATCATAGCGCCGTTATGGCAGATTATTTTTGGCGTGCTTGGATTGTATAATTCATCGGTATATACCAAACGACTCACTGAGATCGGCCATCTCTTTATTGGCAGCTTTATCGGCATCTTACTGGTGATTGGTTTTGCCTTTGCAATTGACAAGCCCCTGTTTCCGGCCCGCTTAGTCGCGGTCTACAGCTTTATTAGCGCCTTCTTCTTGCTCGTCTTTGGTCGCGAACTAATGCGCCAAATGCGTACCTACCTGTTTCGGCTTGGCATTGGCATCAACAAAGTACTGATTATCGGCGAAAGTGAAGCCACTCGTGATATTGTTGCCAGCCTCAACGACACCAAGCGTTCTGGCTATCAAGTTGTGGCGATCGTTTGCCCGAAAAATATGTTGCCAAAGAACTTCAGAGGCGAACACTTTACATCACTCGCTGTTGCACTCAAGGCCGTTAAAAGCATGGGCGTCACCGCCATCATCCAAACCAACCTCTATGAAGCTGCTGAACAAAATCAAAACATTCTGAGCATTGCCCAAAGCAACCATATTCAATACAGCTTCATTCCTGGTGAATCAGAGTTTTACTCCGGCAAAAACACTATCGATATCTTCTTGGGCTATCCAGTCATCAATGTTCACCAAACACCATTGATCGGCTGGGGTGAATTTGTCAAACGTATCTTTGACGTTATTGTTACCAGCATTGCTATTCTTATCCTCTCGCCACTTATCCTGCTGATCATGTTGTTGCAGGCTATTTTCAACCCAGGCCCGATCTTTTATCTAAGCAGCCGTCTTACACGCTATTCATATGAATTCAAACTATTTAAGTTCCGTAGCATGGCTAGTAAGTACGGCAAAAAAGATGCCGCCGCCGAATTCCGCGACATGGGCAGGGAAGACTTGGCCAAAGAGTACGAAGAGCACCGTAAAGTCATGAACGACCCACGCATTACCTTATTCGGCCGCTTTTTGCGCGCCACCTCACTCGACGAATTGCCACAATTATTTAATGTTTTAAATGGTGATCTTAGCCTGGTCGGCCCTCGCCCAATATTACCGCAAGAACTACCACTGTATCGTGGCCGCGGCGCTTTGTTGCATAGCGTTAAGTCGGGTATTACTGGGCTTTGGCAAGTCTCTGGCCGTAACAACCTGCGCTTTGAACAACGCGTTGAATTAGAACTGTACTACGCCCAAAACTGGAGCTTCTGGCTTGACATGAAAATTCTCGTTAAAACCCTGCCGACCGTTTTGTTTAAACATGGCGCGCGCTAACTTATCATGGCAAACACTTCGGCCACTGCGTCAAAAAAAGTTGTCATCGTCTGCGACTGGCTCACCAACATGGGCGGTGCCGAAAAAGTCGTTCTGGCGATGCATAAAGCCTTCCCTGACGCTCCTATTTACACCTCAGTCTTCGACCCTGCTCGCTGCCCTGACTTTGCAAGTCTCGATATTCGCACCACCTGGCTGCAAAAATTACCAAAACCCCTGCGCTTCAAGCATCAACTATGGCCAGTGCTTCGATCATTTGCTTTTAAGCGGCTTGATCTCAGCGAGTATGATGTCGTACTGTCAAGCGCCAGCGCCGAAGCCAAAGCCGTCCAAGCCGGTGGTGGCGCGACCCACATTTGCTACTGCCACACACCAGTGCGTTATTACTGGAGCCATTACGACGAATATCTTAAAGACCCTGGCTTTGGCGCACTCAACCCGCTCGTGCAGTTAGTCATGCCCGGCTTTGTTCGCTGGATGCGTAAACGCGATCTTGCTGCCGTCGATGGCGTTGATGTCTTTGTTGCTAACTCTCACGAGATTCAAAAACGCATCGACACCTACTATCGCCGCCATTCACAGATTATTTTTCCACCCGTCGACACTATTGCCATGCGGCCCACGCAGCCAATCGAAAAGGAAGATTACTTTCTCATCGTCGGTCGCCAAGTACCATATAAGCGCATTGATTTGGCCGTCAAAGCTTGTACCAAAATTAATGCTCGGCTTATTGTCATTGGCGAGGGCAGTGAGCATGAGGCGCTTAAGGCTGCGGCCGGCCCGACTATTGAATTCAAAACTGGCGTCACTGACGCTCAAAAAGTCAGCTACTTCCAAAAAGCAAAAGGTTTCATCTTCCCTAGCTTAGAAGATTTTGGCATCACGCCGGTCGAAGCTTTGGCCGCCGGCACGCCCGTTATTGCTTACAAAGCTGGTGGTGCATTCGACTACATCAATGATGGCATCAACGGCATCTTCTTTGAAGAACAAACCACAGAATCACTCGTTGAAGCATTGGAGCGTTTTTCTAATCATACTTTCGAGCCAAGTGTTGTCGCTGCGAGCGCCGATGCATTCAGTGAAGCCCACTTTATAAAAGCGCTTCGCCGCCTCGTTGATACCGTTTAGATTACTGAGCCGCTTTGGCCTGAATCTGTTTTGCCACTTCGCCAACCCGCTGACTCATGTCTTTACGCGTCACCAAGACACCGTGTGGCGTGTTCACTACGACGATATTATCAAGACCGATCACTGCTACCGGTTTTTGCTCATCGTTACGAATAAAAGCGTTTTCTACTTCAAGCTGATAGATCGAATCGCCCATGCAAAAGTTACCTTGTTCGTCAGATGGATTCGCTTCGTGCAAATCTTTGAACGAGCCAACGTCCATCCAGTCGAAGGTTGCAGGGACAGCAAGTAGGTTATCTACTTTTTCGATAAGCGCGTAGTCAATCGCATCGTTTTCGAAACTGAGATACGTGTCTTTGTATGCTACTTCGTCGTTCACCGCTTGCAGGCGCTGGAAGTTAGTGAATAGTGTTGGTGCGTGGGTTTGCATTGCTTCAGTAAAAATCGACAGCGTTCCGACAAAATAACCACAGTTCCATAGATAACGGCCACTCTCAACGTAATCACGAGCCGTATCAAAGTCAGGCTTTTCTTTAAACGCCGCGACATTATGGACAATTGAATCAATACGAATCGGATCGCTTTTCTCGATGTAACCAAAGCCGACAGCAGGGTAGGTAGGTTCGACACCAACGAGTGTGATCATGTTCTTTTCTTTGGCGGCATTGGCGGCAATAATAAATGATCGTGCAAAACCTTCTGCGTCACGCACATGGTGATCGGCGTGGATAAAGGCGATTGGCTCATCGGTCTGGTGATGGCGTGCCAAGCGATCAAGCGCCGCAACAATGCAGCTTGCCGTCCCACGACGACCAGGTTCGACAATAAAAGCATCTTCACCGAGTTGCGGAAGCTGCGTTTTTAAGTCATCGGCGTGCCCCGCCTCGGTAACGACATAAACGCTATCAGCCACCTTCGCAGCTCTATCGTACGTATTCTGCAACAGCGAGCGCTCTCCGGTAAGTGACAGTAAATGTTTCGGGAAATTTGAGGTTGAGAGCGGCCAAAGACGTGTGCCTGATCCGCCAGCGATAATAACAATAATCATAGAATTAATGTACCATGATTTGGACTAAAGTACAGCCTTTGCTAGCTTGCCTCGTCGTCTTTGGCCGTGTCGGCTTGCGCGGTCGTACCCGATGATTGATCATCGGCGTGAGGCTTGAAAATCACTTTGTTATAGATAATGAAATTCCAAAGCGTGATAATACCCGTCACAAATACCTTACCTATTTCTGGGCCGATCCCTTTGCTCTGCATTAGCAATAATAAGCCATTGGTAATCAATAGGTTAACGCCAAGCAAAATACCATACATGACTGCTTGTTGAGTCGTTTGCTTTGCACCTTTTCGCGCCTGAAACGACCATGTCTTGTTTGCAATAAAATTAAAGATAACACCAGCCAGATATCCAGCCGTACTCGCCACTACGAGCGGTGTGTGCACGCCGTGATACAGACTAACAAGTATCAGATAGTCAATGACGAATGAACCGACCCCGACAATCACGTACCGTACAAATGGCTTCTGAAGTAAACGCTGCATATTCTTGTTAGTATATGCCCGCTTGATAACTGCTGTAAATACACATTGCAACTTTCGGTCTTTTGAGTCTGCATTATTACAACATATTTTTGTAGCCATAATGCTTATAGCTTGCTACAATGAGACGTATAACAATATCTTATAAAACAATACGAACAAACAAAAATGAAAATTAACACTAAAAATACTAAAAATCCCAACCTAAAACGTTATGTACTGGCGGCAGTTTTTGTCGTGACTCTCCTTGGCATTGTCGTTGCTGCTTATCTTTATAGCCGATCGATTACTGCCGAAGACACTGAATCAGCGAGCCAAACAACCACGACACCGGCAAAAACATCGACCACAAAGCCACAAACAACTACACCGCAAACGACTCCAAGCACCTCGACCGGTGATCTGCCGTCAAAGGATACGCCAAGTAACCCACCGACCGTACAGCCAACCATCAATTTAACGCTTTCGCGCGCAGGCCAAAACACCGGCAGCGGCCAACCGCTCGCCATTCGTACTATTGTTGAAGGTGTCACAAGCGGCACTTGCGAAGTAACACTGGCCAAGAGTGGTCAGGCCACTATCAACAAATCTTACCCGATCACTTTCGAAGCCCGCACTGCCAGCTGTTCCGGCGCCGACGTTCCAGCCAGCGATTTTAGCGCCGACGGCGACTGGCAACTCAGCGTTATTGCAAAAAGCGGCGCTCAAATATCAAACACCGTAACCAGCACAGTCACGATTACTAGATGAAAGCCACCCACCGCCGTCCTACGCGTAGACTCGTCGCCACTAGCGGCGTGTTTGTTTTGCTAGCACTTATTGGAAGCGTCGGCTATTTCTTGCACGCCAAGCAGCGTGCCGTCGAGGCAGTTACCGGCAGCGAGTTTAATGCTGGCCGTATTATCGACAATGATGTTTTCTACAATAAAAACACCATGACGGCCGCGCAGATTCAAAACTTTTTGAACGGCAAAGTACCCAACTGTGATTCTCAAGGCACACAAGCTTACGCCGGTACGACGCGACGCGCTTATTCTGAGGCTCGCGGCGAAGCCTTCCCGCTTGTCTGTTTAAAAGATTACCGTGAGAATACCACCACCAAAGACAATAACCTTCAAGGCAAGACAATTGCCGGCGCTTCAAAAAGCGCTGCCGAAATCATCGCCGACGTCTCGCAAACGTACTCTATCAACCCGCAAGTCCTACTAGTGCTTCTTGAAAAAGAGCAGCGTCTTATCTCTGATGACTGGCCCTGGCAAATTCAGTATCGCAGCGCCACTGGATACGGCTGCCCAGACACCGCCCCCTGCGATTCTGAATACTATGGCTTCTACAATCAAGTGAAAAACGCCGCCTCACAGTTCCGCCGCTACGCCGACAACCCAAATAACTACAACTACGTTCCCGGCCAAAATAACAATATTCGCTTCAACCCGAATGCTAGTTGTGGCAGCAGCACCGTCTTTATCCAAAACCAAGCAACCGCGACGCTCTATAATTACACGCCTTACCAGCCAAACCAGTCGGCGCTTAACAACTTGTATGGCACTGGTGATAATTGTGGCGCCTACGGTAACCGCAACTTCTGGCGCCTATTTAACGATTGGTTCGGCAGTACGATTATCGGCGCTGCGACCAATGCCGCTGATAAACAAGAGGTTCAAAAACGCATAAAAACTGTCACTTTCAACAACAACCTCTACATTTTCTACTACGACTCTTTCCAGTCGGCAATACGCATGGCCGCTCAAAATCAGTCGACCGGACAATGGCAGTACTCCGTTCTTGACGGTAGCAGTAAAGACGGTAACGGCCGCATCAATGCCAGTCTTGGTAGTGACATCACCGCCACTGTATACAACGGTTCGTTGCAGTTATTCTATTATGATCGTACCGGTGGCAATCTTCGCCACGCCTGGTCGACAAATGGCACTGCCTGGAATTTTGAGACACTCGATGGGGCAGCGAGTAGCGTGTCTCGGATCGATGGCGACGTTGGCACAGCACCGACAGCGATCACCTACAATGGCTCACTCCAGCTTTACTACTACGACAAAACGCTCGGCAATCTTCGCCACACCTGGGCTGATGTAAATGGCTGGCATTTTGAGACACTCGACGGCGATGCTGGTGCAGTCAGCGCGCGCAATAGTGATGTCGGGCTCAATTCAACCGCGATGGTCAGTGATGGTCAGTTGCAGCTGTTCTATTACGACCGATTGGCAGGCTTGCTCCGTCACGCTTGGACGGGTGCGAATGGTTGGAACTTTGAGAACTTAGATGGTGATCCAAATTCTATTGCGCAACACAGCGCCGATGTTGGTCAGAATGCTACTGTTACTGCTTACGGCACGTCAATACAGCTCTTCTACTATGATAAAAGCTACGGCAATCTTCGCCATGCCTGGGCCGGTGCGAATGGTTGGAACTTTGAGAACTTAGATGGAGATCCAAACGCCGTCGGACGATACAGCTCCGATCTTGGCACAGGTATCACCACCACGACTTTCGGTCCATCACTTCAGGTCTACTATTATGATCGCGCAAGTGGCAATCTTCGCCATGCCTGGGCCGGTGCGAATGGTTGGAACTTTGAGAACTTAGATGGTGACGCCGGATCAGTCGCGCGCTTTAACGGCGATGTTGGCAGTAACGCTGACACCACCACCTTCAATACAAGCCTTCAGCTTTACTACTTCAACAAGACCGATGGTCGCCTTCGCCACGCCTGGGTAGGCAGCGGCAACTGGAGTTTTGAAGATTTAGGCCCTCCCGCGATATACTAGGAATATATGCAACGCCTCTTACGCACACTTCCGTCTAAAACGGCTGCTTTCTTCAAACTACACTACCCACATTGCATTGCGCTTGTTGCCATTATCCTCTGGTGCTTACCGTACTTTACGACAGGTGAGCGCGTTAGCTGGGGCGACTTTGGTATTTTTACTCAAGCCTATGAAGCGATCCGGATCAGTGTCTTGCAGTTTCATCAATTCCCATGGTTTAATCCATGGCTCGCTGGTGGAACACCCCTCTACGCCAACCCCCAAATTGGCGTTTTCTCCATCCAGACACTTTTAGTGTTTGTCTTTGGTGCGCCGATAGGCATCAAACTTACCTTTGCACTGTTTATCGGCCTTGGTTACGCTGCAATGTACACGTTGCTGTCGCGCTATTTTTGCATTGAACGTCGCTTTGCCGTACCGCTCAGCTTAGTCTGGATATTCTCTAGCTTTTTTGTCGCACACCTGCCAGCCCACTTCACGTTTATCTGGTATCTTGTCGCGCCGTACTATTTCTATAGCGCTTTAAACTTGCGTAACTGGAAAGATGGCGCAAAACTCGGTCTGCTATTCGCGATTATGGGCTTATCGGCGATTCATAACGCCTTCTTCCACATTGCAGTTATTTGTGCAGCTATTATTGTCGTCCGCTTTGTCTTAAATTTCAGGCAGTGGCGTCAGTACAGTGCGGCGTTGCTTGCAGCCGCAGGCGTATTTATTGTGTTGTGTGGCCATAGGGCATTGCTCACAATTCAGAATGTTGGTGAATTTCCGCGTGAAGTGATTGATCCCGCTGGCACTATTAAAAATACCGTGCTTGGGCTTTTGTTGCCCTACTCTGAGGCGCATACATTACCGTTTATTCAATCTCCTGCCATGCCATATGGCACGTCCGAAGCAACTGCTTTTATTGGCTACGGGACACTTATCGCAGCCGTTATTGCAGCGCTGAGCGTGCTATACACCTTTCAACGTAAACGGCTTGCGGCACTGAAGAGTTACCGATTAGTGCT
The DNA here is from genome assembly GCA_903821365.1 of uncultured bacterium. GTDB lineage: Bacteria > Patescibacteriota > Saccharimonadia > Saccharimonadales > Saccharimonadaceae > CAIJKY01. The sequence continues at coordinate 30,840 of CAIJKY010000006.1, read as the reverse complement.
GATAGTTATCGCTATCGGTATACTGTTTTTCTTGATTGGGCTTGGCGATTATGGACATGGCAGTCCGTACGGCGCGCTCAAACACCTACCAATCTTTAATAATATGCGTGTCTCGACGCGTTGGTTCTTGTATTTCAATCTCGCTTTGATTATTTTTATTGGTATCGTTGCAAGCAAAACGCTGCGTGCTTCATTCGCTCGTTTCGTACTGACTGCATTTATTATTATTGGCACCGCAGAATTGTTCGTGCTCAATGTTGGGTATCAATATAAATCGTTTAGTCACGACATCATCAAGCCAGCCGCCGCTGGTACAAGCCGCCCGTTTGAGCTGACCGCTCATTTTGGCGAAAGCCAGACTTTACCAAATGGCGAAAAGCTGCCGTACGCCGTTGCGCCATCGACCCGCCTATACCGTGAATATGAAGCCACAACTTTTAATCTTGGTGTGTATCAAGCAAACGATTCGCTCGTTGACCTCAACACCAAAGAGACGCCCCGTTGCGGCTACGAAAAAGGCTGCCAGCTCGTATTGACCAACAACGCAAAAGTAACCTATTGGTCACCAAATAAAATTGTGCTTGAACGCACTGCACCTGGCAAGATCAAACTCAACCTCAATAATTCAAGCTATTTCTTGGTTAATGGCCAACGCCAAAACAATATTCTTGTTGCTGAAGCCTATGTTGATTTTGTCGTACCCGTCAGTGACAACACAAAGACAATCACTTTAGAAGCCAACCCCTCGCTCAATCTTCATGACATTGTGAGCAGCATGAGCCGAGCCGCAAAAAACGCCAAGCAGTAGACTACAGCGCTTTTTTCACCATTGCGTAGGTCGAGCGCCACTCGTTCGGCACATAGGTGCACGCTATCGCTTTGTTGAGCTGCGGCGCCTTAGGGATGTCAGTCAAAAGCTGCGCCAAGAAAGCACCACTGTCATACGGTGACACGAGACTCGCATGACCACCAGCCGCCTCAGGCAGTGATGCTACCGTCGTAGTTATACAATGCTTGCCATAGGCAAGTGATTCGCGTACTGGTAATCCCCAGCCTTCGTAAATAGAAGGGTAGACCGTTAATAAGCAGTGTTCATACAGCCAACGGATCTGCGCGTCGGGAATATGGCGCAGAATTGTAATCATATCCTTTGTATCAGGGTCATGTGCGGCAATGTAAACAAAATCGTTAGTGAGCCAACCTGGCGAGCCAACTATAATCAGTCGCGGCAGTTGTTTGCCTTGTTCTTTAGCGAGCTTGTATGCTTGGTAGAGAAGCTCATGGTTCTTGCGCGCCTCAACCGTACCAACCGCCAAAATAAACGGCTCATCTGCTGCGACTTCGTTCGGTCGAACTGCAGCAATCTCTGTCAGTGGTGTATCGCCAAGAACGACAACCGCCGTCTCGACATGTGGCACGTTAAGAATTGCAGCGAGCTGCTGTACGTCTTTTTCAGTATTCTTGGACACGCACAAGATGCGATCGCAGTTGGTTAACGCTTCGAATAAATACTGTGCATAAGGATTAAATAATCCTGGGCCAAATAGATGTGGTTGGAATACGGGTATCAAGTCATGCACCAGCGTGACATATCGGTAACCGACTGCACGCTTACCTTCGGCCAGTAAATCAACGAGTCGTATGTCATCCCACGCCTTGCCAACAACCAATACCGTATCGTCTTGTCGAAAATCAGCTGGCTTGGCATATTCTTGCTCGCCCGGCTTTGCGGCCATCTGCGCAAACTGATGCTTAAGCTGCTTGGCTTGATGTAAAGCCGTATGAGCAACATGCTTAGCTTTTTGCTTATGCTCGGTCGTTATTCGCTGACGAACGCCTGTAGGTAGCGCAAAATAGGCTTTGCGCACCATCGCTTTAATCTGCTTTTTACGCCCTTCTGTTGCATCATCCGGCGCAGTCGATGCCTCATTTGCCTGTGCACTCATCCGCGCAAGCATATCAGTCACATCGCACTCCACCAACGCTTTGCCATTAAAGCTCAGTTTGAAGAATCGTGCCTCGTAGGCCGAGTCTTCAATTAAGCAAGTCATAATTTCATACATAACGCGCTGTACGCCAGTCATGTGCCCTGACCAATCGAGCAAGTCCGAGACGTCCATCCATATCGTTTTGCTCATAATGCTTTTACTCCTTCGAGCATCGGCGTGAGGCAGTGACCCCACAGCACCTTCTGCGTTTCTTCGGCGGTTTTTGTAGGCAAACTAATAGCAGGCAGATCGAGCGACGCGGCAATAGCAGCCCGAAAATCATTCGGCGCATCGTGCACATTCATATTAGGCAATGACTGGTACTCTTCGAATGAACGAAGTGCTTTGGTTGTGGCAACAATATGCTTACCGGCAACGATTGCTTCAGCAGTTTTTAGATTTGATCCACCACCTTCAGTTATTGGCAACAAAATAGTATGAGCAGCAACAATCAGCCCATTTAATAAATCTTGCGGTAGCCGCCCAACTGATAGCAGTCGTCGATGAGCTGTTTGCGCAGCCACATCTTCTTCATCGAGATTGCTCATAAGATTTGTTCCGACATCACCAGCCAAAATAATTTTATGCTGAGCAGGCAAAAAACCCATACCATAGCCAATCATTTGCTTGAAGCCAAAAATATTGGGCGGGTGAGCTGAGCCGATAAAAATAGCCGCCCTATCAATCTCATGCTTTTCAAAATAGTGCTGCCAGTACTGCTTTGCCGTTTCGCTTGCGCTGATCGCAAAAACGCCATTACGCGCGACGCTGTATTTTTTTGCCCCCATAGCGAGCGATCGTTCACCATCAGCTTTCGTTACCACAACCACAAGATCAGCCTTTTTTGTTAGCTCTTCTTCGGCCTCGCGAACAGTTGCAACGATTGCCTTGCGCTCAGCAATAGGGAAGTGTGTCATTGCCAGAATTTCATCTTTCATTGGGTACTCGATATTGTGCGAACTATGCACAAGCTTCGGTGCGAACGGTAGCTCTTTCAACAAGTGGCGCAAGCCGATATAAGGAAACACCTGCTCTATTTCAATAATATCCGGACGGTATGACAACAACAGGTCGAGCACTCGCTGGCGCAAAGCATCATCTTCGTATATCCCTTTGCCAATGAGATAATCACCATGATTATGGGCATGTTCAAGCGCATCAGCCAGTTTGCCTTCAAGCATAATGTCACTTGCAGCATATCCCGTCGGATGATGGTGGCCACTAAAAATTGCGACGTGCTTCACATGTCTCACATGTTTTTTGTACATTTCATAAATCGCTTTTACACGCAGCGGGCCACCAGTGTCAGCACCAGCAATCGGGTATGTACTGAGCATGAGTATCTTTTTGTTAATCATGCATACACCTCTGCAATAAAGTCCAAGATAGCTGGCATAGGGTCGTCGCCAACGACATAATCGCCAAGACTGACTCGCCTATTATCCGCAACTTCTAACACAGGAATGTCACACCCAAGCGCTAACAGCGTCTTACGTACCGCATCAACTGCCTCGTGCTCAACGATAACCGCACGGCAATGCGCCAAAAGCGCTGGATAGCCAAACATACCTTGATCTATGGCAACTTTGCGAGCCGCTTGTTCGGCGACTCTAATATGGGTTGCCGTTAAACCGTCTTCACTTATTGCATCTGACATATGTTCAGACACCTCACCGGCAATATAAACAATATGGTTCTTCAAACTATTGGCAAGTAAGAATACTTTTGTGAAGTTGGCACTTTGAGAGACAAAGACAATCTGCGCCTCTTGGTCATTGATACGATGATCGATATAACGATACACATCGTGCGACTCCTCAAGATAGCGCACGTAGTCTGCTGCTCGAGCTTCTTCTGTAGCCGCGACACGCCCTGGATCGAGGTAGTACTTTAAATGAAAACCACCCGCCTGCCGTGCGCCCGCCGATAGCGCTTGTGCCATGTACCCCACATTACTGTCGCCTGCCGGGCTCGGTGCCAGTACATGCACTATTCTTTTCGGTGCCTGTGTCGGTTGCGTTTGCTCTGGCGCATTAAGTGCAGCTACAAATCTTTTTGCACATTCAGCTGGTTTAAACTTGGCATTGATAGCACTGTAGTGTTTTTGTTTTGCATCAAAATTAACGCGGGCCAACGCCGCAAATAATTTGTCGCGTATATCAGTCACATCAAATGGGTCAAAACTATAAAACGCATCCGCACCGTCGGTAAGTTCACTAAATACCGGAATGTTAGAGCACGCCACGGGCACCCCAGCAACAACTGCCTCAAGCACTGGAATTCCTAACCCTTCAGCAAGTGACGGCACGAGCACGACACCAGCACCAGTAAACAGCGCATCCATTTCTTCAGCACTAACAACTCCAGTAAAGTGCACCTTGTCACCAACATAAGCACGAAGTTGCGCTTTTTCATGCTCTTCATACAGTGAGGTTGTCACTAAAATCACCTCACGACTCACATCTCGCTGCAGTAAGTAAAACGCCTCAATAGCTCGCTGACTATTCTTATGGTGCATTGCGTGGCCACCGGATGGCATAAGAATGTATTGCTTACCTTCAAGTCCTAATTTTTTAAGCAGCTTGGCGTGGCTTGCAGCACTGCCAGTCATTGGCTTTGGCGAGCCACCAATAAAAGTGGTTTTGCTAGGTGCAACACCAAGTAATCGCTGCACTTCGACAGCAGTACTCTGTGAGTTTGTGACGATGCTATTAGCCCGATGCACCATCGCTAGTCGTTCAAAATAAATATGGCCTGGGAACACTCGTTTCATCAGTTCCCACTCGGTCAATGGAATAAGATCATGGAACAACAAAACCGATTTCGCATTCTCTGGAAACACTGCGTAGTAGTCAAACAAAAACAAAGCCGGAATAAGATAGAGCGCTTCTTCGTCATACGCGCGGTGTGCTGCAATAAATGCCTCGAGCTGCAAGCGCGCTTGATCATACGTTCCTTTGCGGTGCGGTGTCGTTATGACTGCTTCAACTATTTCAATCCCTTTTAGATGATCCCTTATAGTTGCGAGCTGCGCTTCGCTTGTTGGCATCGCCTGATTCAAGATAACGGTCGTGCGTATGTCAGCCGCTTCTTTATGAGTTGCTTTGAGAAGCTGAAGCAATAAGACACCCATACCTCGATACAATGCGTTTGTCTGTAGTATCTGGCCATCAATAAACAGATGCTTTTTCATCATCGCCTCGCTTTCAATTTGCGCTGTACGACTCGCACGGCACTGCCGGTCAATCGTTTGGCAACTGCCAGCTTGTAGCGAATTCGCGCCGGGCGTTGCATGTACCGAGTGCGCTCGCTCGCCATCGTCTCAGTAATCTGAGCGTACGCGTCGTGTATCGATTCTGCATACTGTTGTAATTCTGTTGCAACTTTTGGTTGAGGCAGGGGAGTGACATGATGAGAGCTTGGCTTAGCTTTTTGAGCAATTACCTCATCACTCAGCGACAGCCGCGCGCGAGCATTCACTGCCAGCTCTTTCGCAATCGATCGCAGCGCTCTTACTTCGGGTTTTGGTCGACCATCCGGGTTGAATACTGCGGCTTCTGCCCTACGCTCGATTAATTCGACATACCCTGCCATATCATTATCAATAACGTGCGGGTAAACTAGGACGGTTTTTGCATAGTCAAATAGTGCCATTACTTTTTCGACATGCTCATCAGCAACATAGTAATCATTCAAGCCATCGGTAAGTTGTTTTGAGTAATGCTTCGCAACCAACAAGACATGCCAGTCGCTCTGCTTATGGTTCGCCTCGACGCAAATTATCCGTGGCCGAAAACGCTGCCAGTCATTCCCTGCAAATACTTGGTCTTCAAAACCCTCAACATCAACTTTCAATAAGTCGATCACCCTATCGCCGGCATGTTTTGTCAGGATCTCTTTGAGTGTCAGTACTGGCACAGTGTAATCTTGGTAGTCAGTCGTAAAAATATCCGGTGCCGACTCATAAGCTGTTTTCATCGCATCCGACATTGTCGATAAGCCGTCATTGCTATACTCACGAAACTGAAGCTCGCCGTTCGTATCACCAACGCCAACTGCAAGTGATGTATCACGCTCGCGATCATAGGTAGTAAGTGCTATAAGTTTTTTATTTGGGTCAATGTTAATGCCCGACCAGCCTTTTTGGTAAAGCAGTTTCGTCACTGAATGCTTAATAGGGTGGTTCGCGCCAACATCAACGTAAAAGCCATTCTCAACACCTTCAAACAAAGATAGCAAAAATAGATCTTCGCGGTTCTGAGCGTAGGTAGTGAGTCGATAATGTTTATCTGCGGCAGTAATCATGATGTGTTCTTTGGAACTACGTGGTTGTTATCGATTGCCCTTGAGTTTACGGGCTTGGTGTAGTACGGCACGGAGTGGTCGAATCATTTTCTCAACACGCTCAAGCTGATCGGTAAGGATTTGCTTTTCGGCAGCAGCAATCGCCACACTCTTTTCGTACTCTTCTCGGAGTCTTGTGCTATCAATCGTATCATATCCATAGCTCAGCAGGACAGTGCAGTAGTCGTTGATCGTTGACTCGGTATTATCTTTTTCAACAAAATAAAGATTAAGCCCGTCGAAAAACTCATATCGATAATCAAGGCCTTCAAATATATCGATAAGCTTTTGACGATGCGTCGCCTCCACAACCACGATGCGTGGGCGATACTTTTTCCAGTCATTGCTTTCGATACATTCAAGCTCATAGCCCTCAACATCAATCTTTAAGAAGTCGATAACCGTAACTTTATGCTGCTTAAAGATTTGTTTGAGCGGGACTGCTTTTACCTTGTAATCGATGTGTGGCAGCTTCTCGGCTTCATGATTCGACATAATCGTCGTATCCATTGTCGATAGGCCATCGTGATGGGGATATTCGCGGAAAGCAATCGTGCCAGTTTTGTTAGAAATTGCTAGATTGAGATTGATATCTCGTTTACGCTTCTCATTAATCTCATCAAACAGGCGTTTTGTGGGTTCTATATTAATTCCGCGCCATCCACGAAGATAAAAGAATTTTGTCACTGAATGCAAATCTTCATGATTTGCGCCAACATCAACGTAAAATCCTTTTTTAGTGGCGTGAAGGAGGGTGTGAAGAATCATGTCTTCGCGGTTCTGGGCATAGCTTACAAGTCGTTCCATATGACTACTATAGGACAATCAGGGGTGAACTGGAATAGGCTTAAGCGTTTATTACAGCGCTATCGCAGGTGTAGCTGTGCATCTTTCGAAAATACTGGCATTATCCAGTCGTCAGGCGCACCGATAACCGCCTCGTAACTCGTATCTTTTTGAGGTATCAAATTGCCACTGTCGTCGATAGCATAGACATACCCGAAGTCACCCAACATCTGTTCGTAAAAGCCCTTAGGATCATCGTAGCCTTCACGGGTAAACTCTATAAACAATGTAACATCACTACTCGCTCGCACTGCATCACGCATACCCACGTAGGCTTTGTCTTCAAAACCTTCGATGTCCATCATGATCAAATTGACGGCATCTATGTTGTTTTTCTTGCAATAATTATCAATGCTAGTGGCCGGAACCTGTATCTGCTCCGCCGCCTCAAGGTGCATTTTTTCATGGAGATAGCCATCAAGTTTTTCGATCGAATGAACCGATGAGCTACCAATATAGTCTTTTAAGACCGTCAGCGTTAACGTGCCGTCTTTATCGGCAACCGCCATATTCTCAATCACTGACTGCTCATTCAGCCAGTTAACATCAAGCGTCTTTTGCATGTAGGGAACAAGACCTGGATTTGCCTCAAACATTACAACCTTAGACTGCTTCTTGCTGGTTTTCTGTGCTGCTAAGATCCCGTAATAAGCATTGTGTGAGCCAATATCAAGCACTGTATAGTGTGGCTTGACGGCTTTTATCCAAGCTGCGGTAATCTGGTATTCCCAGATTGCATCGAGCGCAATATGTGGCGTGATCGCCAAATCTCGAGCATCAAGATACATCTTAAGTCCACTAAACAACTTGGCAATGATCTCGGTAGGGGATAGCACGAGGGCACCAGAATTTTTGGTGTTCTCGTACACTTCGTGGAGCAAGTGAAGCTGTTTATTAGTTGCCTCTGCCTGAGCGTGTTCGAGCGCTTCTAGGCGACCATCGATTGAGTGCAGTGTTTCTGGCGTACCGCCAAGTAACTTACTTCTTGAACGGCGTACGACATGCTTGATTCCTTTTTCCATTTCGCTCATCCCCTTACGATTCTTTGGTCACTTTTTTAGCCTTCACTTTGACCGGTGGCAATACCGATGTCGTCGAGCGTTGCATGCGACGCACGGTAAAGATCGTGGCATCAGTCATCCAGTCGAGCGTATTCGCAACGTCGTCGGCAAGCGTTAGCGTGACGCTATAGCTACCATCGTTAAAGACGTTAAGCACACGCCAGCGAATTGTCACTTCATCACCAGGCTTAAGATGATTTACATCATCCACTAACAACATTCGGTTATTCATAGCGGTTATTTCAGTACCATCCTGCGAAGAAACATGAACGCCGTACAAAAGATGGTCGATTGGTCGCTTCACTACGGCTTTAACATCAATCACTACCTCATCACCTTCAACGACTGCCGAAGATTCGGTGATTTCAGCGTCGCCGTTACCCCAACGCTTACCGTTTGAATCATTGTTGCGATCAACATTGTTTTCCATAAACAGCAGGGCATAGTCACGTGCGATATCTTGAGGGTCGCCAATTGCCTGTAGTTCACTATTATCAATAAGCATTGCACGGTCGCAATATTCACGCACAGCACTCATGTCGTGCGTTACAAAGATAACTGTCTTTTTCTTAGCTTTGAGTTCTTTGAAATATTCGAAACATTTTCGCTGAAAAGCCGCATCGCCAACCGCAAGTACTTCATCAACCAATAAAATATCAGCCTGAGCATGAGTAGCGATTGCAAATGCCAATCGCACCTGCATACCCGATGAATAGTTCTTAAGCTTCTGATCCATGAAGCGCTCCAGCTCTGAAAAGCGAACAATCTCATCATAACGCGACTCAATCACCGATTTTTTAAAGCCAAGCAGCGCACCATTAAGAAAGATGTTTTCGCGCCCAGTCAGCTCTGGGTTAAAACCAACACCAAGTTCGATAAAAGGCACGAGGCGCCCGTTTGTCGTGATGCTGCCTTTCGTCGGCTGATAGATGCTTGCAAGCATCTTGAGTAGCGTACTCTTGCCGCTTCCGTTACGGCCAACGATACCAAAGAACTCACCCTCTTTGACCTCAAATGAAATATCATGCAAGGCACGCTGAACTTCGTAGCCCTTTTTCTTTTTGCGGAACACGCCGGTAAATACTCGCTTAAGCGAATCATTCTTTTCATTTGGCAGCAAAAAATTCTTATATACTTTATCGACTTTAACGACAATATTTTCACTCATCAGTTTTTCTCCCTCACTGTATCTGTCGCGTCTGTTGTCTTACATAGGTAATTATCACTACCAGTATACTGGTAGTTTCTGCTTGACGCCATGGTTAGTCCCTCGCCTTTTGTCGTGCCACAATTGTGCGAAGTGCTGGCAGTAGCGCCTGTGCACTGACATCCCAGCTAAACTGAGCGATGTGTGCCTGTGCTTTTGTTATGAGCTTTGCTTTTTGCGTAACGCTCAAATCAATAGCTTGCTGCATCGCTCGTTCAATTGACCCGATGTCGTGCGGATCGCAATATATACCAGCCTCACCTGCAACCTCTCGTAGCGGCCCAATGTCAGCCACGACGACCGGCGTTCCACAGGCGAGCGCCTCAAGTGGCGGCATACCAAAACCTTCATAGAATGACGGCTGCAAAAGCGCAATCGCACCCGACATCAGTGTTGCTACCTGGACATCAGTAACATAGCCAACAGGGCGCACAACTGTATAGCCCTTTGACTGCGCCTTTGCAATCAGGGCGAGTACCGACTCGTTGAGCCAGCCATCACTACCGATAAGCACCAAGCCATACTTTTTCGGTAATTTCATAAATGCCCTCAGTAAGCCTTCTATGTTTTTGCGTGGCTCGATATTGCCGATGTATACAAAGTACGGCTTGTCGGCAAGGCCATGTTTAAGGCACTCGTGCGCAACTGCGGCTTTAGGGTAGGGCTTATACACTGACGCCTCAAAACCGTTATACAGCACTACTACGCGTTCTTCGGCAACACCAAAATGCTCGATAATCTCACGGCGCACGCTCTGCGAGACCGTAATTATATAGTCAGTTTGAGCGATATAGCGTGGGACATTCTTTTGTAGCATCGCTTGATTTGCTGGCTGTACGTATTCTGGGTGCAGGGCAAAGCAAATGTCGTGAATATACGTAAGCGACTGCGAACGGCCTGTAACCGACCAGTTGAAGAAATTACCAAACAGGTAGACGCCACTGCCGAGTAGGCGATCCATCTGCGGCAATAGCCCGCGCCGAGCAAGACCATTCATGATACGAAACTTCAGTGGTACCGCTTTGTGTTTGTAGGTTTCGAGGCCTTTCCAGCGTTGCAATAGCGGAATCCTACTTTTTGGCACAATCAGCGTCAAGTCAAAATGCTGTTGTACGTATGGCTGACGTGCCAATGCCGCCAGCAAACCCGCCAGCGCATGTGGGACGCCGCTCACCTGGTCGCTCACAAGTGGTGATGCTTCGACAAACAGTGTCAGTTTTTTAGATGACCGTGCCATAGAATAATCGTGAGACAGCCTTAAATATCTTCGGCAAAGAATTTAGATCGGTGGCGGAAGTAGAGTGCGGCGGCAACAAGCATAATAAGCGTAAAACCAATTGGAATCAGCCGCATCCATTCATTGCCGTAAATTGTACCGATTGTTGGCGTTTGGTGAGTAATGAGCAGGTAACGAGCATCCTGCATAATTTGCGCCATTGGATTTAAGATCAGAATCATTTGATATTTTGGCGAAAGAAAGCTCATCGCATAAAAGATAGGCGTCGCGTAAAATGCGCCCTGCATAAACACTTCCCAAATGTAGTTCATATCTCGCAGCTTAACGAACAACGCGCTCAGCAAGAAAGCCAAGGCGATTGAGAGCGTAAACATCTCAAGCAGCGGGAAAATAACCAACAGGCCCGACCAATGAAAGTCAACGCCGTTGATAAGCATAAAGATAAACACCACGATCAGGTTAATAGCGAGATTGATAAGCGCCGACAGAGAACCAGCAAGCACGATGACATATTTCGGGAAGTTGATCTTGCGCAAAATATCGCCCTTGCCAACCACTGCGCCGACACCACCATTCGTCACCTCTGAGAAGTAGTTCCAAAGGACGATACCGAGTAATAGGTATACAGGGAAGTGTGGAATTTCACCACCAGTGTTTAAAACACGAGCAAAGACGAAGTACATGATCACAAACAACGCCAGTGGGCGTAGAAGTGACCATATATAGCCGAGGACTGACCCTTGATAACGTAGCTTGAAATCAGTTATTACTAACTCTCTCAGCAAAATCGCCGAGTACTGGTACCGCTGTTGGAAGTTTTTCATATCAGAGACATATTATACAGCAATTGACAGAAACAGCCGAATGTCCGACGATACATGTACATGCCTCATAAAACACAATCTCACGCTGCATCGGCTCATATCGTCATTGATGCCCGGATCATCAATTCTAGTACCGGGCGTTACGTTGAGCGCTTGCTCACCAACCTTGAAAAGCTCAACTCGCCACATCGTTTTACAATACTTGTGCCGAGCGCCGACAAAGATTATTGGCAGCCCACATCTACGAACTTCACAGTCACTGTGGCTGATTTTGCCAATTACAGTTTTGCCGAGCAGCTTGGTTTTAAGCGCTTTCTTGATACTCTTAATGCCGATCTTGTTCATTTCTGCATGCCTCAACAGCCAGTTCTTTACAAAGGTACGACCGTCACGACCGTTCACGACCTTAACCAGCTGCGCCTGACTGAGGTTGATGACATGCCGGTTGTAGTACTACGCGCCAAGCAGAGAGTCTTAAAGTGGTTGCTGCAGCGTGTCGCCCGGCAAACCGCTCATGTCATCACGCCGAGCGAATACACGAAACGCGATTTTATCGAGCTGACCGAGATCGACGAATCAAAGGTAACTGTTACGTACGAGGCTGCTGATGCTCTGAGCGATAAGCCGCGTACCGTCACCAGACTGCATAATATACCGTTTATTTTATACGTGGGGCGTGCCGAACCTTATAAAAACAATCGTAATCTTATACGGGCCCATCAGTTACTACTATCAAAATTTCCTGACTTGCAACTCATCATCGTTGGCAAAAAAGATACCTTTCGCGAACGCGATATAGCTTGGGTGGGGGAGCAAGGCTACAAAAACGTTGTATTTTATGGTTTTGCCGACAATGCCGAGCTGGCATGGATGTATGAACACTGTAAAGCATATGTTTTTCCATCTTTCATGGAAGGCTTTGGTTTGCCAGGTCTTGAAGCGATGCAGCATGGCGCGCCCGTTGTCAGTAGCGATGCGACCAGCCTGCCAGAGATTTACGGCAATGCTGCACTCTACTTTGACGCACACAACCATGGCGACATTGCTGCAAAGCTCGAGCTTGTACTGAGCGATGAGAAAATTGCCACAAAACTCCGCACCAGGGGTAACCTTTGTTATAAAAAATACTCTTGGCGCCGTATGGCCGAGCAAACGCTCGCAATTTACAACGAAGCGCTTTAGCGTTCATACGGGTCAAGAATCATCTTTTGATTTTATCCCCGCATTTCATCGACTTCTCCACATAAAAACCGGCTGATATAACGCCGGTTTTTGTCATATATGATATTTTTGCTGAATATTCTTTGTTTGCTTTTTTAAATTATGAGTGTGAAATATTATTTTTGGTAGCTTACTTCTCTGTTATGTCGCCCACTTGAATAACAACATGGCGCGTACGCCCCTCCCCTTCCGATTCCGAAACTAGGGAAGGGTACTCTTGAATAACTTGGTGAACCACTCGCCTGTCCGCCGGGTTCATCGGCTCTAAGTGCATCGCTTCCCCACTACTTACCACATGAGCACACCACTCTCTCGCCCGCTCTTCTAAGCGTTCTGCTTGATGCCTACGGTAATCGGCAATATCAACGGTCACCCGCTGCACCTCCGCTTCTTTGGCACGGAGCGCTGCACTAATCAGCATCTGAAGTGATTTAAGCGTTGCCCCATGTTGCCCGATCAAGAAACCATTGAGATGGGTCGAGGGAACTGAAAGCTCAATCACATCTTCATCGCAAGTGACAGCGACTGCGACATTAAGACCGAAAAATGCCAGCATATCTTCAAGATATTTCTCTGCAAATGCAATTGATGCTTCCCTGTCCATGGCGCGTTACCTCTTTTTACGTTTACTAGCAACTATCTTGGCTGGCTTCGCTTGTTTGGATCGGTCTTTTAATTCTTTCGACTTTTTTGCTTCAGATGCAACAATGGCATCGGTTGTAGTTTCCATCTCGTCAGTATCTTGGCCGAGTACGCGGCGTTGCTGTAAGTACCCAACAACAGTGGTTGTTAGTAGATAGAAGCTTAAGGCAGCGGCAACGCTCACTGAGGCGAAGAAGATAACAATTGGCATCAGCAAGATCGTACGAGAGCTGACTGCAGCCATAACCTCAGACTGATCAACATTCTTACCATTCGCTTGTTCTCGGAAAATATCACGAAGCCGCTTTTTCTCCTTTGGCTGTGGCAAGAGTTGCTTTGATTGCACAAACTGTACTGCGGCGGTAACGAGAGCAATGATGACGAGTACAACAACCGTCCAGTTGTGGGTGGTTGTTATTGACTTTGTCATGTCAATAACCCCAAGTGACAACTCGTTGAACTGCTTTGGATTTGCTGCTACTTCTTTCAAATGAGGGATAGATGACAAGAAAGGATACATGTAATGCGCAATCTGGTCACGATGGTTTGCAACGATATTGATCGAGCTATACAGCGCGATAAAGAATGGTAGCTGTACGAGTAATAAGCCAAAACTACTAAAAGGATTGACGCCCTTCTCTTTGTACAGCTCCATCATTAACTGACCTTCAACTTGTCGGTTGCCCTTGGCCTTTTTCTTGATGACAGCAAGCTGTGGCTGAATGTCGCGCATCACTTTACTTTGGTGAAGCTGGCGTTTGACAAGCGGCCAAAGCGCGAAGCGAACCATGATCGTAAAGACGATGACGGCAATACCAAGATCGTGTCCCGGAATGATTCCATAGAGGAATAAAAGAATGTTAAAAATTGGCTGCGTAAAGACGGTTTCAAATAAATTCATACTGAAAAATAGTATACCATGGCCACATCTGTTATAGAAGCATGAGCTCTCTGGTGAAGCAGCTGCTAAAGAAGTGTTTTCGCACCGTCATGCATCGCAGCATCCGGTTCAGCGACATGCCGCATGATCTGCGCCGAACCAAGCAGGTGCAATAACTCCTGCTGCAACTGGGCATACGGCATCGCCACCGCTTGCTTGTTCGTCACCATAATTGCAATATCATACGGTTGAGTGACATTCGGCAGCGCCGCGCGCATTACCTCGTACAACCTGCGGCGCACGAGATTACGGTCATGTGCGCGTTTGGCAATCTTTTTACTGACGATAATCGCGACTCGACAATTTTTCTGACGATCATTACGAATTGTGCGAACCATCATCAAAGAACCACGAACAGAGTGCCCTTTGCGAAAGACAAACGATAGGCTGCTGTGGCCATGAAAACGATATGGTTGCGATAACATAGCTTTAGAATACCCTAGTCTAAGATTTTTAACATGGCTCATAAAAAAGACGACCGACTCGTTTTTGAGCCAGTCGCCTGATATGCAAGCTACCTACACCGTGAGTTGTTTACGGCCTTTTAGGCGGCGTAGCTTTAACACTGTGCGGCCGGTGCGACTCGACATGCGAGCACGAAAACCGTGAGTTTTAGCGCGGTGGCGCGTCTTTGGCTGGTGAGTACGTTTTGGCATACACGCTTCCTATTAATATTTAGTTCTAGTAATAATGGTATCATACCAGGTTTTCCACTTATCGCCAAGACTTTTCCACACTTTTACAGATGAGAAAGCACGATGTGTACAACCCGTTTTGCAACAGTAGTGTTTATTACAAGGATTATAGAGTTGTGGAAAACTAGCGAAAAGCGCTACTATAAAGACTACGAACGCGCCAATAAGTGAGCGTATGAAAAAGGTCAACAAAGGGGTCTAAGGGGTATGAACGAAGCGTCTGTGTGGCAGAGCGTGCTTGGTGAAATTGAACTATCGGTCACTCGCGGTAGTTATATCACTTGGTTTAAAAACTCAGAGCTTATTGAAATAAATAATGGCCGAGCGGTTGTTGGCGTCTCAAATATTTTTGCACGTGAACAAATGCAAACAAAATTCAACCAGCAGATTCTTACTATCTTGCAAAAAGTAAGCAAAGAAGTGGCAACAATCGAGTACGTCATTTCTTCGGCAGCACGCAAAACAACTACCAATGCCAGTAACGAGACGAGTTCAAACTCCAAGCCCCGCGACGAGACACCGCTCCCCACTAATCCAGATTCAACCCAGTATTCATATGCCTCACGCGCCGTCAGTCCTGGCCAGGCACCATCACGTACTAACCGGCCAACAAGTGCTGGCAACCCCAGCGGACTTAATGCCCGCTATACATTTGAAACCTTTATCGTTGGCGGCAGCAACGAGCTTGCCTTTGCCGCCAGCCAAGCAGCCGCCAAGCATCCTGGAACAAAGTGTAATCCTCTCTTTATTTACGGCGGAGTAGGTCTTGGCAAAACCCATCTTATCCAAGCCGTTGGCAACGAGATCAAGCGCAATGACCCGGAGTCTCGTATTCTCTACACCAGTTGCGAAACCTTTGTGAACGAGTTTCTCGATAGTATCCGCTTCAAAAAACAAGGCTTTGCTGAACGCTACCGCAAAGTTGATGTATTGATTATCGACGATATTCAATTTATCGCTGGCAAGCAGGCTACACAAGAAGGCTTTTTTCACACCTTTAACGCGCTGCATCAGGCGAATAAACAGATTATCATCAGCTCGGATCAACCACCAAAAAGTATCCCAACACTTGAAGAACGCCTTCGCAGCCGTTTCGAATGGGGCATGTCAATTGATATGCAGTTACCCGACTTTGAGACACGTTGTGCCATCCTTCAAACCAAAGCCGCTGGTCATAACGTTACCTTAGATCGTGCGACCATCGAGTACATCGCAAGCAACATACAGACCAACATCCGCGAGCTCGAGGGCGCGCTCAATAAGCTCCTTACCTACTGCGAAATGAGCGGCTCGGTGCCAGATGCGCAAACTGCTGCCGGTCTTATTACTGATGTTCGCACGACACGACCTCGCCATCTAACAGCGAAACAGATCGTCGAAAAAACTGCCCGTCATTTCCAACTTGAACCCGCCGAGATGATGAGCCCAAAGCGCGACAAACACATTGTTGGCCCTCGACAAATTGCAATGTACTTACTCCGTAGCGAATTGCACCTCAGCTTCCCGCGCATCGCCAACGAACTCGGCCGCAAGGACCACACAACCGCTATCCATTCAGTCGATAAGATTGAGAAAAGTATAAAACTCGATCAAATGACGCGACAGCAAGTTGCAAACATCAGAGAATTGCTGTATGGATAGATATAGACAATTGCCAGAAACATTGTTGAGTCCTGCGAACAGAATGTGGATAAGCTGTGTGCAGATGGTGGTAAATAGGGGGCATAAGCTGTGGGAGGCTATCCCCCTTTTGTGTGGACAGGGTATGTACATTGTAGGTGGCTGTTCATTAATCGGCTTTGTCCACCGTTTATCCCACATGTCACCCCACCGTTTGTCCACCATCAAAAAGTGCATAATAACAGATCTACATAGGCACTTTTACCCACTATCCACAGGGCTTATTGTTATTACTATTATTTATATAAAAGAATAAGAATACATAATAAAGAAGGAGCTTTTGCCGAATGAAACTAACCGTCACCCAAGAAAAACTCGCCAGCGCCTTAACAACTGTTGGTCGTGTTGCTAGTGCCAAGACGTCATTACCGATTCTTGGCAATATTCTCTTAAGAGCCGATAATAATCGACTTCTCCTCGCAGCTACTAACCTGGAAATCGCAATCACTGAATACGTCGGCGGTAAAGTTGAGCAAAACGGCGGCTTTACTGTCCCAGCACGCTTGATGAGTGACTTCATCACCAGTTTGCCTGCGGGTAATGTCGAAATGATACTCGAAGGCACGACGCTCAATATCAAAAGCGGTGGCTATAGTTCAAAGATCCATGGCATGCAAGCTGATGAGTTCCCTGACCTGCCAAGTATTGAGACGACCATTGAACTTGAGCTGGATGCAAAACTGCTCAAGCGCGCTATCCAGCAAGTCGCCTTGGTTGCATCACACGACGACACCCGCCCCATTCTGACTGGTGTGTATTGGCACAGTCATGGCGGCGCATTGTACATGGCTGCAACCGATGGCTACCGTCTCGCTGAACGCCAGTTGCTGAAGCAATTCGATGGTGAAGTCGCGGCGATCATCCCGGCCACTGCCCTATCAGAGGCGGTTCGCGTACTCACCGACGACATAACGACGGTCAAAGTTTTGCTCGATGAAGCTCAGGTCCGATTGCGTCTTGGTGATATCGAAATCACCAGCAAGCTAATCGATGGCACCTTTGTTGACTATCGACAGCTTATCCCCAGCGACAACGATACGGTTGTCGAAATCGCCAAGCCCGATTTTGTACGCATCACGAAAGTCGCCAGTTTGTTCGCCCGCGAAAGTGGCGGCGGTGTGACAATCGACGCTTCGGCCGAAAGCGGTACGGTTAAAATTCATTCAATTGCCTCACAACTGGGTGAAAACACATCCGAGGCGACAGCCGTTGTTTCGAACGATGGTAAAGTAACGCTTAATTCCCGCTATCTTATCGAAGGGCTAGGTTGCATTGACGACTCTCCCCTCACCTTCTCTTTTAGTGGCAAGCTGGCTGCTTGTATTCTTCGTGCCAAGAATGATGACAGCTATTTACATCTCATCATGCCGTTAAAGTCGTAGAAATATTGTAATCTAAACCCTATGGCTATTGTTTCGCTGCGTGTACAGAATTTCCGCTCATATAGCGATAGTTTCTTTGAATTTTCCGAGGGAGTGAATGTCATCGTTGGGCTTAATGGCATCGGCAAGACCAATTTGCTCGAAGCGGTGCATATGCTGTCGACTGGTACATCGTTTCGTGTGGCCGACAAAGACGTAGTGCAGACCGACGCCAAGTGGTTTCGCTTAGACGGCGTCTACGACGACCAGGAACGCACCATGCGGTACGAATCGTCTATCAGACCGCCCAAGACATTATCGATTAATGGCGGGGCTAAGAAACGCTTCAAGCGTGAAGATGCGTTGCCGGTTGTACTGTTCGAGCCTGACATGCTACGTGTATTGTCTGGTTCGCCTGCCCGTCGGCGTTTATTCTTGAATACCTTGATTGGCCAATGGTTCTTTGATGGTGGCGCGCTTCTGCGCCGTTATGATCGCGTTTTATTGCAGCGCAATAACTTACTCAAACAAGCCTATGATTTGTCGCAGGCGCAACTTGATGATCAGTTGTTCGTCTGGGACGTATCGCTGGCTGAGGCTGCGGCGCATATTGAACGCTACCGTCATCAAGTGGTCGCAATTTTAAATCAATCAATGAGCGAAGAATACAGTCGTATTGCGCGTGCACCGCACGATATACGCGTGGATTACGAAACCAGTCAGCAGACTGAAAAATCTGATTTTATCGCTGCTCTACGATCGTTACGCGGTTTGGATATTCGTCGCGGCTACACAACCATCGGGCCACATCGTAGTGATTTTAACATCAAAATAAATAATCAACCCGCTTTGAGTACTGCGTCGCGCGGTGAACAGCGAAGTCTTATGCTAGCAATGAAACATATCGAAGTTACTCAGCTTGCTGAGCTAAGTGGACGATCACCATTATTATTGCTTGATGATGTGATGAGTGAGCTTGATAGTACCCGCCAGGAGGCCTTGGCGAGCCTTCTGAGGGGCTATCAGATGATACTGACGACCACAGAGGCAACCTATGTGCCAAGTGGTATTAGCGGCGGCGCTATCATTGCGCTGTAACTTTTATTCAGAACCTTCGGTGGTCTTTGATTGTAATTTTGCGTAGTCTTGATCGCTAATAGCATTTACCTTTTTAGCGTCAAAACCTTTTTCTTTGAGCAAGGCGACGCCTTCGTCGTACTCGCGTTTATATTCAGCATTATACTCATCTTCAGTCAGGCCGGCGCTTGGCGTAGCTGCTGGTGTAATGACGGTGTAGTATTTGCCGTTGAGCTTGGCTGAGTCGATCGCGTATTCAAGTTCGGCAATTGGCAGAATCGCACTGACTGGGTTGAGCCGATACTCAATATTATCAGTGTTTGACAGTTCGTCTTGCTGTTCTTTTGGCAGTGTGTTGAATGGTAATGCTGCTACTTTAAAAATCAATGTTGTATTTGCCGCCACTGCACTGCCATTCTTCTCTTTGACGCCGCTAACAGTGATTTGGTAAGGCCTATCCTGTGCAAGTTCGGCATTTGGGGTGACATATAACTTGGCACCATCAACTTTCGTTGTGTAAGTAAATGGAGCAGTTATTTTGGCACCGTCCTGAATATCTCGATTGTAGGTTAAGATGATCGAATTGCCGACGTTAAGGGTGCCGTTGTTGTCAGGATAGCTCTTTGCAAGCTGAAACGTAAAACTCTGGACGCCTGCAAAACCAAGTCCTATAAGCACTAACAGCACCAAAAATCCACCAACAATAAGTAGTTTCTTATTTTTCATTACGGTAGTGTCCCCCATCCGGTTACGCCACTTAAGTTTCTAATATCGACTGCTGGGCTGATGGTGACACTGCTGGCATTGATGTCATTTGAGGCTTGGTTGCCACCAATAGTCTTAACCATATAGCCATCCGACCAAACAACGATGTTAGTGTGGCTCATGCCTTCTTTGTAAATAACGATATCACCGGGTTTTGGTGCGGGTGCGTTTGCTTTAGCATTGAAAGCGTTCTTGCCAACCATGTATGCTTTTATATTGTCGACTGAAGAAATACTCCATCCCTGCACCTGGCCAACATTCGGTGGTGCGATCATTGGCCGACCCGCTTGCTTAAACACCCATGAAACAAACCATGCACACCAGTTGCCCGAGCCGCCAAGTGTATATTTGTGGTAGTCACTCCCCTTTTTCCAGGCGGCTTGCTCTGCCATTGCAACTTGTACGACACTGCCACCTGCACCCGCTGCGGCTGCGGAGCTGCAGACATTTGGTGCGGCAACGCCGGGGGTGGTCGCCGCGACATCAGGTACTACCTGTGACGATGGTGGGAAGAGGTTTTTACTCGCGATGTAAGACTTTACTTTTTCTTGAATAGTGACATTCTTTTGAACGTAACTGACATCGGTGGCGTAGCCAGCATCTTTAATTGCTTGTATGTACTTTACTGGGTCGCCAGGATATGCAAGTGCTTTTTTATAGCGATCTGAGCCGCGAATAAAGTCGGCATAGCCTTGAAATCCCGCTTCGGCACTTGGGTAAGCGCGAAACGCAGCATCAACGTAATACACTGAGCCGTCGGGTTTTTGCTCGGCTGTTCGTTTAGTGACGGTCGGGCCCGTCCATGACGAACCAGCTTTGATGCCAAAGAAATTATTAGCCTGCTGAGTGAGCTGTGATTTTCCATAACTTGACTCTAGAATTGCTTGCGCCAAGATTGCTTCGTAAGGAATGCCGTTTTTCTTGCCAACGTCAAAAGCTTGTTTGCCATATTTATCGACAAACGCTTCAACGTTTGCTGCTGCTGTTGATCCGGCTGCACCCCCGACCGATCCACCTGGAGGCACAGTGCCCGTGCAACTTTGGTCAACAAAGTTTGGGTCGTAGAATGGCGCCTCAAGATTGATGGCGTTTTGGTCATTTGGCGTGGGCACAGCAGCATGTACTGTTGCAACGTTGGCGCTTGCGCACACCAAAGCGATGAGTACGAG
This sequence comes from uncultured bacterium, assembly GCA_903821365.1. Lineage (GTDB taxonomy): Bacteria > Patescibacteriota > Saccharimonadia > Saccharimonadales > Saccharimonadaceae > CAIJKY01. The sequence continues at coordinate 9,783 of CAIJKY010000006.1, read as the reverse complement.
TAGGCCTTTTTTGAAATAGAGTAACTTTTTATGCATCATTTTTCTCGTTAATTTCCTGAGGTTGACCAGTGCCAGCTTTCGGCCGGATAGTTGATGAAGCCGAATTTTGCGGCGTTAGCGGTGAGCCATTTGTATTGAGCTGAGCTTTTGCCGATAGTGCCACCGCCGGCAGTGAAGTCGATAGCTAAGCCCCGCTCATGCTGACCAGTTCCAGGAGGCGCAGTCGGAACGCGGCAAGTAGTACTGGCTGCGGTTGGGTCAGCTGGGCAGCCATTACGTTTACGCGCTTCAATTTGTTGCTCGTAGGTTCTAAATCCGCCACCATTAAGGTCGATACCGGCGGCTTGCGCAGCATTCACCATGGCGACTAACTTGTCGCTAATAATCGATGCAACTTCCATACTTTTGACTTTACAAAGACGTACCTTAAATGCCTTGATCGGGTGGGTGTAGATGCGGCTTTCGGTTGATCCTGCTGCACATGGAGTTGCAGTATAATCCGTGCCATCGGCAAGCGTGAAACCACTACCAAGCGGCTTTGTCTGCCCTGGTGTTCCAGTCTGTGCGGTCGGTGTTGGTGCGGCCGCCGCAGCGTCTCCAACATTAAGATCAAAGTCTTTCTTGTAAGCATCGGTGAAAGTGTTCGAGCCAGCCACTGCCCCGACTTTTTCAAGCGCGCACGGATCGTACTCGTGATACATCGGTATAATCTCACCGTCGCGTTTCTCATAGCTATCATTACGGAACTTGCGTGACGCATCACAGGTGGCTTCGTTAATTTGCGTTGGATCGGTATTGTACGCTGCATCTTTTGGATCAAGTGGCCAAGCGTATTTGTCATCATGGAAGATGTTGTCGCCTATATTTTGGAAGGCCTTTGCTTGTGGCGAGTAACTGAGCATGCTTGCTGCGAGCGAGATTGGCTGGGTGAAAATGCTGGCGATGTTGGTCGGTGTTGTCATGAGCACCCTGTCGGCAACAGAGCCTTGAATGTCAGGGTTAAAGATCTTGTCAGCCAATGAGCTTTTCTCGTAGGCTACTTGCTTTTCTTCGGCGTAAGCACGCTGGTAGTCGGCGGCTACTTTTGGTGCTGCCGGTACGGCACCCATGCCCATACCGGTACCATCATCGGCCTGGCCTTCTGCAAGCATGCTGTCATTAACCACTTCGCCACCGGCTGCCATTGCGTCGTAGGCATCAGGGCCAGTTTCAAGACCAGTTACTGGCGTAGAGAATATCCAACCAACGGCTGCGTCTACTAAATCAGCCATGGCGGTTTTTAGTACTGGAAGTGCCTCAAGTAATTTCTGAACGAGCCAGTCAACTGGAAGCAATTGGCCGAAAAACTGAATAATGGCATGACCAGTGTTTTTCCAAATGGTATTGATGTTAGTAATAACTTGACCAACTTCGGTTGCATAGAATTTCTGGAATCCAGCGACATCCTGCTGAATTTGTTTATCCGTACAAGTATATTCACCAACGTCGAGCTGTACTGTGCCTTGACCGTCGTTACAGTCACGTTTTACTGGGTTCGAGGCAGTACCAAGCGTCGGATTAACACCAAGCTGATGCTGGGCAACTGGGCTCCCCTCCATGCCTGACATAATGCCATCAAGTGCTTGATAAGCCTCTGGGTCGATATCACCAAACTTGAGTTGATGCGCTGAGGTTGCGAGCTCGGTGTAGTAACCGGCATAGGCCACTTTTGCCCTGTCGGCTTGGATCATGCTGAGTGTACCATCGCTGGTGGCTGAAACGGCTGATGAAATAATATCGATGACACCCGCCCCTGCGACTGCACTGGCAAGAACTTTTTTCGATAAGAATTTACTGACCGTTTTACCGGCTTCTTTACCAACGGCATCTGCTTCGCCATTGGCGCTTACTTCATCAACCAGTTCGTCTGGGTCGACTTGCGAGGCTTCATTGGCAGCGTTGGTGTCATCGGTCCCATTATTGGCTGTATCTGGCCCATTTGCGCCAGACGATCGCTGGCGCAACCGCTCTTTACACGCATCGTAGTCGCCACCCAAGAGACATTCGATATAGAGCCCATTGCGCGCATTTGTTTTTGATACGGTCGCTTTCACTAACTTTTTGCGGATGTCTTTAAAGAACGCATTCTTTTTGTCGAGTGCATTATCAAACTTTTGATCAAGCCCGACTGGTTTCAAGAGTCCCGTCCAGCGCCGCACATCGTACTTTCTGGCAAGCATCTTACGCGTGGCATAACGTTTGTACGAGAACTTATATTTTGAAACCGACTCTGTGCGCTCGGCAATAATACGCCGGAATTCATTCGACGAACTAGTTTCAATCTCACGCGAAATACCATCGACATCAGCGCCGTCACCACTCACCGATTGGCCGCTTTCAGTGTGGGTAATTTTCCACTTTGTCGCAGTATTACCGACACCCGTACGGTTACTCTCGATCTTTAGGCCAAGTTTATCTTCGATCTTGCCAAGCCGCCAACCTTTGAACATCGAGCACGCGATGTTACCACCCTTACAGACATATTGGTCAAACTTATTGCCATCGACTTTGCCATCGCCACCAGTAGCAAGGATGCGCGCAGCAATATAAAAATCAAGACGGTTTTCCACCCAGTTGCCAACTGCTTTGTCGCCGACGTATGCAGCGGCTTGATCGATATTGCCAATAAAATGCAAAAGTTTTAATGGCAATAAGAACGAAAAGGCCAAAATACTGCCAACCGAAAAAACCGAGATAGACGCCACGAAAATTTTCATGCGCTTTTTACTCGGTCCTTTGGTCTTTGCTGGCCCCTCGGGATTAACATTTGTTTCCCATGGCGCCGATTCTTGCTTGGCAATGTCTTTTTTGCTAACAGGACTCGCTTTAGGATTCTCGTTGCGCTCTAATGCGTCAAGCTGCTGCTGACGCGACATATCTGCCGTCTGACGTCCTTCTTCTCTCGCCTGGTCGCCAATTTTGCGCTTCTCTTCTTCGGTAAACGCGCCACCAGTAATACGACGCTCGTGGTCGTCGGCCACATTGCGCGCAAAGCGATTGTCTTCGTGCTTTTTGTCACCTGGAGGAAGCGTCGTTGGCATGTCCTAGTTCCCTAAATTTTGTGTTGCGTATGGTGAGCTTGTGCTGACGTCGTTACCCGGCGCCACTGGTGTTGCGGCCGCCGCCGAAGCATCTTGGATCTGTTGAATTTGCTGCAATTGTCGAGGATCGGTTGTAATAAGCGAATGTTCGGTCGGGCTGGCAATAATTTGTACGTGCACATGGCTCTGTCCAGCAAAGAATAACCCCTGCCCTACCGGGAATTGCGCAAGACGCTTACGTTCCTCATCAGTTAACTTGAAGACTTCAGCAAGCACATCAACCGCACTTGTCGATTGTTTGAGTAGAAGCTGCATAGAGGCGTTGGCCACAATTGCCCGCCCCATTTTGCTACCCATAAAGTCTTCAACGTCCTGAGTAATGGTGGTAAGGCCAAGGAAGTACTTACGAGCACGTTTTGCCAGGCTGAACAAGAAGTTTGCAGAGTCGTCATATTTCATCAGCTGCCAAGCCTCATCAACAAGTAGCAAGCGACGACGCTGATCACTACGGGTCTTGTTCCAGATGTAGCTCAAAACGATGTACATAGCGACCGGCCGTAGTTCATCTTCAAGGTCGCGAATATTAAACACGACCATTGGGTTGTCGATGTGAACGTTGCTTTGCTGAGAGAAAATACCGGCAAACGTACCGCTGGTGTACTTGCGCAAGCGCTGTGCAAGTTGTGGGCCAGTACCACCCATGTGGAGGAGTGTTTCGTAAAGGTCGCCAATTGTTGGCGGTACGGAGTTGTGGGTTAATGGGTCGCTCGTGATACCAGCGCGAGCATAGGTGTCGATAAGCGCTTGGTCAAGATCAGCCTCTTCGAGTGGGCTCAGTGCTGGCATTGTGCCGCCACTCGCCATAATTTGCGCACCACCCATCATCAAGCGCAGTAAACCATGCAGTGTGATTAAGTTCGCACGAAGCGCATCCTCGGCGTCGTCACTATCGATAACACGTGGCAAATCAAATGGATTGATACGCGTGTCAGAATTAAGACTCAAACGAATGTAAGCACCACCAACCGCATCACACAATTTTTGATACTCGTTTTCAGGGTCGACGATCAACACTTCGGCACCCATCATCATCGAGCGTAGTGCCTCGAGTTTCACGGTGTACGACTTACCAGCACCAGATTTAGCAAAGACTACCATGTTGGCATTCTCAAGACTAAAGCGGTCAAAAATCACCAGGCCGTTATTATGCATGTTGATGCCATAAAGAATGCCCGATTCTTGCGTTAAATCAGCGCTCGTGAATGGAAAGCTGGTAGAGATAGCGCCAGTGTTCATATTGCGACGAATCTGTAGTTGGTCAGATAGCTGTGGCAAGGTTGAGTTAAGACCCTGCTCTTGTTGACTCGATGCAACCTTGCTAAAGACCAATTGTTGGCCAAGAATAGTTTCGATCTTATGCTGCACAAACTGCAGTTCATCGAGGCTGTCAGCGTAAACGGTTACATATAAGCCGTAACGGAAAAAGCGCTCAGACCCAACCTGTAATTGGTCTCGCAGTTCTTCAGCGTCTTGTACAGCCGCCTGAAGGCCTGGGTCACGTACTTTGCCATGTTCGGCGTTGAGCTGGATACTTGCCTCAAGCTGTGACACTTTTTTGCGGAGGTTGGTCAATACGATCTGACTCTCAACTGGGTAGACGAACATACTAACGTCAACCACTTCATCGATGTTAATCAGTGGACTGAGCCAGCCAGTGTAGACCTGTCGAGGGTAACCATAAATATAAATCGTTCGGCCATATTTTGTGCCGAGACGGAAATGACTTGATTGAAATTCGATTGAACTTGGTGCAATCAGATCACGAAGTGTCGTGATACCTTTTTGAAATTCTTGCTCGATCTCTTGCTGTTCGCGGAGGCGCTGTGCCTGTGCGATATCAGTTGGATCTTTTTTGTTGCCGCCAAATAATCCCATTATGCTGACTCCCTTTCTAGATGCGGCTGTGGTGCTTCGCCGGTACCTTTGCGGATAGCGATTGGCGGTGTGCTAGTGTCGAAACTACCGAGCGGTTCGCGGACAGCGGTGTCTGGGTTGTAGACGTTGTAATACAACTCACCAAGACGCTTAGTATCAAGTCGTGTTGAATGGACACCCATCTGCAAGAGGCCGTTAATGACCGTCATGACACGGTTTTGGAGCTCATCTTTAGCCTTTTGGTACGATGCCTCGGGAATGTGCGTCACTGCCTGCTTCGTTGTTGGTGCGATGCCCGCAAATAAGTTTTTACTTGTGTTGACGGCACTGCTTAAGTCACCTGTTGGGTAAAACGGCACTACAACGTAAAACTGTTTATCCATAATGTTCGTCTCTTCAGAAATAGTCGCGATAAAGTCGATGTAATCATCCATTAAGACACCGAGTAGCATGTTGTCTTGGTCGCGACGAAGCTTGCTGAGCTTTTGTAGATACGGGCCAATGTCGACACGCTGCGAGCGAATTAAAATCTGGACAGCGAAGTAAAGCGAGTTCAAGAAACTCTGGTAACCATACTCAACGCCTTCGCGTTCACGGGCGCTCATCAGGTCGAAATTGATTGAACGACACGCAACAATTGCGCGCATGCCACCATCGCTCATAATGACGATGTTATCACGAATCTCAGAGATAAGTAGCGTGTTTTGAGTGCTGTTAAGATTACGCTTTTGAACGCTTGCCGCCCCTTTACCTGCGGGCGGAACGGTTTGCGGCACGCCGCCGACCATTGCTTGTGCCGGAAGTGGAACTGATTGTTGCGCCATTGCTGGGGCTTGCATTTGCTGCTGAGGCATCGCAACGGGTTGTTGCGGTAGTGCCTGCGGTTGTGGCGCCGCCATTGGAGGCATAGCCTGCTGCATTGATTGCGGAGCAGGTTGCATTGGCATAGGCCCTATTGGACCACCAAGTGGTGGCAAAGGTTGTTGGCCCTGCATCGGTTGTGTCGGCATAGCATATTGTCCGCCTGGAAATGCAGTCGGAGGAACATTAGCGTTACCTGGTTGCTGTTGTCCTGGATAGTTTTGAGGATCCATTGTATTTTATTCTGCCACCCTAAAGATTACACCTAATACTAACATCCTAGCGCAAAGGAATTTCCACTTCAAGCTCATCATTCCTCGCCATTCGCTCCGCCTCATGAGCGATTGCTTGGATGCTCAGGTCTTTGTTATTTGCCAGGTTAAGTATAGCAGGCGCGACAGTCTGTGTCATGTCTGGCGTGGCTATAGATTGAGCCATTGGTGTAAACGTTGGCGCTGCCGCAATTGATGGCGCTTCATTTGGAATAACTGACATTTGTGGCGCTTGACGAGCGGTTGGCGCCTGGCTTGGGAGGTACTGTAATAGTTGTGAGCCAGGTACGCTGGTGGCTGGTGGCGGCGCGTAAGGACTTGGCGGTGGTATATTGCTTACCATCGGCGTTGGTGCAAGCGGTAATGGCGCGCCACCGGGCATGCGAAGTGCAATGCCCTGCATAGTTTGTCGTGCGGCGTTGCGCGAGACTTCTTTTTGCCGTGCCAAGAGCATGTCGAACGATTTCGCCACCTGCGCGTCTTCGTCGAGTACGTCAACCGTTGACTCGGCTTCGTTTAACACGGCGCTACTGAGCGACGGGCCGTTTGGAATATCAATCCCCTTTGCCGCCCAGCCGCGTGAGTCGACAATTTTCGCAAGGTAACTAAGACGGTCAGAGGCTTCGTCGCCAGTAAAGTCTTTTGTGAGATGTTGCTCGACAACTTTTGGTGCATCAACAATAACACTGACTGGTACGCCATCAGTGCTCCAAATGCGTCGCTTCGGCTTGAGCATAAAGCGAAGAATCGCCATCAAGTAGATCTCCATCGGCTGATCTTTACGCAGTGGAAGCGCAAGCACCAAAAAGCCAATCATCACTGGCACTGTTAATGCCGCGAAAAACGGAAACGGTATCGGCGCGCGAATGAACAAGAAGGTCAAACCACCAGCACCAACGGCGATACCCATATACACCGATTGCCGGAATGTAAATGGACCGACTAACTTGTCTTCTGCTTCTACGTCTTGGGGGACTTTGTATACTGCCATTAAACGAATTCCTTAATTTAGTATCATTGCGAGATGAAAATTTGCCGTAACACTATGGCTTATCAAATGCTGCAATTGCTTCAGCATCTGCGCGTGACTCTTGAGTAAATGCTTGACTTAAACGAGCATCTTCAATTGTGCGCTTAGCAAGTGCAATGACTTTTTGTCTATTGTCGGCAATGTCTGCGTATATTTTATGATTTGCCAAAGCTGTTTCGTACGCTGATTTTTCTGATTCGCTCGCGCCGGCCCTAAGATCGGCTGGTTTAGGTGGAACAACAATGTTGTTTTCAAGTGCTCTCTTTACATGCTTCAGTTCAAGAGGGTCTTGGCTTGCAAACTTTTCTGCCGTGAGCCCACCCATAGCCTTCATCGAAGCCGCTTCTCGCAATGCTGGACCCACACTCTCTCCTCGAGAAAGCGCTGCTTTTACACGGTCATCATTAAGACCGTGTCCTTTTGCCTTGAGTGTAGTGTAGTTTTCTCCAAGATGGTACGCGAGTGTCTCACTAACCGAATGAGATAGTGCACGACTGCCATCCGGCTTAGTTTGCGTACTTTTATTCACTACATCTTCTAGTATGTTTATACGGCCCTCCTTAGCCGCCTTGCCTATAGCTGCTTTCTGATAAAGTTCTCCAGAGATCGTTTTTCCAGAAGGTGTTGTTGCTTTCCCGTCTACCGCAAGATCCCTAAGTCCACCAGCCGTAAGCCCAGAATCCTCAATCATAGTCTGCGCAGCCTTCATATCCTCGCCAATCATGCTGCTCAATGTGCTTGCGCCCTTAGCCTGTGCGCGCAGTGCAGCTTCTTCGCCACCAGGTCCAGCAGCTCTCTGGGCAAAGGTTTTCTTGCCGAATATTCCAGGAGCGCCTTTGATACCGGTCTGCTTTTCGTCCAACAGATTCTTTGCTAACTGCTCTTGCTGAATACGCGCCGCATTCGCTGACCTTGATTCACGTTGGTATTTCTTGCGTGCACCACGGCCGCCGAGATATGCCGCTGCACTACCCGCAGCTCTCTTCGCGCCAGCGCCTCGTCCTGTCGCGTTCTGGCCAAGGTTGTTGCTTGCCATGCGCGCTCCCAGGTTCTCTTTCATGCGCTCTGCAGCACCTTCGCTGCCGCCCGTAATCTTCTTACCAAGCCGGCTACCAGCCGCCATACCTTTAAGCGTATTAAATCCCATTTTACCAAACTGAAGCGTAGCCGGTAATGCTAACAATCCAGCGGCTACTACTGTTCCTGCAACTAATTTTCGTGTTAAATCATCCATATTTCGTCTATATTCCTGCGATTACTTTAGCTGCTAGTTGCGACCCTGTGAGTATCAACATGATCAGTGGATACATAAACAGTACGGTCATAAACAATTCAGACCAGCGTCGGTAGTATTGCTCGGTGTTCGGTAATATCCAGAGGACAAAGGCGATTGGCGAAACAATGATCAAAATAACAACCAGCGCTTGGCGAGCAGCAATTACCAAGAATCCAACAACAAGTGAGAGCGCCAAAACACCAAGACTTCCAAGACAAAAGAAGGCAATAGCCGCACCAATAATACTTGCCGTAATGCCACCCAAGATAGAGCTAATAATACCAACCGGATCACCCGTACCACCTGCCCCATTGAGCGCACTATTCATGATGGTCGATACACCGTTACCAAGCACGTTTGAAACATCGACACCGAAAGAACAGATATAAAAGCTAAGATTTACAAAAATTGCTGCCAGCGCGAGCTTAGGAATCGTCTTTTTGAGGCCATAGGCGCTTAACCCCATTGAACTGGCTTGAGAGAAGATGATTACTAACATGACAAGCACAAAGAAGCCGTTGGCAATGTTGCGCATGTTCTGCCAGACATTATAAAGAACACCACCATTAGAAGTCGGCGTTATTGCGGGGACTTGTAGGAGGTTACTTATTAAACCAGTCAAAAAGGTACTAAATGTTAGGAGGCCGTCAATAACAGGACAAAGAATCCAGTCAAGACTCCCGCCGCTCGTACACTTTACTTCACCACCGCTCGCATTAGGGTTGGCCGGGTCTCCTGCGGCACCACCAGTATCAGTTGGGCTGGCTTTGACGTGTAGCTTTACGTCACCGCCAGCGCCTTGGCCTTCTACGTAGCCAGCTTCTGCGCCAGAAGTAAACGAAATGTCACCAAATTTGCAGGCGCCATCTTCAGTAGCACTGAAACCAGCCGGTTTAGCACCAAAACCGCCACCGTCTGGCGTGAGGTCAACGTAAGCGGTGTCGTCGACCGGGTTGGCCGCTGCGGCATCATTGGTGTCGCCACTTACCTTCAATGTTGCCGTATATCGACAGTCCGCATATGTCTTAGAAGGATCTTTGCCGTAACCAATACGAGAGACGGACGCTTTAACAAGAATATCTCCCTTAAATGTCGTGTTGGTCCCATCGGTTGCCGTTAACCCCCAAGGCCCAACAATATTACCCCCTGTCACGCGAACAGAAGCCGGTGGTCCAGGAATATATTGATAATATTCAGTTCCAGCGGCATTGGCGCTTGGTGCAAAAATAACACTTCCAACAAAAAGTGATGCTAGAACCGTAAATAAGCTGCCCACCCAGAGAAAACGACGCTGCAGTAATTGCATAATACACTCAGTGTACCCTATCG
>CAIJKY010000005.1 GCA_903821365.1 uncultured bacterium | reverse complement strand
CTACGCTCTCGCCGACTGGGGATATAATAAAGGAACTGTGGCTGATATCATCACTGAGATTCTGCAAAAAGAAGGTGGACCACTCCACCGTGACGACATCGTTCGCCGCGTTCTCAAGCACCGTCAGGTGAAAGAAACGACCATCCTCCTCAATCTTCAGGGCAAATCTCAGTTCAAACGCGTTGCAAAAGCAACGTATGGGCTCGTTGAAAAACCTGTCAAAGCCTAGTTGCCGACTCCATCACACCCCACCTTCAATAAACCGTAAGCTTTACGGTTGCGTGGGTGTGTCATGTGCGAGACAATAGGGTAGTAGGATTACTATGAATGCAATCATCTCTTTTTTGCTTGCTGTTCTAGGCAAGTGGTATATATGGCTACCGATCGCTTTGGTATTGGGTTATTTCACTTGGCAAAATAACCGCAAGACAAAGACAGTGCAAAACATGGAGCATACACTGCTTGTATTAGAGATACCTCGCGCTAACGACAAGCAAGAACTCGCAGCCGAGCAAATGTTCGCGAGTCTTCATGGTATTTTGCGCTCGCCAAGAGAATTGCGACTTGAAGGTAGCTTACAAGAACATATCTCATTTGAAATTGCCTCCATCGGTAAACATATTCGTTTCTACGTCTGGGTACCGAAGCATTTGCAGAACTTCGTTGAAGGCCAAGTATACGCTCAGTATCCATCGGTGCAGATTTACGAAGCCGAAGAAGACTACACTAACCGCGACATGCAGCAGTCCGTTATCTATAGTGCCGAGTTAACAACTATTGATAATGATGTCTTGCCAATCAAAAGCTTCCAAAACTTCGAAGTCGACCCCCTCGCCGCTATCACTGCAACCCTTGCGCAGCTTGATGATCCTGGTGAAGAGATGTGGATTCAAGTTATGGCGCGCCCCGTGGCTGATTCGTGGCATAAGCGCTCGGCTGCGTATATTAGTCGTGTCAAGAGCGGGCAAAGCGAGAGCTTATTCGGTGGTGGCGGTGGGTTTATCCGTGGCTTTCTTGAAGCGCTATGGAAACCACCAGAGCCTGGTGCCGGCGGTGCACCAAAGGAACTTTCAGAGCGTAATAAAACACGTATCTCTGAAGCTGAGACCAAAAGTACAAAACTTGGCTACCAAGTAAAGATACGCTTGGTATACGTTGGTAACGATAAAGTAACCGCCCGCCACCGCATGCAGGCAATTGTCGGAACATTCAAACAATACAACTCGACCAACCTCAATGGGTTCACTTCAAAGAACACTGTTTACGACAGGGAAGCGCTCGCCCAAGCACAGGCTCGTTTCTTTATCGATAAGGGCTTCGTGCTTAACATTGAAGAGCTCGCTTCGGTGTATCATTTACCGCACACCAATGTCGAGACACCAAACATCGTCTGGGCGAGCTCAAAGACTGCTGAGCCTCCTGCCAAGCTGCCAATTCTTACCGGTGGGACAGACGATAATAATATCAGCGCCTTCGGCCTGACCAACTTCCGTGGCTATCAACAACAGTTTGGCATGTACCGGGGCGACCGTGGTCGACATGCTTATATCATTGGCCAAACCGGTGCTGGTAAGTCTGGCCTACTTGAGCTATTCGCTTTGTCAGACGTCTTTCACAACGAAGGTTACGCCATCATCGACCCGCACGGTGACTTTGCCGTCAATAATATGAAGTTCGTCCCACCGCATCGTATTAAAGACGTCGTTTATTTCAATCCGGCCGACACTGCCTTTCCGGTTGGCTTCAATCCAATGGAAGTTATTAACCCTAACATGAAGAACAACATCAGTTCTGAAATCATTGGTGTTATGAAGCGTATGTTTGGCGAATCATGGGGACCGCGACTTGAGTATATTTTGCGCTATACCATCTTGGCGCTACTCGACTATCCAGATTCAACGATGCTTGATATCACCCGCATGCTGACTGATAAAAAATTCCGCAAAGACGTCTTATCATATGTCGAAGACAGTGTCGTGCTCAACTTCTGGAACATTGAGTTTGCCAGCTGGCAAGACAAGTTCGCCTCCGAAGCGGTTGCCCCTGTATTAAACAAAGTCGGTGCCTTCACGGCCAACCCAATCATTCGCAACATCATCGGCCAACCACGCAGCACCTTTAATATTCGCCAGATCATGGATGAAGGTAAGATCCTCATCGTTAACCTCAGTAAAGGTCTTATAGGTGAAGACAATGCTTCTATCCTTGGCTCTTTCCTTGTCACAAAAATTCAGCTTGCCGCTATGAGCCGCAGTGATATTCCGAATGTCGAAGATCGTCGACCGTTCTACCTCTACGTTGATGAGTTCCAAAACTTTGCCACCGACTCATTTGCTACAATTCTTTCTGAAGCGCGTAAATACGGCCTTAACTTAACTGTCGCTAACCAATATACTGCCCAAATGTCAGATGTTGTTCGTTCAGCGGTTTTTGGCAACGTTGGAACGGTTATTTCATTCCGAGTCAGCGCTGATGACGCGCCAATTCTTGCCAAGCCTTTCGAGCCGCAATTCTTGCCAGAAGATTTATTGCAGATGAATAACCGGCATTTTGTCATCAGCATGGTAATTAACGGTGAAAAATCGCCAGCCTTTTCGGCGACCACGTTGATGCTCCCTCAAGCACAAACCGATCTCAGTGCTGAAATCATCAACAACACACGTCATCTTTATGGACGACCGCATGACGAGGTGAAGGCTGAGATTCAAGCGCTCATGGCACCATCAACAGCGAGCGCCCCAACAAGTAGTCCTAAGCCCGGAAGCACGCAAGCGAACAACCAGCCAAAGCCACAAGCGGCACCAGCCGCTAAGCCAGCTGCTGCCAAGCCGCAAGCCAACCCAGCACCGGCCGCTCAAACGGCAAGCCAGCCACAGACGGCCAAAATCGTACCTGCACCAGCGCCCGTAGCTACTGCTCCAGCGCACGCGCCAGCTGCACAATCAGCCGCACCTAATGCTCCTCCTACGGCGAATCAAGCTGTCGACCAAGTTCAAGCCGATGGAAGCACCAAGCCAAAACGTAAACGTAGCCGTTCACGTAAAAAGAAGGGGAGTGGCGGCAATGGTCCTTCAGCACCCGATAACAATGGACAAGTCTCCAGTGGTCACGCACCCCAGACGCCGACCCCGAGCAAATCTTTACCGCAATCTGGCGAGCACGAATTAATTATCCGTTAACATTTTGGGAGTGGTGGGGGAGTCGTCAGTGCTTTTCCACCCTACTCCGTTAACGCAGCTAGCAAAGCGCATGCCGAAGGTTCTAGTCGGCAATAGAACAAATATGGAACATCAATATATATTGTTGTCCTTGATCCTTGTCATAAAATCATTCGCAAACAATTATAATTACACGCACAAAAAATATAGAACAAATAGCGAACAATGACCATACGAGCTAAGAAATCTATTGATGCAGCATATTGGCCATAGTACCGACACAGAAGGGGTTATCTGATAGTATCATGCCAAATCTACAGACATAGGCAACCAAATCAACGTGTTCTCATGTGCGATTCAGCAATAGACTTAATGTCGCACAATATATCTTTTGCGACACGACTATAAGATATAAGAGTTGATTACTCATACGTCTCACTATATTGATTATATGCACAGTTGCGTCAAAAGCATATGTTGCGGTCTTCTACAGGGCATGCACCGCTTATAATAAGTAAGTTAATAAACACGCGATTAAAGTTTCGACACATACTGCAAACTGTCTACCATGCAAACGTATAGCGTGAGGCCATTACGCAAACAGCACAGCAACAATCCGTTTGACTTTTCCACAGCCTATGCCATTATTTGCTTTTTTGTGAAAAAACGTGAAAAGTTATATTTTTCACGCCCCGCTCCCCTTGTTCATCATAATCATATATTTGACTTATTTTTGATTATATTTTTAATATGTTTTTTTCGCTTTTTATATTCGCACTGCTCATTAATAGAACAAAAATAGAACGGAAAGGGAGCGGCGGGGTAATCAGCTTTTTGCTGCTACTTATAGTACGCCTTCCCTTCGACTCGAACATCAACATACGATGGCGTAATTTTTTGCTCGTCCATAAACGCAAGAGCACTTGCGACGTCAGCCGCCTGCCCTTCAGGGTTACGATCAATGTGTGTCTTGATAGGATATCCCCTGCCCTCTAAGTAAATGTCTAGTTCTCTCGTTGAAGCTGGAATAACCACACGCTGCACCGTTCCAACCTTGCGCACTTCGAGTGCTCCAAGTAACTGCCCAAGGTAGCGTATAAAGCGCTTTGAGGCAACCGAAGTCGTTTGATCGGTTGGCAACACGCCTGAAGCGTCTTCGATGGTGAGGCTTGGCGCGGCACTATGGAGTCGGGCAAACATTGTTCCCTGATCATCAATATAAAATTGCTGGCCGCTCACCGTCCACGCTACAAGTGGGGTGCGAAATCGCACTACGAACGTGTTGAGTGGTAAGTAAGGCGAACGCGCAAGATAGACACTTGCGATGTCAGGGTGTGTTTTTTGCAAGTAACTTGCGAGGCGCTTATCATCAAGCATAGTCGTAAACGCTTGGCCAGGATAGGCAGTACTAAACGAACGAATCGTGCTTTCAATATCTTGCTCCTCTTTGCTTGTCAGCGTAACATTGCCTTCAGCGCGGACAGTCGTTGCTGCAAGTGATGTGCCAATTGCATACAGACAAACACCCGCCAGTGCCAATAAACAACCAAGCGTCAGTGCGATACGCCGACGATGTGCATGGAGCTGATGGAGCTTTAAGCGCGGTGAAGTGATGTCGCGACGCTGCACTTCTGTCGAGCTAACATGCTGCGAGGCGCTTCCAGTTATAGTACGGCTACGACGAAAAACGTAGTCGTTGTTTTGTCCCTCCATCAGGCGCGGCTGTCGTTGGTTTGGAGTGCGCTTAGCGGTCGCTTTTGCGCGACCCAACGTAGGTTTACGTAGTGACAACTTCATGACTCATACCCACTACTTGCGCGTCGTATAAGCCGTGCCACATCGCGAGCGGCATCAGGCTTGGCTAAGCTCACAATTGTCTTGCGGTACGTCTGACGTAGCCCAGCATCATCAATAAGCTGCTCGATCGCATCGGCGAGCAAGGCTGGCTGCTCCAGAAGCCCACGTTCATCAATTACCGTCGCCGCTTGACGCTCGGTGTACACTTTAGCGTTTTTTAACTGATGTCCTTCAGTAAGATAAGGGTTTGGCACAATCACACAGGCAGCACCGGCGGCAGCGAGTTCAAGGAGCGTTGTTGCGCCAGCGCGAGTTACGACAACATCGGCAGCTAAAATTGTGGCCGGCATTTGCTTATCAAGAAACGGGATAACGTGATAGTCGCGTCGCGAGACACCGCTCAACTGCTGATCAACACTATGCTCAACCTGCTCTGCCTTGCCCGTGCCAGTTAAATGAACAATCTGAGCCTTTGCAACAAGACGAGGCGCATAATCTGCAACTGCCTTATTAACAAGCACCGACCCTGTACCGCCGCCAGTGATCAGAATAAGCGGCTTATCTGGATCGTAACCTAGTTCCCGCTTATATTCTGCGCGCTTTGTGTCGGTGATCGGTGAAAAGATTGGATTGATTGGAATGCCGACATAATGACTACGCGCTGCAGGATAGTTATAATTATCAAGCGAAGCACCGGTCGCAATAGCCGATGCAAAGCGCGCTAAAAATCGATTCGTTAGTCCTGGAATCGTGTCTGAATCATGAATAACAAGTGGGATACCAAGAGCCGCCGCGGCGAGCCCAACTGGCACACAAACAAACCCGCCTTTTGTGAAGACAACATCAGGACGAACACGGAGCAGCATGTAAAAGCTTTGCACAAAGCCCATCGACAGCAGCGCTATGTCACGCACGTTGTAAAATATTGTCGCCACATCAGTAAGACGCTGGAACCAAGTCTGGCCGTGATAGCGTCTGAGTTTTCCCGCAAAAATAGCCTTAAACTCTATTGGCACGATCGCATGGCGTAATAAAGCCGCCGCCTGCTTGGCGTAGCCTTTGTCACAGATAAACCACACCTCAAGAGGTGCCTCGGGGTTCGCCTGCTTAAGCTCGTTGATAACGCTCAGCACGGGGGTGACGTGACCGCCCGACCCGCCGCCGGCCGCTACTATCTTCACTATTGTTATCTCCTTTATTACTAGTTGGACGGAACGATGTGTAGTGTGAAATATTAAAGGCGATGCCCATTAATAACATGGTAAAGAGTAGGCTCGTGCCGCCAAAACTCAGGAATGGCAGCGTAATACCTGTAAGCGGAATCAGCCCAACCATAGCAGCAACATTGATGATTGCTTGTGAGCCAATCCAACAAACGATACCTGCCATAATCAATTTTAGCTCAGGTCGCTCAGAATGTTGTAATACAACGAGTAATCGGTAGACTAAAAAGGCATAGGCCACCAAAATCACCACTGTTCCAACAAAGCCGAATGTCTCTGCCACGATTGCAAAAATGGAGTCATTTGCTGCTTCTGGCAAATACCCAAAGGCTTGTATACTCTGCCCCAGCCCCTTGCCCAAAAAGCCACCACTGCCAATGCCGATCAATGCTTGTTGGATATGGTAATTTGCCGCATCGCTAGCATCATCATGGCCAACAAATGTTAGAATACGCGCAATACGGTGTGGCGCAATAATTACGAATAACACACCAGCCGCAGCAATAATCGCACCAGTGAGTGCCATGTAGCTGCTCTTGAGGCCCGCCATAACTAACATGCCAAACGCAACGGCAAGAATGACCAAACCAGTCCCCATATCCTTTTGTAGCCCAATTACTAGGAAAGAGAGAAAGCCAACCACGACACCGGCTGGTATGAGCGTCTCTCTGAGGTTATTGAGCTGCCCAGCGCGCATTTTGGCTGATAAGAATACTGCAAGATATAACATTAGACCAAACTTTAATAACTCGGCCGGCTGAAATGACAAACCACCGATGGCGTACCAACGGCACGCACCGCCGTTACAGTTAGCCAGCGAACTGCCTATTAATCCAAGTGCCGCTAGCAATAATGAGGTAATAATACCCGCAAGTAGCAGTTTGCTGGCATGTTTTTCGAACCAACGCAACGGCACGCGCGCAGCGAACATGAATGCGCTCAATCCAAGTCCGAGAAAAATCGCTTGTTTAAGGGCAAAGTTATTATCATAACGTTGCGCGAGAGCCATGTTAATGCTGTAGAGCACGACAAGACCGAGCATCATCAGAAACACCATAAACACCACTAACAAATAGTCTGGCCGATGACGACGAATTAGCTCTGGCTCTTTGGCCTGCGACTGAGCACTTGGCCGTCGTCGAAAAGCCAGCTCGCGCTGAGTGCTCATATGATGTAACCGCCGGCAAGTGCGATAAGCAAGCCCACCATGGCACACACTTGGGCGATCACCCAAAAACGCATTGTTACTTTTGTTTCTGGCCAGCCAATCGCTTCTAAATGATGATGCAGCGGCGCTGAAATAAATATTTTTTTACCAAATAAGCGTTTTGACATGATTTGAATCAAGCTAGAACCTGCTTCAAGCACAAACAGCAGGCCGATAATTGGCAGCAAAAAGACGGTATTCGTCAGCATTGCCACTACGCCGAGCGCCGTTCCAAGCGCAAACGAACCAACATCTCCCATAAAGAAGCGCGCCGGAAATATATTGAACCATAAGTATGCCAGCAATGCGCCGACCACGGTGAAACAAAACCCACCGATAAGTGGAAACCCTTGGAGCAATGCGATGAAACCATAGGCACCGTAGGCAATGGCGAGTAGACCACCAGCTAGACCATCAAGCCCATCGCTAATGTTTACCGCATTACCAGTCGATACAACCACCATGACGAACAGTGGCACTAACAGCCAGCCAATATCGACGTTGTGAAGCACCGGCAAATAGACAAAGTGAGCACCAAGCTTGGCGTAAAAGTACCAACCTAGTGCCAGCGCAAGTGCGGCAATCATGGCAAATTTAATCGAACTACGCAGCCCGCTCACTCCACCACCAAGTCCACGAATGTTAATAATGTCGTCGATAAGCCCAACAATACCTCCGCCTAACAGCGCTGCTAGCGGCAACCATGTTTGTTGTCGATCAAGATTAAATAATAATGTCACAACTGCAATCGCGACCACCATTACTGCCCCAGCCATAGTCGGGATGTTGCGACGGAATTTCTC
This sequence comes from uncultured bacterium, assembly GCA_903821365.1. Taxonomy (GTDB): domain Bacteria; phylum Patescibacteriota; class Saccharimonadia; order Saccharimonadales; family Saccharimonadaceae; genus CAIJKY01. Next base: position 128,529 of record CAIJKY010000005.1, on the reverse strand, counting down.
GGCATGAAGTTTTGTAAATACCTGCAGTAACTCACCTGTCGTCGAGGTTGTACGCTGGACTTTCCAAAAACGGTAGCGATACGCGGCAAATGTGTAAAAAGGCGTCAAAAGCATCGTTAACGAAAATCCAACAAACCCAAGCGCGAATAACTTAATCAGTGCGTCGGCAAACCTGGTGATAACTTCTTGGGTGAAAACTGGATCATGCATGTGTTTGTTACCGTCTTATTTTATTGTTGGAATTCTCATATATTCTAACAGCCAATTGGACATATCGGCAAAGATTGGCTGCGCGGCGATCGTTCCACCAAAGCCTGGCAGTTTGCTGTCGACCACGCGAATCATTACGACGTAGCGTGGTGTTCTGTCGCCACCAAAGCCGGTGTACGTAGCAATTGCTTGGTCTTCGCGGTATTTGCCTGTTGCTGGATCAATTGTTTGTGAAGTACCGGTTTTACCGCCGATGAAATAGCCAGGCTTATCAATCGAGGCAAACGTCCGCGTTCGCGCATCATGTATCATTTGACGGAGGGTCGCCGATGATTCGGCACTGATAACATTGCTCTGCTCGACAACTGGGCTATTTTCAACCTCGCGGCCATCATCCGTCCGTTGCCCTTCGACAAGTGTCGACTTGTACAAAGTACCTCCGTTAATAATGGAGCTAAACGCCGACGCCGCACGCAACATCGTCACATCAAACCCCTGCCCGAACGCCATCGTGGCATAGCGAACATTATTGCCTTGCTCGTCATCAGGTGAAAAAATCTGTCCCTTGCGCTCAGCCGCTTGCTCGACACCAGTTAACTCATTGAGATGATAATGCTGTGTTAAGTACGTATAAAGTTTCTCTCGAGCCTTATAATTAATCTGACCGCCGCCCATTTGCTTCAAGGCAAACATCACACCAGTATTCAAAGAGTATTGCAATGTCTGTGTCATGTCGATCGGCCCAAGCTCTTCGGTCGGAATAGCGTTCTTGATCTTAACACCATCAATCACATCGTAACCCATGTTAGTAAACTGGGTCGATGGCGTCACTGCTTTTTCGTTAATTGCAGCACCCATCGTCAGCGTTTTAATACCAGAGCCCGCCTCATATGGGTCGCTGACGATTGGATTCAAAAATGTCGCGTAATCAGTCACTTTGTTGTACTCAGCCGGATTATACGTCGGCATATTAGCCATTGCCATAATTCGCCCTGTTTGTGGATCCATCACCAGAATACTGCCTTTTGTCGCATCGGCGTTCTTAAGCCCGCGTTGTAGAGCGCCTTCGGCATATGCCTGAATACCCCTATCAAGACTTAAAACAACGTTCTGACCGTTCTGGGGCGCTTGTAGGACGTCTGTGCTGCTTCTGACTGTCAATGGCACTCCCAAAACATCAGTAAGCGCCGTGCGGAGCCCAGGCTTACCGGTAAGCTGACTATTTAAAGCGCCTTCAAGCCCATACTGCCCTTGGCCGTCGCGATCAACATAACCAAGTACACTCGCCGCAAGCCCGCCCTCGGGATACACACGCTTCTGCCCTTCTTGCGTACCAACGCCAGGCAGCTTAGCGGCTTTAATCATATCAGCCTGCTGTTTATTGACCTGGCGCGCCATGACCGCATACTGCGAGGCCTTATTCGACAACTGTTTTTCAAAACCGTCAAGCACATCGCCACCAGCGACCCGCTTCATAAGATCAACAATTTTTTGCTTACTGGCATCATCTTTAATAATTTGTGGATCAGCGTAAACGGTATATACTGGCTCATTCAAAACAAGCGGCACCGTTTCGCCGCTACTTTTCGCATAAATAACACCGCGGGTTGCCGGCAACGTAAATTTACTGGTGTGTGTCGCGGCCGCAAGTGCTGTGTAATGTCCATATTGCGCAACTTGTAAATAAAAAAGGCGACCGACAAACAATACCCCTATTATCAGAAATAAAGCGGCGATCACGCGAGTGCGACCGGTTAGTGGTGTGGTAAGTGTTGCCATATAGGTACTAGCACTATGCGCTCATATGCAGCGGAACGCAACTGCGTCAATGCGGGGCGCTATACTAATTTCGATAATCTGTTTTTGCGGGCGATGTCATTGCCTCTGCGACTGGGCTTTGCTTCACTCGCTCGAGTGCTTGTTGTCGCGCGCTTTCAACCTCAAGGTCAGCCTTAGCGCTTTGTAGCTCTTGGCGCTTTGACTCAAGTTCGTTAATCGCGTATCCGTACGTGCTGGTCTTTGTCAGTTGCGTCAAATAAATAAGCCCGAGGACACTTAACAGCAAAATAACCATCACCGTATTAGTAACTGGTCCGAGACCTTGCTTCACTCGGTACGCTACCGTATTTTGGTTGCGTCGCCAAGCGGCGTCACGGCGATTCATGCTGGCTGCATAATATTGCGTCATTAGTTTTTAATTTTTCTGTTTGTTTTTGTTATATTCAATACTTTTTTAATAAGTGGTGAGTATCGTGAGAAAGGCTTCTCACAGTAATCCATGCGAAACGTCAAACAGTGCCCACCATTCTATATACGAATGTTCAGTCCAGCAGCATCGCCTGACAGAACAATAGACATACAGAATCAGCGGCAATACGACGCGCGAGTCGCCCACTTATCTTCCAACTTTCAAACAGCAGCCAGTCGCTGCGCAGTATTTTTGCTGCGCAGCGCTTGCTGCAATCTAAAGGTTGACTTTAGAGGAAGTGAACCTCAACCTTTTGTGTTTTTGACACGTCGACAACTTTGATTGGCATTGCGGCGAGTCCTTTCTTTGGGTGCGATACAGCTTTTTGCTATACCACGTTTTTTATTTTTGCTGCGGCCCGAAGTTTTGCGCTTCGTGCTCGCGGATTGGAAACATCGTAAGTTGCGCCATCGATAGGTCGTTTTGTCAGTATAGTGAGCTGGGCTTCGTAGCCAGCTTTGGCTTCTTCGGCAAAGAACTTTTTGACAATTCTATCTTCGAGACTATGGAAGCTGATAATCACCACTCGCCCACCAGGGGTAAGTAGATCAGGTATAAGCTCCATAAACCCAGATATCATTGCCAGTTCTTGATTGACTGCTATCCGTATGGCTTGAAAGGTGCGAGTCGTAGCGTCTATGCGCTTACGCTTTGCAATTGTGGCGATAACTTCGGCAAGTTCGACAGTGCCAGCGATTGGCCTATGAGCGACAATCGCTTCTGCTAGTCTCCTGGCAAGTGGCTCTTCGCCATATCGCCAGATGATCTTAGCAATTTCCTCTTGCGGCCATTCGTTTACAACGGTTGCCGCGCTGAGTTCTTCGCGTTGGTCCATTCGCATATCCAGTTCTGCAGCACGCTTGAAGGAAAACCCTCGTGCGTCAACATCAAACTGTGGCGATGAAACCCCTAGATCGGCCAAGACCATATCAAAGCGCTGTCCTTCTGCATGAAGCTCGCGGGCGGCGCTGAGAAAATCACTGTGTATGAGCCGCGCTCCCCCATCGATAAATGGTTGCAGAGCGGTAACAGCATTTTGGTCACGATCAATCAGTGTCATTGTCGATTGACTTCCAGTACGTTCAGCTACAGCTTTCGCATGGCCGCCATATCCAGCCGTCACATCCAGATAGCTTTCGCCTGGTTGTGGTGCAAGATACTGCAGCGTTTGCTCAAGCAGCACTGGAATGTGCTGTCCTTGCTCGGTAATATGCCCAGTTGGTTGTGGTGGTGTTTTATTCATTATAGTACTAACAATATCTATGTATTCTATAACGAACGACTTCGCGTTGTGAACTACATTTTTAAGTGTAGCCGCGGCGAGGTCACCTATCTGACAGTCAATGTGTTTGTTTTTGTCGGCTAACCGCCGTGGTATAGTTTTTGTTTTTGTGTGTGAATGGAAGATGTGGTGTAGGAAGCAATGTTAGGAGATATCGTTTCCTACGCTACCATTCGAGAGTGAGAGACTTGTGTGAGGTGGAGTTTTTTGGGAGGTGTAAATTGTTCCTATACCCTTTCGGATATAAGAGGAGGTACAAGAGCAAGGCTTGTGGTGGCCGCTCTATACCCACCCATTGACTGTCAGGTAGCTAACCTCGAATATACTATTCGATCAAGCTGACCCGACATTGGTGCTAGTCATATCAATTGTTAAAGTGCGCGGCGCTACTATCGATTAAGAGCTATTACGCGTCTTTTGCGACGATACGCCAATACATTCCCGCTCGTGTTGCCGTAATCGTTCGGTCGATCTTGGCGTACTCAAGCAAGTGCTGCTCAATACTCACCCGCCCCTGTTTCTGATCAAGTTCTGCAGCGGCTTTACCGGTGCGAAATTTAACGTTTAAGTCAGCAATAACCTCATCAAGGATACTTCCCTTCAAGGCTGGCTCGACTTGCTCGTCCCAGACATTTTGCGGATACATGTGCAAATAGTTTCCAAATCCACGGGTTAGTACCACCCCGCTCGCAAATTCGGCGCGAAGTTCTGTCGGTATAGTAAGCCGATGCTTCTCGTCAAGCTTGCGTTCAAAGTAATCCATTTTGTTCGTGGCTAAGTTCTAATGCTTCGTATTTTTATAGTTTTTTGTACTGTGGTGTTTGTTTTTTCGGTCGATAGTCAGCTTTGCTTTTTGCTCTGCTGGGCTACCCACCGCTACCCACTGACAACATCATACTACCCACAATTACCCACTGCAAGTACTTTATGCTGCTTTCGTGTAAGCATGTGCATTTCTGGGCTGGTTATCCCCATTTTTGTGGATAACCTCCCCACACTGCCATTATTTACAGCTAAAAAGCCTCCGGGCGAGCGGAGGCTTTTTAATACTGCCCAGCAATGTTTAGCGTGTGAATAAGACGCTCATTAGCTGTGCATCGTAGTGATTGGTTGATTGAATCACTAACCACGCGGTAAAGACGACTAGGTTAACCATTAGTGAAACCACTAACAGTGAACTCTTCATATCGTTTTTAAATGTTTCAGTGAGTACAAAAGCGTCTGCGGTCACGCTTTGTACGTCGTTGCTTGCATTTGTTTTGATGGCTGTTTGTTTTTTCATAATTCAACATTAGCATAAGCATAATAGAATGTCAAGCCTTATATCATTTAGTTGCGCTTTCGTATCTTGTAGTGCGCAAAAGAAAAACGCCGCATAATGCGACGTTTTTCATAGTGAACAGATACCTTAGTAATCTATACCCTGCTCATCGGCGAGGAAAATGTTAGCGCGAAGCCAACCTTCGGTTGAACCAGCGTCCAAGAAAACGCCTTTAGGTGCAACCACTTTCATGCGGCCACCGCTCTTAAGATAACGGTCAAGCGGTTCAAGATTGACATAGAACTCACCGTTGACTGATGATTCTTCTTTATCAAACTTCATAACCTGATCAAGCATCTCACTCGTAAAGAGATACTCAGCCGTGTTAATCAAGTTGCTTGGCGCCTCTTCAACGCTTGGCTTCTCAACAGTGCGGCGCAAAAGACCCTCTTCGTCAAGGTCAAGCACGCCGTAGCGGTACACTTCCTCACGAGGGACTTCGATACCCATGATGGCCGATTCGCCTTCAGCAACAGCTTCAACCATTTGCTTAATTGGGTTATGGTCACTGTTATAAAGGAATGCGTCACCCATTAGCACTAAAGCCGACTCGCCTTCAGGGATGTAAGGACGGCCGATAGCGACGGCAGTATTAGTACCGTACTTAGTGAACATTTTTTCATTCGTTTGAACGTCAAAATCAAACTTTACGTTTGGTGGAACAATCGAAGAAATTAGCTTTTCTTTACCGTGCTGCTTGAGGTAATCCTCAAGAACTTGGTGAGTGGTGTAATAATTCTTGATTTGTTCAGAACCTTCACCAACGATAAATACAATGTGCTCGATGCCTGCATCGATACAGTCCTGCACAATATAATCAACAACGGGCCGATTTAAAAACGGCATCATTTCTTTTTCAATAGCCTTGGTCACTGGCAAGCGGCGTGAGCCAAAGCCTGCAGCGACAATGATGGCGTGTTTACACGTCATGGTCATTATCCTTATCTCCACCCTTTATAACGCTTACGTTTAGCGTTTGTACCTATCTAGCCTAGCATAAACTAGCGCGAGTGGCACAGGAAGTGTGGACGTTACTACGTTAATACCTAGAAACTATAGCATAAAATACTTTAAAAATCAATACTTTATGAAACATTATTTGTCTTTAAGCAAAAACACTTCCCCATGTAGAATTACTTCTCTCGGCTCTTGAAAAGCGCGATCGCCGATGCGTACCACGATGCGCTTGGCCGAATGGTGCGCTTGAATGTTTTGTAATCAACAGCAATCAAGCCAAAGTTTGGCCAGCGGCCATGTGCCCATTCAAAATTATCAAGCAAAGCCCAGTGGAGATATCCGACGACGCGCGCGCCGCGTTTCTGTGCACGCTGAATTCCTTTGAGATTTTCTGTAATCCACCATTTGCGGTAAATGTCGGCCGTGTCGGCAACGCCGGACTCGGTGACCATGAGTGGCGCCTTATGGTACTTCGCAAGCCGAATAAGCACATCACCAAGATGATTTGGGTGCATTCCCCAGCCGAGATCGCTGCGACGCTCGCTTGGAGGATTGTAAACTTTAAAACCTTTGAAACGGACTGAGAAATAATAATTAACGGCGATAAGATCATATCGTCGCATTACGAGAAATAAAATAAAATCATCAAAAACAAAACGGCTTGCCCACTCTGCGAGACGGCTACGGATGTCGCCGTCGGCGCGGTAGTAATAGGTAAAGCCTTTATTAAATGCAACCGTGTATTGGCGCGGCGAATCGGTAGACTGGCTTTGTTGCTCGTCATGCTTCAGCGCCTTGTAAATCGCCCGATGCGTCATGCACAAGTTAAAATAGACCCACATTGAGATAACAACACCAGACTGCTGCGGCGGCCATTCGGCTCGCAGATAGCCCTCAAGTGCGTAGGTATCGGGTTCGTTAATCGGGATGACATAGTGGATATACTCGCCTAGCTCTTCCATGATTCGACGCGCATACGCAACAAGGTACTTACGATTACGTGGCTTTGCAAAGCCTCCAAGGGCCTCAAACCAGTCTGGATTTGTAAAATGCCACAAAGTAACCACTGGCTCTAGTCCTTTGGCACGCATTGCTTTAAGGTAATCGCGGTAGTGTGCCACCGCCTCATGATCCCAGTCTTTACTGCTATTTGGCTGCACGCGCGACCATTCGATACTGAAACGTAGTGCATTGAAGTTTAGCTGAGCTGCAAGTGCAAAGTCTTGTTTGTACAGGTGATAATGATCTGCGGCTTTGCCCGAAATGTAATTATCAGGACTCGTTGCAAGCGATTTAATTGCAGGCCAATTTGGTAGCTTGTCGTACTGCGGCCGAGCTTTGGCAGCTAAAACATTTGCATTTTGCAGCTCCCACGTCGTCCACTGATTGTGATTATTACCCTCAACTTGATGCGCTGCAACACTTGCACCCCACAGAAATGGCTTTTTTTGTTTCATGATTATGCTTATTGTAGCGTACTTGGCGGCGAAAATGCTCAGGGTACGATATAATAACCAGAACGTTTATGTTATTTGCTATTTTACGTGCCGTCTGGCGGCTCACTATTTTATTGCTTGGTGCCTACACGGTCTACTTCACAGTGTTTTTGGCCTTTCCTTATGTTGATGATCGCCTACCACTATCAATATCATTATTTTTACTGTACTGCTTTGTAGCATATGGCGCGATCCCGGCATTGATACGCTTGTGGCGCGTCGTCTTTAAGCCAAATCATATTCCAATGTATGCAACCACACCTGATGGCTGGCCTGCTGATCCGGTTAATATCGCTGTAATCGCCAACAGTGAAAAACATTTTGTTGAGTCAATGCAGCGTGCTGGCTGGTACACGGCAGATAAATCGACATTCAAAAACATGTTTCGCGAGGCACTTGCGATAGCGCTCGACCGAAGTTACCCAACTGCCCCATTTAGTAATCTTTATCTATTTGGACGGTCCTTTGACATTGGCTTTCAGCTGCCACGCAGCAAAAGCATGAGCCCACGCGCCCGTCACCATGTACGTTTTTGGCGCCTAACAGCTGATGGCAATGGCGACCATCAACAACATTACAATTTTTGGCACGACCAATTTAAACATTTGCTTGGTACCGACAAAGAGGTTTGGATTGGTGCAGCGCTCGATGATACTGGCCCGATTGGCATTCGCTGGCGGACTGGCCAGATTACGCATAAGAATGATTCTAATGACACTGGTGAGCGTGACTTTATTATTGAAACGCTGGCTGCCGTGCATCAAATTCGTCAGCCGAAAATTATTCAGGCTGGTGAACCGTTTAAGTTTCGTGGTCAAGCTCTTGGCACCACTTTTGTCTGCGATGGAAGCATTAAACTCGTGAAACTAAAGAATCCGATTGCCGGTGCAGTTCTCGGTGGTCATCCAATCATTAAGTAGTCGGCAGTTTGACGACGGTGTAGAGGCGATAGAGTGAGTAGAATTTAACCACGAGCACCAGAGCAGCGATACCAAGACTCAACCATAGGTTCTGGAAGACAACTGTTGCAATCAAAAAGAATGATGAATTAACTACCTTGCCAAGTGGCGACCAATTAAGCTGAAATATCTGTTTGTCGACAAGGAAAAAGTAATTTGGGCTTAACAATTTCCAGAATAAGAAGCTGAGTGATAAAAATCCATCAATAAAAATGAATTCGAAAAGATAGAGCCCTACCGGTATAATCAACGGCCCATGCCAAAGACCAAAGATAATATATATTAACGCCACGCACAGGCGATCGGCCATAATGTCGAAGATGGCACCGCTCCGCGTTTCTTGATGCAGCCAGCGAGCGACGATACCATCAAGTATATCCCCCACCCAGTACGTCAGTAGCGCCGCTAATAGCCACTGCTCGCTATGCGTGAGGGCTGCAACAATAGCAAAAGCAGCAGCAAGCATGGTGCGTACCATGGTAATGAGCGATGGCCAAGTCAGTAATGTTTCAACGGCCGGTAATTGCCAGCCGTGGTGTGTCGTTTGTTTCACGTATGTCTCATTATACATCAGCGCAAGTCGTATCTGTTATACTTTGAATATGTCCACTCCAAGCCTCAGTCAGCGAGCCCTTATCGACCGCCCCCGCGAAAAGCTTACGCGCAAAGGACCCGCCAGTTTATCAGACTTTGAGCTTCTTGAAACGATTATCGGCAGCGGCACACGAACAAGTGATGTCAGCTATATTGCCCGCCAAGTGCAAAAAATGATGGCGGGCGGCGTCGACAGTTTAACTATTGAAAAACTTACCTCCCTACGTGGCGTCAGCACGGCTACGGCAGCTAAGCTATTGGCCGCTCTTGAGCTTGCAAAGCGTTATTTACTACGAGACGAGCAACCATTAACAAGTCAGCAAGATGTCCTGGTGCGCCTCAGCGATATTCGCGGCAAGCAACAAGAGCACTGCGTGTGTTTATCGCTCGATGGTGGCCAGCGCTTATTAGCACAACGAACCATTACGATTGGTACGCTTGATGCCGTGCTGGCGCACCCGCGTGAGGTGTTTTCTGACCCGATAGTTGACCGTGCAGCAAGCGTAATCATCGCCCATAATCATCCAAGCGGCGATGCACAACCAAGCCAAAAAGATATCACGCTCACTCAGCAGCTCGTTGCCGCTGGCCAAATGCTTGGCATTCCGCTGCGTGATCATATTATTGTCAGCAAAAAAGATCATTACAGCTTCAGACAACATCATTTGTTGTAATTAAGCCAGCTGCGTTAATAATTTAATTATTTGCTAGCGTAAGATTAACTGTAAATAACTAAATACAGCAAAATACTCAGTAATTACCTTCCGATATGCTATCATCTGGATAATAACCAAAAGAGTTTTGCATCATATGATTACACATAACGCCGCCGCTCGCCACTACCTTGAGGATCGTCACAGCCATCAGAATAGCGCTGTCGCCGACATGATGCGACACTTTGAGCAACGATATCAGAACAGCAAGGCATTCGTTCTGACAGGCGACCCAGCCGATACCCATAAACAACTCGAGAAACAGTGGACGCGCCAAACAAGTGCCCTGCAACAACAACGCAGTGCTAGCACGAATGCAAACACGATCCTAGAGTTAACTGTTGCAATCACGCGGATGCAACGCGCAACTGCCGTCATAGGACTACCCGCCCAGCAGCCAAGCGCATCGTTATGGGTGAGCAATACACTACCCGATGAATTACCTGCAACGTGCAGAACATTATATCTTATTGCCATCCCATCGACCGTGCGACGCCAGCTCAAAACATTCGTTTCCAAAACAGCTGCTCAAACTTTAGTCGTTGATTATAGCGGCGCACTGGCTCCTAAAATTGCAAATTGGCCATTAGCACCTAAACAGGATCTCGATGCAAATGTTCTCACTCACTGGCAAGCGCTTGAGCAGTATCTTGTAACGCAAGCAATCAGCTTGTCGTCACTTCTTGGTGATACTGCCCATCACTTTGAGCATTTCGACAATGCGCTTGACACACTACTCGACGATAGCAACAGCTTTTTACGTTATGCCACTCAATTTGAGCAAGCGTTGCACGCAGCAGCACCCTTCCCTTACACCAACAATCGTCAACGTCAACTTTTTACCGTGGCCGCGCTGCTTACGAAGCGAGTCGCGACACTAACACCGTCGATGCTCGACAACTACCTGACGAACCTTGAAGATAGCCAAGGCTTCTACCTACAAGATGGTGCCCGCGCAGAACGTAGTCATAGCCTTGTTTATCTTATTGCAAAGCATTATGCAGCTGGTCGTAAGCGGCTCGCGCATGCGCTTGAGTTACACAGCTTTACTACTCAGATGATTTAAGAAACGGCTTGACGACAGCGAGCAGGGCGTCGCCGTACAGCTCAACTTTTTTTGGACCCAAACCGTTAACTCGCATCAAACTTGGCTTATCAACAGGGCGACGCGCGGCGATATGCTCAAGCGTCTTATTACTGGCAAAAATGTAGGGCGGCTTTGATTGCTCGGTCGCAAGTGCCGTGCGCCAAGCCTGTAAGGCGGCCAGTAGAGCTGGGTCAACATCCATGTCGGGCGTCTCCTCAGTTGCATCGCCGTTCTCAGATGTCGCCTCTGCCGCCTGGCGTTCGCGTTCGGCACGCTCTTCGGCTTTCACTTTTAGATGACTGAAGCGTTTTTTATCATAAGAAGCGCGAGTTCTGAACTGATCATCAATAGTTAACGCATCTTCACTGACACGGAGTGCCATTTGATTAATACCGACGAGGCTTAGATTCTCGAGTGAGCGCACGCGTGATAATGCCACATACCCCATACCTTCAACAAATGCGCGGCGCAAATCAATTTTGGCAGCATCGAGTGTCATACCTTGACTTTTATGTACGGTGATCGCCCAAGCAAGGCGAAGTGGAATCTGACTTAGGCTGGCGCGCTTTTTGTCACCATCACGGAGTTCCCAAGTATCAAGGCCAGCTGTCACCTTCTTGCCGTTAAGCAGACGAACAATTGGGTGATTCGTCCCTGCTTCAAAACCGATCACTGAACCGATACTCCCATTCATGTATCGTCGATCAGGACTATTTTTTATAAACATAACAAGCGCGCCCATTTTTAGTATCAGTGCTTCAGGTGCAAGGCATGACCGCTTAAGCGTCTCGACATAGCTCTCTTTGCCAGTTGTTGTCATGGTGTAGCGATAGCCATCAGTATCGAGCGACTCAAGCCGCTCTTGATTAATGCGATCGACGTCGGCGTTGACTGTATACAGTTCGGTGATATCGGCAGTGTTAAGAGCTGGCGCTTGGCCAACTCGTGCAAGTAATGCTTCGGCATGACGGCGACGGACATCACCGGCACGCAGAGCATTGAGAATATCTAAGAAAAGATCATCATTTTGACGATGCTGCTCTTCAAGATAACAGATCACTGGGTCAAACAGCTCCCAAACGGCCGAGTGAACTACAAAACCGCCGACGCGGCTATCGTTGCGATTCACTGGTGGCAGCTGGAAAAAATCGCCGCACAAGATAACTTGTATGCCACCAAACGGCTCATCACTGCGCCGGACTCGTCGCGCAACCTCGTCAACCATATCAAGACGATAATCATGGAGCATCGAGATCTCATCAATTATCAGAACATCGGTCGCCTCGATGATGTCACGACGACCTTTCAAAAGATGCTCATCGAACTTTGGGTGCAAACTATCGCTTACACCGATACCACTCCATGCGTGAATAGTACTCCCACCAAGATGCGAGGCAGCAAGGCCTGTCGTGGCTGTTACTGCAACATGCTTACCTTGCTTTTTGGCACGCCGAATAAACTGGTTAAGTACATACGTCTTTCCACTTCCAGCAGGGCCTGTCAGCATGACGCTTTGACCCGAAAGCATTATTTCTAAAGCGAGCGCTTGATCCATGGAGTCAGCCTATACCAGTCGCCGCGCTACTGCAATCACGAGCATCTAGTTTTTTGCCGGCTCAAGCGGTTTCTTATTCTTGGCTTCATATACTTTGCCCGTTCGCTGCGATGAAACATAGTCGTCGTTCAACAAGTTAACAAATTTTGTTAGATCTTTATCATCCATAATGATGATTGCGCCAACATCGTCAAGCATCAGCTCAAGGTTAAGCTCATCGGCGTGATCGGTGATCGCATCTTGTTTAATCTCGCTCAGGTCAACTTTTTGCAGCTTCTTCACTAACGCTTTCTTCTTTTTGAGCATGCTTTGTAGATCGACGCCATCAGGGAAACTCAGCTTAAACATTGCTTCGAGCTCTGCTACTTTTTGGTGCGCAATACTCTGCCATTTCGCACTGTAGTTGAACATTTTCTCGAATTTGGCTTCGTTAAAAATAAAGATATCTTCACCAGTAATAAGAATTTGGGCATCAGGTGTCATTTTGAGCCCCGCGTCGGACTCAAACTGCTTGAATCCCCTGCCCTCTAACACCCATGCGTCACCTTTGAGTACCTGCGATTGCGGGACAAGTTTACCGATATAAAATGGCTTTGCGAGTGTACTGTGAGAAAATCGTGCAAGCATTCCTTTAACGTTTTTGAATTCGTGATTCTCAGCCACGAACGGATCGATATCAGCACCCGCTTCTTCAATGGTATTGATAACGTCAGCCGCTTGCTCAACGCGTGCGAGAGCAGTATGTTGTAGTGAATCATCATCGCCGACAACCGCTTCATATTCTCGGACACCCATTCCCCGAGCGGCGCCAGCATGGACTTCTTTGAGAAGCCGCTTTAAGAACATCGCACCAATATCGCGTTTTAGTTTATCGTCGTACATGACGGTATAGACACCGTAATGTTTGTCAAAAAGATACAATTCAACATCCAGCAAATCTTTGACACTATCAACATTATTGGCCCATAGAAAAATATCAGTCTGTTCTGCCTCTGGCATGGTGTTTCCTTCCAAGCGCTTTTAGGTTTTTGTTGGTATAGCTGCATCAAGTATAGCCTACTCACTTACGCTTATGAATAGTATCATGTTGATATGACAGCGATTTTTCATTTCGATAAATTTGTTATATAATAAATTTCTATGCGTGTGAAAGTCCCCTATGAGAAACTGTTTGGCCGTTCGAGTACCTTTTTTGCAACCGCCATTCGCGTACTGCTTAATGTTCTGCTGGTTATTATTTTTTGCGCGCTTGCGATCGGCGTTGTCAAAGCTGGCTACGACCTCTTTACGTCAATCCATCAGCCATTGAACGAGATCTTGCAACAAGTGTTGCTTGATATCGTCTTTATCGTCGCGTTGGTAGAAATCACCTTAACGCTGCTCGGCTATCTCAAGGATGGCCACGTTCACGTTCGCTACATCGTTGATACCATACTTATCATCATGCTTAATGAAGTCGTCACTATTTGGTTTAAGAAAGCGAGTCTTGAAGACGCGATCGGCCTCGGCATCATCCTGACCGTTATCGCTGGCGTTCGTATTACCACCATTCGCTACACTGCAGACGGTGATGTTAATGATGGTACGCGCAAGCCCAAACTTGCAAAAGACTAACGGTATTCCGGGTTTTCGTAGCCAAATCGCTCGCCTTCGAGCCAAGCCTTAGCCTGGTTGCCGTACGACGGTACGCCACCAGCCGCACGGAGCATGGCAGCCATATGCATGAGGTTCCATGTCATAAAGGTAACGTTACGGTTAGTGAAGTCATTCTCTGGACCGCCAGAACCTTTATCGAGATAGCTTGGACCTGGACCAACTTCGCCGATCCAGCCAGCATCGGCTTGTGGCGGAATGACGCAGCCAATATGCTGTAGGCTATATAGAATGTTCATGGCGCAATGTTTGAGCCCATCCTCATTGCCATCAACGAGACAGCCACCGACTTTGCCGTAATAAATATACTGACCATTATCGTTTCTCTCGCCAGACAGGGCGTATAGTCGCTCGATAAGCTTCTTTGTCATTGAGCTATTATCACCAAGCCAAATTGGTCCTGCAATCACAATGATGTCAGCGCTGGCTACCTTTTTAAATAACTCTGGCCATTCGTCAGTCTCCCAGCCATGTTTGGTCATATCTGGGTACACGCCTGTAGCCACCTCATGGTCGATGAGTCGTATGACCTCAGTTGCTACGCCAGACTTTTCCATGAGCTTACGACTGGCATCGATAAGGCCATCAGTATTGCTCAGCCCTGGTGATTTTTTAAGTGTTCCGTTGAAATAAATTGCTTTGAGACCCGAGTAGTCTGGCGCTTGATGAGTCATCGACCCTCCTTCGCTTGAATTGCTAATACTCTTCAGTATACAGCCTACTCAGGGCTAACAATGGCAATGATAACAAAGATAATCGCCGACACAATGACAATCGCTGCGGCAATAAGGTATGGGGCCAAACTTCGATTGAGCGTCTGCCCAGCAACTGCAATAGACTGTCGATTCGTCATGCCATCCAGTCGCTCATCACGGTACGTGAGGATGTTGTTAAGCAGCTTTTTTGTAATAGCTTCGCCAGCCGCTGCCATGGCTGGAATTTGAGTTTCCGGGTACTCGAGCGCATCATACAGATACAATCGGTCGCCGGCAATCTCCATGTCGTATTGCGCATACTGCACCATGACCTCCATAACTTCTGGTGTTATAAAGCTAAGTGTATCGACATGATAGCCGTCTGGCGCGTAAGCAGTAAAATGTTTGTCAAAATCACCCTCAAAGCTCAGCTGTTGACTGCTGTCTATCAACCATCGGAACTGACGGTGTCGAGCAGCGGCGGCGTCAAATAAAATATTTGGCAGCTCACGTGGCAACAGTATCGACATAACAGCGTAATACCCGGCGCCAACTTTTTGGCGACCGTATTTGGTATGCGCATAGAGGTCATAGACAAAATCGTAATAGGTCCATGCTGGTGTCCGGACAGCACGTTCAAAGTGAAATTCATCCTCGGGGAGCATTTTTAGCGAGATAGCACTTTCTTTTGCATCTGGCTTGGCAATAGCTGTCGCGCTCGCACCAAGACTCGCAACAACCCGCGCGAATGACAGCTGGCGTTCTTGCCATTTACGGCGCGTCATTATCATGCTGTATAGTGGAAAAATTACTAAAAAAGCCGCTCCGACCATAAGCCCCATAAAACCAACAGGGCTTTTGCCGGGATCAAAGATAGGCACAGAGCTTGCAAAAGCCGCACCTACGATAACAGCAATGATACCTATCGCACTGCCTGCGTCACTACCACGCTGTTCAATATGATAATCCCGAGCGCCTGGTAGTGTCATGATTATGCGTTTGCCTTTGCGTGCCACATAACAAGATCTCGCTGCGCCTTATACTGCCATGGCCATGCCAATTCCTCAAGCTCGGGCAAACGATCAATCGGAATCCAACGCGGGTCGCCGCCGCTCATGTCGTCAGCTGGTGTCGGCTGACCAGCAATGTGACGTGCGACAAATGTTACGTTGAGCACCCAACGATCTTCGTAGCCGCTGGTATAGGTACGCAGAATAGTAATAAGTTCAATATCAACGCCCATTTCTTCTTTGGCTTCACGAACCGCTGCTTGCTCGGCAGTCTCGCCAAGATCAATAAAACCACCTGGAACATTAAGCTTGCCAGCATTAAAACCAATACTACGGACGCCATATAAGACTGCATCGTTCTTTTGATTAAGAATATAGATTGTCGCGCCAGGCACGGCATCAAGCCAGTTGTTATGGCCATTCTCACAGACGTACAAATTAGGTTTTTGACGAACAGCCGCTGCGCCACAGTCAGGACAAAAACGAGCTGTTTTAGAGATTTCCACGGCTTATACGGCTTTCGCTAGATGCTGTTTGCGTGCTTCGTTGGCCCAATGGTCGGCGAGCTCGTTGCCGGGATCGTTGTTGTGACCACGCACCCAGATAAGCTCGGCCTGGCTACTGCGGTATAATGGGCAGACCTCGCGAACAATATCAAGATTTTTAATTTCACCGCCCTTTTTCTTCCAGCCATTTTTTTCCCAGGCGAGCGACCATTTGGTGATCACATTAATCCAGAACTCGCTGTCGGTGTGTATTTTGCACGGCTCCCCCGCTGCGTCTTTAAGCGCTGCGATAATTGCAAAGCCTTCCATACGAATATTGGTTGTCTCGGCGCCATTCGGCTCACTGCCAAGCACTGCGGGCTGCATTTCTTTGATAACCGAAAAGCCCCCTGGTCCAGGATTTGGGCTGGCAGAGCCATCGGTATAGTACGTAATCATGTTGTTTGGTGCCTTTTTACTGCATTTATCATAGCATTCAACTGCCAAGCGGGCATGAAAATCCCCACCGGCTGTGGGGTTTCATGACGTCCATTGAAGAGACGTCTGAATCCGCCCGGTGGGGCGTTAAGGCTTACCGCTCGTATCGCCAACGCTGAGTTGGCACGGGCGAGAGTCCGGCATCGATTCTCAGCCGCACAGTTGTCGCATACACTTCGTCGGCCGCTATCCCATGTAGCCAGCCGATGTTCTGGAGCGTCAGTGTCTGCAGTTGGCCCTTCGGCGACATCACCAGAATATCGCCCTCTTCTTCGCCGACAACCGCGAGATAGAGCCGAACCATGACGACGAAGTACAAAGGCATGCCGTCGACCATTGCCTCGTAGAGCTCGTACGTACAACGGTCGACAAGCACCCATCCCAGCTGATCGCCAAGCTCGGTATGCTTACTGGGAGCCATTCGGTCATCACGAGCACCCTGGTAGAAACTGAGCACGGCACTGACCAGGGACTGATACGGTCCCCACTGCACATTCGTACTCATGGGAGGCTGCGGCAAAACCGAACGTTCCACATGGCGACGGCGCTCTTCGCGTGCAATCTGATCGATGACCGACTGCACCGTAGCTTCGTCTTCACGCAGCCATCGCATCTGAAGCAAGAACAGCTGCTGCGGCATGTCTTCAAGGGTAATGAACTGCGCCGGACGATAGAGCTCCATGGCCGTGCTCCGATCTTCTCGAAGGATAAACCTAGACGTATTAAATACTACAATTAATTATTCGTCAATGGTGGCGTGAAAACAAGTGGCTTCATAACCGCACGATAAAACGCCGGCGCATCTTTTGTACTACGCCCCGCATCGTATGCATAGCCATGGCCAGTAAAATCACATAGTCCTTCGGGCGAATCAATTCTATGATCAATAATCCAGCGCGCCATAACGCCGCGCATCATTTTGCTATAAATCGGCACTGTACCGACTTGGCCATTCGGCTTTGTGTCAAAAAAAGTTGGCGTGACGACCCGTATACTGGATGGTACATGTCGAAGCACCGCCCGAGCGTACTCATTCGACGACAAACAGCAAATAACGCCGTCTGAATGCTCGGCCGCATATACACCAAGCGTATCACTCCAAAACTCATACAAATTATTGGCGCGGCCAACTTTCAACCCCGCCTTCATCTCAAGTCGATAGCGCTGCACCGCATCATGTGGCCGTAATAGACCATATAGGCCGCTCAGGATAACGATATGTTGCTCTGCCCAAGCAGCGGCCGCAGGATCAAGCGTGTCGGCGTACACTCCCTTGTAGACATCACCTTTATAGGCCCACAGCGCCGCTTTGCCGGGTGCGTTTGGCGACCAATGAGCGTACATGTCGAAAACACTTTTTGTCAGCTCATCACTGGTGTTCATAAGGCGACGCAACTCACTGGGACGCTTATGCTGCATGCGAGCCGCAATGCGCATTGCCTGGTCAAGAAATAATGGTCGCGTTGCAATCCGCAGATACGGCGCGCGGCTCTGCATATCCATAGTTTTTGACGGCGCAAGGAGTGATAACATGGGTAAATGAGTGTCGTTTAGACGTCGCGCACGGGTGGGTTGAACGTAACACGGTAAATGTAGTAGGTGCCATCATGTTCACGCTCAAAATCGATGCTGTGCTGCGACATAAAGTAATCACCGGTTGGGTCTTTGTAGTAGAGCTCGCACTTGTTGGCGTAATTGTTGGCTGGGCGTTTACCAGAAAAGACTAGGAATTCCCGCTCCTCGCCTGGATTCAAAAAGTTATCAAGTTCGCGGGTGGTGCCGAGAATCGTGATTTTATCAACTTCAACACGAACCGTTGAATTGTTTTGAATGGCAAAGTAACAATCCATACGATCACCGTTCAGGTTGCAATTAATTTTTTCAATCTCAACTCGCGGCAACACTTTTGGTCCGGTATGTTGCGCTGCTGCAGTTACAGCACTTGGATTGTAGTTATCGGCAGCTTTTTCGGCGCGCTGATTTTGGTTCTTGGTATCGTCATCATCACGGCCCCAGTCGTTATCGTCATTGACATCAAACACTGGCTTGCCTTGGATCATGCGCTTCATACCTTCAAAAAGTCCCATAGTGCCCCCTTATTTGGTTAGATCTGCAATTTTCACACGCTTCTGCTCGGTAGTGTCGCGATCTCTCACCGTGACTTTCCCATCTTCAAGCGTTTCAAAATCAATCACGACGCAGTGCGGCGTGCCAATCTCGTCCTGCCTGCGATAGCGCTTACCAATGTTACCGTTGTCGTCCCACATCACACGCCCGTGCTTCTTTTTCATGGCATGATAAATTTCGCGAGCTTTTTCGACAAGCGCAGGCTTGTTCTTGAGTAGCGGTGATACGCAGTATTTCACCGGCGCAATTGCTTCGGGCAGTTTCAAATAAATACGCTGCTCACCTTTTTGCTCATCAACACAATAGGCTTCAGCCATGGCAGCAAGCACAAGGCGCGTTAGCCCAAAGGTCGGCTCGATAACGTGTGGGATAAAGCGCTCGTGCGTACTCTTAACCAAATACTCCATGTTTACGCCGCTGTGCTCTTGGTGATTGCGCAAATCGAAGTCAGTACGATACGCCACTGCACCAATTTCTTTGATACCAAATGGAAACTCGTACTCAAAGTCGATTGTCTTTTTGCTATAATGCGCGCGATCTTCTTCAGGCACATCGAGTTCATGCACTTTGTCGGCTTTTAAACCAAGCATTTCGATATAGGCATAGAATTGTTTACGCCAATGTTCAAACTGCTCTTGCCAATCTTTTTCGGCAATAAAATATTCAAGTTCCATAATTTCGAGTTCACGCACACGGAAAATAAATTCTCGTGGACTAATCTCATTACGAAAGTTACGTCCAACTTGAGCAATACCAAATGGTAGATCTGGATAGAAGCTATCCATGATATTACGGAAATTAACAAACATACCCTGGGCAGTCTCTGGGCGAAGGTATGATTTTGAGGTTTCATCTTGAATTGGACCAATGTACGTTTCAAACATTAAGTTAAATGTACGGACATCGCTGAGTGGATTGCCGTCTGGGCTGGTGATCTTTTTTTCGGCAATAACGGCGTTCATTTCAGCGTGACTCATCACCTCAGCGTTTTCTACACCGTTGTCTTCAAGTAAATGGTCAGCGCGGTAGCGTTTTTTAGTTTTTAGGTCTTCAACCAAAGGATCCGCAAAGCCGGCACCAGTATGCCCACTCGCCTGCCAAACTTTTTGATTCATTAAAATAGCACTATCAAGACCGTACATATCGTCACGATCATCAATCATCATCTTCCACCATAGTTGTTCGATATTGCGTTTTAATTGCACACCAAGAGGACCGTAGTCCCAAGTTCCTGCCAGCCCACCATAAATTTCTGAACCTTGATAAATAAAACCGCGGCGTTTCGCCAGGCTCACAATTTCTTCAAGTCGTAGGTTGTTTTTCGTGTCGCTCATAATGCCATGCTCTTCGTGATTTATAATTCGTAGTTATTATAACAGATTATACGTCCAGCCTGGCTGCCACTGCCATGGCTCACTCACCACTGCTTCGAGCTGCTTATTGTTGATGTGTACTTCGAGTCCATATTGGGTGGCTCTATGTCCAATGATCATAATGGTTTTTCCACTAGCGGCACGCCGAATATCATCAAGGAAATGCTTCATGCGAGTCGTTGCCTGTTGATAGCTCTCGCCGCCCGGGAATGGCTCGGTGAGATGCGCCATTTTATGTTCTTCAACGAGTGTTTTGGCTGACTTTGTCATTGTGCCATAGTCGCATTCACGAAGTCGATCATCAATCAATATTGGTACGCCTGTATTCTTGAAGGCCAAAGCGGCTGTTTTATAACTCCGTAATAAATCAGAGCAAAAAACAACGTCGGGTAGTTTTGAGCCGTAGCGCTCACCAAGTTCGGCGGCCTCTTGTAGTCCTTTTTTTGATACATCAACATCATTCCAACCTGAACATAATTTTGATTCATTGTCGAGTGATGTGGCGTGCGATTCAAAGATAATAGTCGTCATGCAGCTATTGTAAACTATTCATCGATTGTTCGCAGAAGTCGTAAGCAATCTTCAACAACCATGTCAACGCCGCGGATTGATGCGGCAAAATCTGGAGTTCGCGCTAAAAGCACTTTGAGCAGCTTCAAATGGTCGCCGCCATATGTTCCCTTTGGATGCTCAAAAAAGGCCATATCAGCGACAGAAAAGTTATACAGTAGTGCAGCGTCAAGTTTCTTGCCGTTGCCGTCGGTGACAATATTCAAACCATGGCCAAGAACTTGCAGGTAATGCGCATGAAACCATGTTTCGCTCAGCCTGACATCGATCGTGAGAGCATTCACGCTTATCAAGGATAGTTTGAGTAATTCGTATAATGCTGATTCATGCAGCGTCTCGGCGGCCTGGTTAATCTTTTTTAGAATTACGTAGCCAAGCGTTAAACGCTCGTAATCAGTCGTAATATGATCAAAATTCTGCGCCATTTGGCTTGATACCAAAGTATGCAGATCAGTGCGGCCACGCAGTAACGTCACATTCACCAGTGAAAATGGCTCTATGCCACCAGCAAGTTTGCTCTTTGGTTTGCGGGCGCCCTTGGCAATAGCCGAGAGCTTGCCATGCTCCGCAGTGAGTATGTTGATTATACGATCGCCTTCGCCATAATCGGTACGTCGCAAGACGATGGCTTCAGTACTAAAGCGCATGGCTTACTTTTTCAGATGCGACACATGTGGCCAACGTCGCGCGCAGTTCGCTAAAATCAAGCTTTGCTTTATCGAAAACATGGCGCACGCCATAAGCTTGTAGGGTTGCCGCCTGTGGCATAAAATCGATACTACTGCAAAGTATAACCGGTATCATAGCCGTATCAGTATACGACTGAAGTTCTTGCAAGAAGACGCTGCCATTGCCTCCAGGCATGAGCATATCGAGGACAATAGCCTGTGGCGGTGACTGATCAATCGCTTCGATTGCCATTTGCGCACCGCTGCACCATGTCACTGTGTAGTCCTCTCGGAGATTGGCGACAACTGCGTCGGCATACCAACGGTCATCATCAATAAGCATAATGGATGGTTGGCTCATGCAAGCAAACTAATCTGCTGCGATAAAGGTAGCGTTACACTCACCGTACCGCCAGAACGTGAAGCCACGACGCGCAGTTCACCGTACATCGCGCGCACTAATTCTTGGGCAACGAGCAAGCCAAGACCGCCACTACGACCGGGGAGCGGCTGACGAAGATTCTCGGCGCGCTGAAGCGCTTTCATAGTGTTTTTGCTGAATCCTGGACCAGTGTCACAGACTTGAATTTGTAATGCGCCCTGGCGCTTCACTGGCTGCAGGACAATATCAGAGCCCGCGGGCGTGTGCTTTACCGCATTACACAGCAAATTATTCAACACATTTTTCAAGAAGCTACGATGTGCAACAACGACATAGCGAGAAGATGCCGGCCTGTAGGCGAGCTGTTGGCCATGAGCCCGTGCGTATTCAAACACTTCATGAGCAACTTCTTCGCAAACAACATGCGTATTGACTGGCTCAAGTGGCAATACTTGCTGTTGCCAACGATAGCCTTCAACAAGCCCGCTTGTTAGCTCAAGAAGCTGTTCAGCTGCAAGGCCGATTCGTCGCTCAAAACGTCGTCGTTCACTATCTTCAAGCGCAGTGTCTGATAACATTTGCGCATAGAGGCGAATAAGCGCGAGTGGCTCTTTAAGTTCATGGGCAGCAGCAACCAACGACGGCGCCTCAAGTGCGCGGCCGCCATCAATAAAGTTGGTTTGCTGCCTCTGCATAGTTAGTATTGTATACCAATTATGCGTTTACGGTGTGTAGCGGAGACTGTTCAAGACGATATTATTGAAATCTGAGAAGTATTCAGGCGCCTCGGCCGAAACAAGCATCGTTTTGTCACGTACTTTAAAGATAATCATCGCAGCTTGTGGAATATCGTTCGTAAATGAGCCTTCGAGCTTTAGACCATTGAAACCGCCGACTGTAACTGGCGAGGAGCGCAAGCTACCATTTTTCACCTTCGACTCATATCCCTTGACCACTTCATCATAATCACGAGGCGTAATAGACAGACGGAGCGCGCGCGGCACCTTAGCAGCGAGCGGCTGCACGATCAATGGCGAGAAGTAGGCCTCGTAAAAGCCGTTGGCGCCGTCCTTATCAACATAAACGCTCCAGGTTTTTGGATAATCAAAACGAACACCACCAAGGTCAGCTGGGCCAACAAACTGTCGGTTTGGTTGCTTCTCGCGTTCGGCAAAATCTTTATTGTCTTTAGCAATTTGATCAGTCTTAGCGGCCTCAACGGCGGTTGATACTTTGGCATCAAGATTCGACTGTGCTTCATTCTTTTGCGTAAACAGCCAGACTGCAGCGCCCGAAACACCGATAATGATAAATACTGATACTGCAAGCAGAATGGCGAGTCCATTGACTGCCCCTTCGTCCAAGCGTGATGCCTCGCTCACGTTCAAACTATGTTTTTCGTTTTTACTCATGGTTGTATGTATGATAACGAAAGTTCTTATGGTTGTAAAGTTGGCTCCGTGCAGTGCACCTGTAAGACAACAATAGAAAACAGCCCGCGCAGCACACGACGTCATTGACGCGGTGCCGCTCGGGCTGAATCCGTTTACTCGGCGCGCAGCCGCCACAATCTGTACGCCACCACTAGTATTAGTGGAGCAAAGATCAGACTATTGGCTGCGATTGACCACTGCGGCGCATCATTGCCTGCCCCGTTGATAACTATCACCAACGGCACATACAGCAGCTGCCGGATACTCGCCGCCACCGAAAAGACCGTGGCTTGCATAGCATCTGGCGTATAATGCTGCACGATTGGAGCGAGCACTGCCGCATACCAGCCTCGAGCGAAGCCGAATGCGGCGTACAGCCAAACTGTTGCCAGGCTCAGGTTGGTCACCAAAAAGACACTGGCAAAAAGCAGCAATGCAGCCGGCAGGACAAATGATGCCCAGTCAGGAAGCCGAAGCGCCCAGCGCCGTCCAGCAATATAGCCACCAAGGCTCATTGCCAGAAAGTTGAGCGCCCAGCCAGCCCCGACCAAGACTGGCGCGACCCCTGCGAGCAGTAGCAGCGGTGAAAACACCCAGATAACTGCGTGGGTGATCTCACTTGCGGTCGCCATTGCTAGGATCGACCAACCAAGTTGCGGCCGACGTACAGCCCGCCACACCACTCTCAGTGCCACCTGATTACGCTGTGCACGCTCGCTGGTATCGTCGATACCAAACGAGAGTAACGCGCCAACCAAGTACGGTACGGCGCTGATCAAAACAGCGAACCGTGGCGACCATGCGCCAATAGCGCCGCCGATCAGCACACACCCAGCCTGAAACCAAGGACTCACTGCGCTCACCCGTGCGCTCTCGGCTCGATAGGATATACCGAGCTTCTGTGCATAGCCGCGCAGCAATGCCACATCGGCACCTTGTGAGAATGCAGCCCCTACTCCAATGACTACTTCGGCAGCGATAAGCTGTCCAAAGTTTGTTACATTGGCGTAGAAGATAAAGCCAAGCGCTACCAGCAGATCACCGCCAACGTTGCAGTACTTGCGGCTCACTCGGTCGGCGATGATTCCAGCCGGAATGTTAAGCAGCAAGACGGCTACCGTAAAAGCAGCTTGGCTGAGCCCAATTTGAAACTGGTTCAGCCCCAGATCAACACCAAAGAAGATATTGATGACTGGCATAGCAATGACCGTCGAAGTGATGGTCATCTCACACTGCAACAATCGCATGCTGCGTATGGTGCGGTCCATTGGTTTTCCTCCCTGTTGTAAACGGATTGGCACTTTTCAGTGCCAGATAAACCTCCTGATTGTCGCTGAGTCGTTATTTAAAAAACCTCCAGTGCGTTTGCAGGAGGCTTATCTAGTAGTAAAAAGACGGTTTTGTTTAATGCTGTATAAGATAAGCCAGATAGTTCCACACAATGCCATTTGCCATAGAAAAAGAGACACCGAGAGTGACAAGGTGTTGAGAATTTGGCATAGAGGTGGCTATATTGTAATTCATAATAAAAATATTATATCACTATTTAGTTTAAAAGCAACTATTTGCTAGTAGTAACACTTTCGTAGGAGTAGAGAGTGCATCCCCACTCACCCGCACGCCCTTTACGACTGGGGAGTTCAGCACCAAATGTAACAAGCTGAAATGGTCGAGCGCTCCGTAATCGCTGGGCGTCGAGCCATGCTTCAAGCTTGGTCGTAAAGGCGTCTGCTGAAAAAACAAAAATACCAGTGGTCGCTTCGGGCAGATTCCAGCGCCACAGATTACCATACACAACTTTCACTTGCTTGCCATAACGCCGTGTACGAATCCAAGCTATCAGCCAAAACAATGGGTGAATCTCTATACCGACTGCTTTGTACCCCCGCCTCGCGGCCGTTATGAGCACTCGCCCGTCACCACAGCCAAGATCGACAACTGTACTACCCGCGGGAAGTTTCATCATCATAAATGCCTGATCAATACCCTTGGCTTTGGCCGGAACGTACGGTGCGCCCTGGAGTAATAGATATAAAATGGCAAGCGATACGAAAAAGACGATTAGTTGCAGCATTGAATCAGTGACTTATTGTTTATCCTGAGCCATTTGCTCGGTGAGCGCAGCTTCTGCTTTTGTGAGTCGTTGTTGCAGGGCTGCAAGCAGTGCGACGCCTTGAGCATGAAGCGTCACCGCTGACTCGATATCTAAATCTGGCGTATCAAATCGCGCCGTAATCGCTTCAAACTCAGCCATGAGCTGTGCAAAACTTGGCTCATCTTTTGTCGATTTAGTCTTTACTGGTGACACGTGTAACCTCACTTTCAATATAATGGTGCGCGAGCTGGATTGTTAAATGATCACCCGCCTTCAGCCGTCCGCCATCGCGCAGAACGGCACCATCTTGGCGAACAATTGCGTAACCATGACTCAGCACTCGCTGCGGATTGAGTTGATTTAACAGCGCCGTGGCATGCCTAAGGCGCTGCTGAGCGCTGACGAGTACCTGACGAGTAGTGGTATCGAGCCAAACGTGATGTCGCTCGATAGTTTGTCGCTGATCCTGAATGAGTCGCTTCGCCGAGTCATTCATTTGCTTTGCTTGTTGTCGAAGCGCCTGCGCCACAACTGCACTGTCGGGCAGCAATAATTCAGCAGCATTGCTTGGTGTGCTTGCCATGACATCGGCGGCAAGACTCGCCAACGTTTCATCGACTTCGTGGCCAATACCTGCAATAAGCGGCACACGACTGGCAGCAATTGCACGAACTAACGGCTCATCATTAAAACAAGCAAGATCATCAGCGCTGCCGCCGCCACGAATAAGGACGATCGCCTCAATGCCATTGGCTTGAGCATTTATCCGCGCAATCGCGGCAATGATATCATCAGCCGCACCGGCTCCCTGTACTCGTACATGTTCGACTGTAATATTTGCCAGCGGCCAGCGTGCAGCCGCAATTTTCATAAAATCAGCAAAGCCTGCAGCTTGGCGCGAACTAATGACGGCAATGCGTTCAGGATACTCAGGGAGCGGGCGCTTGCGCTCGTCACTGAATAGCCCCTCAGTTGTTAATCGCTGCTTCAAAAGCTGATAGGCACGTTGCAGAGTTCCCTCGCCCACCAACGTCACCGCACGGACAGTCAGACTAAATTTCCCCCAGGCCGTAATGCGTGGTGTCACCACCAACCGTACCCGCATACCGTTTTCAAGTGGCGTCCTTAGTTGGTGTACCATCATGAAACAGCCAAGTGTACCTTTATCGTCTTTAACGTCAAAAAAGACATATTTACCCTGATTGATCTTAAAACTGCCGATTTCACCTTCAACCATAAGCACTGGCAGTGCCATCTCAAGTGTTTCATTTAAAATGCCGATGCACTCAGTAACCGACAGTGGCTGGCCTGCGGTCAACGCTTCGGTGGCATCAAGAATGACGGTCACGGGGCGGCTCGTCAGCTATTTCGTCTGGCTTAGTGTTGGGCGCTCGGCCATACTTAACGAGCGTTAGCTGATAAAAGACATAGCCGCTTGTGATTGTAATCAAAATAATAATGACGCGAGTCAGCAGTACACCGGCAATAGCTGTTTCTTGAGGAATACCCGCGCTACTCAAGAAACTGATCATCACCGCCTCATACGCCCCAGCACCGCCCGGCGTTGCCACAAAAATTCCAGCCGCACCAGCAAAGCCATAAGCAATCAACATCGCTGCCGGATTAACAAACGAGTGCAGCGAGGCGAACACCACCATAAAAAGGCCGATCTCAAGTACAGTGTAGATAAATGCCCACACGAACGGCGCCAGCAGTTGTCGCGGCGTCTTACGCAGCTCAAGATAATCGTTATGCATCTGCCCCATAAAGGCTTCTACTTTGGCGTTCGAAACGAGATTCTTGCGACGTAGGAATTTACGAGCCAACCCATTGACGACGCGTATGATTTGGCGCCCAAAGCTATTGCTGCGCGACCGAGAGCTAACAACATACAAAAAGAGTAATGTTGTTACAATAATTAAAGTCGATAATGTACTCGCAAACAGCAGCGTTAACCGATTGATATTGCCGTCAAGAGCCAATGCCAACACCGCGAGTACCAATAGAATAATAAACACCACAAACTGGACTAGGAATCGAAGCGCATTGGCAAGTGTTACTCGTGCGACCGATACGCCCATGTGCTTAAAACGCCAGTTCGCATATGATGCGCCAGAAAGCCCACCACTTGGCAAGATATGATTAACGAAATTAAACTCTAGCGAGAAGCGCGCAACCTCTGCCCTCGACACACCCTTGAGCTCGCCTTTATTGCGAAGGAAGCTCGCAAGAATTTCGCCGGATGCGTAAAAACTAAAAATTTGAACTGGAATAATCAACAGAAGCACGAGCAGTTGTACTTGCTCAAGCAATCGCCAAGCCTTCGTGATATCTTTCCACGAAAAAATAAGCAACACAACAATTGCGACAAATGAGAAAATGCTGAGCCACCGTCGGAAAGACATAACCAACAGTATAAAGTATAATAGCGCTTGATACTATGGACACTACCGATAAACCACAACAAACACACGATTACTTGCACATTCTTGGTCGACAGCCAGCGCTTGGCATTGCCGAGCTCGAAGCAGTATACGGCGCTGAACGCGTTCATGTCATCACTGCGGATGCAGCACTCGTTACAGGACTTACTGGTGCCGACACGGCCACAGCCGAAGCTCACTTTCCTTACCTCGGCGGCAGCGTTAAAATTGCACGTCTTATTGACTCGGTTGCTTCAACCAACTGGCCACAGGTTGCACGGCACCTCGAAAAACGCCTCACACACTACGTCGCTCACGTCTCCGAAGGCAAGCTCAAGCTTGGTCTGAGCACCTACGGCCTTGAAGTAAGTGCTGCTCGTCTCGCCGCTACAGCTCTCGACTGCAAAAAGACACTTCGCGCCACTGGACGTTCAGTACGCATCATTCCCAACCAACAGACAAGCCTATCGAGCGCCCAAATTTTACACAACCAGCTCACAGGCCCGCTCGGTTGCGAGCTAGTACTTTTACGCAATGGCAGCGAGACATTGATTGCTCAAACCGTATACTGCCAAGACATAGACAATTATGCCGCCCGCGATCATGGTCGCCCAATGCGCGACGCTTTCGTTGGTATGCTCCCACCCAAGCTTGCCCAAATCATGCTCAATCTCGCAGCCAGCCCCACTATGCGCCACAAACAGCCACCACTGCGTATACTTGACCCTTTTTGTGGCACCGGTGTCATATTGCAAGAGGCGCTCCTTATGGGGCACGACGCCTATGGCACCGACCTCGAATCGCGCATGATCGATTACTCTCGCGGCAATCTCGACTGGCTTCGTACAACCTTCGGCCTCAATCGCTTCAATGTCACTCTTGAAGCTGGCGATGCCACAACGCACCATTGGAGCAATATCGACTGCGTTGCTGGCGAAACCTACCTCGGCACGCCACTACAACACCTCCCTACTCTAGCCGCACTTAATGAAATCGTGATGAAATGTGACGAATTACATCGAGCATTTTTCAAAAACATCGCAAAACAGCTTTCGCCGGGCACCTCGCTATGCATGGCCGTCCCCGCTTGGCGGCTTAATCCTGAAGCCAGCGGAAAAGCTCGTTTTCGCCACCTGCCAGTTATTGACGAACTGGTGTCACTGGGGTATAATCAAACAGATTTCACACACGTGAGAGGTAACGATTTGATGTACTTTCGAGATGATCAGTTAGTTGCCCGCGAGCTCCTAGTGCTCACACGACGATAATAAAGTAAGGATAAGTCCACCCTATGTCACACGTTAAAGCCGGCGGTACAGCCAAAAATATTCATGATTCACCCGGACAACGCCTCGGCGTTAAGCGCTTTGGTGGCCAAGTTGTTCGCACCGGCGAAGTCCTTGTTCGTCAGGTAGGCCAAACTAAAACTGCCGGTCCTGGCACTTTTATGAGCAATAACTTCACCATTCACGCTGCACGCGACGGTGTTGTAGGTTTCAAAAAAGTTAAAGTCACTCGCTTTACTGGCAAAACCGCCAACCGCACCCAGGTTATGGTGCTTGACGCTGACGCTTAGTCAACTCTTGATTAACTAAAAAACGCACCACTACGGTGCGTTTTTTGTCTTTCTTGATATTAGGTTTTATTACAATTTAGCGATTACGAGCTTTAGCTTTGTACCCTTTCGCACGTGCAATGGCCTGTATTTTGCCAGCGATATATGGGTTATTAATATTTGCACCTTGGTTTACGCGCATAACGTTGCCTGCTATTTTAGCAGTCAGCTGTGCAAGCACTATGGCTGGTCCACGGTCAAGGCTCGAGTGAGCTGCGCCGCTGTCTGCAATCCAGGCTATTGCTTGTTCTGCTGTTGTAAAGCGCTCAGATGGCTGTCGGCCAGCTTGCCACTCAATGACCGAGCGGGCAGTGTTGGCGACGCCGACTAAGTCAGCGCGGTCTGCATGATAATCGTCATATTGCTCACGTGTCGAGTTACCTTTATGCAGCTCCGTCTCCGTGCCAGGTATAGTCTCCACATTCTGTAGAATTTTTGCAAAATTAGATCCAACTTCGTCGACAAACATTCTATCCTGCTTGGTGAGCTCATCGACAGTAATCAAAGCTTTTACTTCATCGCCACATTCCTTGGCGTACTTTTCAACATTTGCAGGTGTTAATTCACGACCGCGCTCTGGGGATGCTGGTATATTCACTTTTTCAAACTGATCTGTTGGTAAATCTAAACGTTCTGTTGGTGGGTCGACTGGAATATATTCAGTACGCTGTGCAGGTATTACTGGTCCATTTTCGGCAGCAAGACGACCCAGATCAAGAATTTGTCGCCGTTCCGAAGGCGATACACGCTCAGTACCTGTGATTCGATGGTCAACTCGCTCGTGGTGCGGATCAGGATCTCCACCCTTCTCAGCTTCATCAAGCCAAGGAACGCTCATGCGCTCTTTCGCAGCAGGAGCGGCGACCGCTGCTTGGTCTTGCTCTGCGCCTGGGAGTGACACGCGGCTTCCGTTTTGGCCTTTATTTTTGACGACAATCGATCCATGCTCAAAACCGATTTCTAAGTGCACTTTTGATGTAGCAGCTCCTGCAAGTTCTGGAGCGATGCTTCCAAGACGTGAGTCACCAGCGCTATTGCGCCCAAGTTCGAATGAGCCCTTGCTTGGATCTAGATACATCACTTCACCAGCTTCGGCAGAAGTCGCGCCTTTTCCTGCAAGATAGACACCTTTTTCATTAAGTCCAACAATTAATCGGCCATGCTCGGTTTCTCCGCCCAGCTCGCCCATATCTGGTTCGTACCCAGGAATATCGATGACACCCAAAATTGTGGGAGCATTTTCGCCCTGGCCTGCGGTGCGTAAGTATTCAGCTTTAACAACCATTGGGATAAGCGTTTCGCTATGGCCACGTAGTTCGGTTGTTTGTGTGCCAGGCTCGAGCAGTAAAGCGTCGACTGCTTCTGGTGATGCAAAAGGCTCACGTTCTTGCTTTGCGGCTCGCTCTGCAGCCCTTCTGTCAGATTCTGCTCCCATTTCAGCCATTAGTCTTAACGCTTCGTAATCTACTTCCGGGCTAGGTTGTCCGGGCCTTGGGCCGAGTCCGTATCGTTGGGGTCCTTGTGTCATGATATTTGTTTTTGTAACCTTTATGGTTTATTTATGTTTAAACATTAGCACTATATTGTAGTATTGTCAATATAGTTTTTAGCATAATCATATTATTGACATAAGCAGTATTGTATGTTATTTTAAAGCTAACATGACACAGCCAGATGAATACAAACATGACGGTCACGAACGCGAAACCCCAGTCGAAGCAGCGCCCGACGCGCCACGCGGACTGCGCAGGCTTATGGGTCGTTTTGGTATCCGTGAAGCCATTGGCATGAATGAAACCGAGGCTGTGCGACCAAAGGGATATAAACTCAAAACATCATTAGCCGACGGTCACGAGCCCTACCCTGTGCTTGAGCATGCACCGCGCGGACGGAGCACGCTCCGTGGCGAACAAGCCGAAGCAGCTGCGCGTGATAATCTTGCGGCGATTTTTCCAGACCGATCAATTAACTTACTGTCCGACGACGGCTCATCGGCAATACTCTTCGGCGATGAAACGCTCGCTTATAAATATTATGGCGATGCCCTCACCTATGATTACGTTGAGAAAGAGATGGCTATTTTGACAGAGTTACAAGAAGAAGGCTTAACGCCACGCCCTCATGTTTTGCTCGATACGGCCATAGAAGAACGATATTCTCAAGCACATAAGCTAAACAAAAGCGACATTGCCTCAACGCCGATCGTACGCGGCACAAGCAAGCGCCCGCTATCGCGCCCTGTAATCGTGATGGACCGCATTGACGCCGGTGGGCTTGATGAACTCCCAAGCACGCACATCGCAGCTGAATTCTCGCGCATTAACGACGTCGTTCAGCGTCACCGTTTAGATTTAAGCGATGTCGAGTTTGTTCATGACCGCGCTGATGGTTCGGTAAAGATGCTTGATGTGGCTGGTATTGACCGAGCGACCGAAGAGCAAAGTCCTGCTGACCTAGCAAAGGAAGTGTTTGACTACTTAACAGAAACTCATCATATAACGACGAGTGAGATGGAGTCGTTACTATTAGCTGGTGACGCAGCGTTAACGGCAGCCGTCGCCCAAACAATTGACCGTCAACGGGCTGGCGAGTTCAAGCCGAAAAGTGACTGGCCGTACTAAGCTACTGGCGCCGTAGTAAGTGCATATGTATGCTTGACGCGCGCCAGAACGTCTCTTGCGACGATTTCTAGTTTGACTGCGTATTCTGCGCGTTCGTCAGATGTCTGCACGTCTGTGGCGCTCTCAGGTGGCAATGCATTGATGATGATAACGTTTTCATAGCTAAGCGCAGCGATAATTGCGTCGAGAGGATCGTCACCCCGCTTGATCGGCACTGCCCTATCAAATACGACAACGGTAGGAGGATGTTCTGCTATTTCTGCTTGAATGGCCTTGCGTGATGACCCAACGGAACGCAGCGACGTAGCAGTAGCACTCAAAAGTGACTGACAAAGCGCGATAAGCGCTTGATTGTCAGTCACGATGAGAACGGGTTTCACTGGATATCTACCAGTTACTTGTTGAGAAGTTCTATGGCTTTATCTTTTTGCGGGTCGGTGCCAACAGGAGTGTTCGCATCAACAGGAACCTTGACGTCAGGCTGAATGCCTTCTTTGTTGATGTTCTTGCCTTTTGGCGTGTACCACTTAGCGATAGTGATTTTGAGCTGACCACCACCAGGCACGCGCTCGATTTGCTGGACAGAGCCTTTGCCAAAACTCTTGTCGCCAACAAGTTGCGCTGCGCCGTAATCATGAAGTGCACCGGCAACGATTTCGCTGGCGCTCGCACTGCCGCCGTCGATCAAGACAACGGTTGGAATGCCGGCAAAGACCGCCTTGCCACCTTCTGAAGTGAGTTTGTCGAGCACTTTGGTGCCTTGGCGTTCTTCAACAACTGTTTTATTGTCGAGCCAGAGACCAGCGATACCACGGGCCGCTTCAACGTAGCCACCACCGTTACCGCGCAAATCAAGGATGATTGATTTAACGCCCTTGGCTTTAAAGTCTTGAGCGGCTTTCTGGGCAAGCGGCAAAGTATCGGTGTCGTTAAAGCGTGAAAGGCGTAGGATACCGATGTTGTCAGCGGTTATTTCGGATTTGACGCTTGGGTCAACGATGTCATCGCGAGTGATGGTGTAATCTTTGACTTCGTCGCCGCGTAGAACGGTCAGCTTGACGCTAGTGCCTTTGTCGCCGCGAATGACCGAAACGGCTTTATCAACTGACCAGCCAGTTGTTGCGTCGCCGTTAACTTGGGCAACGATGTCGCCTGGCAAGATGCCTGCCTTAGCGGCTGGTGAGTTGTCGATCACTGACATAACACTCAGCTTGTCATCTTTTTTGCCGAGTTCTGCGCCAATACCACTAAATTTGCCATCAAGTTCGCCAAAGAACTCGTTGGCTTCTTTGTCGGTGAAGTAGACGGTGTATGGGTCGCCGGCGGCATCGGTCATGCCTTTTTTGGCGCCATCGAGCAACTTCTGGGTGTCGAGAGTGCCATCAAAGCGGTTCTTGAGCAACGAGTAAACCTCGTTAAGCTGTGTGTAATCGAGCTCGCCAGGCAGTGACTTATTTTGGGTACTATTGGCTGGGTTGAGTGAGCTGAGAAGCTCCGGACTGCGTGCACCACCAATAAAGCTAACCACGCCAATAATAACGACGAGAAAGATCGTTGTCGTCAGCGGCACGCTACGGCTTGGTTTTTTGGGCGGTGGTGTCGCTCGAACCGATGCGGGCACCGGAGGTGTCTCTACGATCGTGTTACGTTTGCTATCGACAACAGGGGTAGCCTGGTCGTGTTTTAGCTCAGAATTATCTGAACTCGAAGTGTCGGTGTGGGGAGTAGATTTTGTCATAATATCCTGCTTATGGTAGCAGATTGTATGACGCAAAGGAATAGCTTTAGAAGTAAATGTAGGTCAAATTAGCGCCGCTGACGATGCGTTCGGTATAAGTACCGGTAACGTAGTAGTTGAACTCGCTGATGCGGATTTTACCACCGGCGAGAACGTCCTCGACATACATTGCGTGGCCATAAGGGCCGATGAGAGCAATGGCAACCGCGCCTTTACGTGGCTCATTGCCAGTAGCGATACCGTCGGCCTGGGCACTGCTTGGCCATTGGTTAGCATTGCCTCGCCCACCCCAGTACGGCATGCGTTTGCCCGACTGCTCGACTTTCCAAGCTGTGTAACTGACGCATTCACGGTTATAGAGGCCCCAGTCATCGACGAGGCTGTCTTGGTCGGCATCGGCCCATTTCGCAGGATAGCCACCTTTGTTCGGGTCACCCGCGACCAGTTCCCCACCGCTAAAAGCGGTTTGGTTGGCGCTGAGCTGATTGGCACGAAGTGTGGCGATGTTGGCGTTACGCTCAGAAATAAGCTTAGTATAGGCTGCTTGCTGACCTCGGGTGCGGCTCAGCAGTTCGTTTTGCTCTTCGGTCTTTTTGACAAGTGTGTCACGCATCGCTTTGCCGTCGCGGAGGATTTTATCAACTTCTTGCTGTTGAGCTTTTACTTGGTCTTGGGCGGTTGTTAATTGGCGGAGGCTGCTTTGTAACTGACTACCTAAACGGTCGCGGTATTCAAAGCGATCAATGTAATCACTGAGGCTGCCGCTGGCGGCGAACAGTTCGACGGAGCTAATATCGGTATCGACATAATTGGCACGAATCACGCTGCCAACTTGATTGCTCTTGGCTTTTACATCACTGGCGCGGTAGATAAGTTCACTGGTGAGCGCATCGTATTTGGCTTGGTTGAGCGCTATTTGAGCTTGGACATCGCGAAGCTGATCGTTTGACTGTTGAAGTGCGGCTTCGAGGTTGTCAGCGTAGTTATTGAGACGGACCTGGGCGGCTTGGTAGCTGTTGATCTCGCTTTGGACGGAGTTAACCTGGCTGCTGTAATCTTGTGCAAGTACCGGCAATACCGAGAGCGGCGATAGCATGATCACGACCGCAAGAAACAACGCGATAACCCGTTGCGTCGTGTGATGCGCAGGATGGTAAATAGGAACCGTTTTGACTTTTTGTGTTGGCTGCATTTTCTCTACATTAGCATAATGCTTGTGCTAATGTCAATATGGTTATGTGGCTATAGTATTACTGAAAATAGATGTAAATGAGGCCATTGCCAGAAATGGTCATTTCGGAGTAGAGTCCTTGGACCTCATAGTTGTACTGGCTGACATGAATCATGCCACCTGGGAGGACGTTTTCGACCCACATAGCGTGGCCGTAGTAGCCAGCCATTGAGATTGCGACTGCACCGGCGCGCGGCGTTGAACCAACGGCAATGCCGTCGGCGCGAGCGCTACTTGGCCACTGGTTGGCGTTGCCTCGCCCACCCCAATAGGGCATGCGGCCAATCTTTTGCTGAACTTTCCAAGCGACATAGCTAACACACTCACGGTTATACATGCCCCAAGGGTCGACAAGTGAATCTTTTGGTGCGTTGTTGAGGGCGGCAGGATACCCACCTTTCGCAGGGTCGCCAGCAGTGACGTTCGCGCCACCACCGATATTACGGTTAGCGGCGGCCTGAGCAACGAGCAAGTCGTTGATTTGGTTGCGTTTGCTGGCTATCTGTTTTTGATACTCGGCTTCTTGACCCCGAGTCTGGACAAGCAATTGGGCTTGAGCGGCCTGCTGGAGTGCGATTTGGCCGCGGAGGGTCTCGTCATCTTTAATGAGCTGATCGATTTGTGTTTTTTGACCCTCGAGCTGGACTTTGAGTTCTTGGATCTGCTTCATGGCAGTTTGGACGCGGTCACGGATTTTATTGCGATACTCTTGCTTGTCAATAAACTCACTGATGCTGCTGCTTGAGGCGACTTTTTCAAGGTCAGTGACATCGCTGTCGACGTACATCGACTTAATCGTTTTGCCGAGTGTCTCGGTGCGAATTTTGATATCGGCTTGAGCTTTGTCGATGCTGACGGTTAGATTGGCACGCGTTTGCTGGTTGGCCGCAATACGGTTTTGGAGGTCGGCGATTTGATTGTTGAGTTGAGCAACAGCTTGCTCGAGTGTCCCTGCCTGGGCGATGGTGTCTTGCAACGGCCCATTTAAAGAGCTGATATCATTTTGCAGATTGTTAATTTCTGATTGGTAGTCGATAGCCCGGGCGGTCGCTGGTGTCGCTGCCATAAGAAGCGCAAGCGTAGCTAAGCCGTAGCGATAGAGATAATTGCGACGTTTCAAAGAAATAGGACCCTTTGGCGTTATGTTTGATGCCCGTTTGTGATTGTTTTGATCATTTTTAGCTATGGTGGACTAAGTGATTTCAATTATGCACGGCTTTCGAGCATTAATCAAACTTTCTGTGGATAAAAGAGGCTAATTTGTGGATAACACAAGCGTTATCAGCGGTGACGCTCACCTATTTACTATTGTGAAAAAGTAATGAGCAGGTGTCAACTTGTCGTCTGCTAGCCGTCTTTCAAATAGCGACGGATAGCCAGGCTCGATGAGAAGAAACCGATAGCGATACCGATAGCGGCAAGCGCAGGCACTACTAGATATGGGAAATTGTGAAAGACACTGAGAGTGCGCTCTACCTGGATGCCTTGACTGGAGAATTGTGTCAGTGACTGCGGTTGTGTAAGCAATAACGCGTACAGTAAAACTGAGCATATCGTTGCGGCAAAGACGCCGTAAAGAATTGCTTCGACTATAAATGGACCGCGTATGAAGCTTGGGTTCGCGCCGATAAGTCGCATCATTTCGATTTCATCTTTACGATTATAAATGGCCATACGGATAGTATTGAAAATGATGAGCACCGAGATAACTACAAAAATGATTGAAGCAACAAGACTAGCCGTCTCAAAGGTGCGTGACCAATTGGCAATACGATCAATAGCGTCGCGTCTCTCGCCGGAGTTGGACGGTGGGATGTCAGGGGCGAGCAGGTTTTTATATTGGCTACTGGTGGCGAGATCACTCACCTCTTTTAAACGATTCGGGTCATTATTTTTTACTCGGAGACTCGCTGGAAGTGGATTATTTTGGAGTTCTTGTAGCTCCTGGATGGCGCTAAGCTGCTGCTTGTCGCTACTGTTTTGTTGACGGAAATTAGCAAGAGCTTGATCTTTGCTGATGTACTCGATGCTGGTGAC
This sequence comes from uncultured bacterium, assembly GCA_903821365.1. Classification (GTDB taxonomy): domain Bacteria; phylum Patescibacteriota; class Saccharimonadia; order Saccharimonadales; family Saccharimonadaceae; genus CAIJKY01. Next base: position 91,453 of record CAIJKY010000005.1, on the reverse strand, counting down.
GATCGGCAACTGTTTCAGCGCAGTGGTGAGCTTAGCACGTTCGCTATCGGTAATACCGTCTTTGAGATAAATTGAGACGTCAATACGGCTACGGATAACATCGATGGTATCAGCGAACGTCATGCGGAGCATAAAGCTGCTAACGATTACCATAAGCGTAATACTCATAACCACGGTAGCTGCGGTTGTAAGCCAGGCATTACGCATAAAGTTATAGAAACCATACTGCAAAACACGGCGGACGGTGATTCTCCAACGGCGGTTCATACTTTTATCTGCCCCCTATCTGGGTCGAGCGTTTCAACCGCTGCGACTCCTTGGCGATAGCTACCGACGGCTTGATCTTCGACGAGTTTGCCGTGGTCAATCGTGATAACGCGGCGTTGTAATTTATTTACAATTTCTTGGTTATGTGTTGTAAGAAGTACTGTCGTGCCGTAGCGATTGATCTTTTCAAGGAGACGAACGATATCCCAGCTGTGCTTTGGGTCAAGGTTTCCGGTTGGCTCATCGGCAATGAGAATCTTGGGCTGGCGTGCAACGGCGCGCGCGATGGCGACACGCTGCTTTTCGCCACCTGAAAGTTGGTGCGGAAACTTTTTGGCTTTGCCTTCGAGTCCAACAAGGTCGATTACTTTTGGCACGGTGTTGTTGATTTCGTGGTTGCTCATGCCGACGATTTCCATAGCAAAGGCGATGTTTTCGTAAACGGTACGATTTGGTAATAATTTAAAGTCTTGAAAAACGGTGCCAATTTTACGACGAAGCAATGGGATATGCTTGTCTTTTAGTGTGTCGTAGTCGATGCCGCCAACGACAATTTTGCCGCTGGTTGGCTTTTCTTCACGAGTGAGCAGTTTGAGAAGCGTTGATTTGCCGGCACCACTGGTGCCAACTAAAATAACAAACTCTTTGGGGCCAATATGGAGGCTGACCCGGTTGAGCGCAGGATTGGCTTCTTTGCCATAAACTTTTGTTACCCTATCGAGAAGAATCATCGAACATAATTGTAGCATCTTTAAGCGTGTGCGTCATGAAAATAGCGCCGACTCCGGCGGGACAAGGCAACCACTGAGGTCACACTCGAATCCCACCGGAGCGGCGCGATGACTCGTCTCAGTGAGGGACGAGGGCGGCTCGGGCGAGCCACTGGGCGTGGGCTTGCTTGTGGGCGTCTAGCTTGATGTACGGATGCACCGTCGCCCAAAAGATGGAGCCGAGACGAAGCGACGGCAGAGTCGCAGGCGCTTCGTTGTAGATCAGTTGGCCGTGGTTTCCAGCATTCCACAGCGTGAACGTCATTGCCGCGTTGCAGCCGGGGGCGCCATCGCGCCCTTCGACGACATCTTGGCATTGCGCCGCCTGGACATCTCCCGGCAGCCAGCCCCGAAGCGTCTGTCGAGCCGATGAAATGGTCGCCGTGAAACGCGGCGTTCGAGCAGGCCTGCCCCTGACAACCTCACTACAGCCGCTCAGGCCCCAGACGAAGTCGTCGAGAAGCTGATCGCCCGCAGCGGCGCTGGCCGCATCGATGATATCTTGCGTTCGGAAGCCGTCAACCGGAAAGGGCCACTTCAGCGCCTCCCCAGGAATGGCGACACCGAGGAACATCCCGTCGGGCGGGCACAGCGCACTTGACGCGTCGTTGGTCATGCTGCCTCCACTGACACTAGCCCGGTACTTCCGGGTGATCGGACTATATAATAAAATTGCTTTAAAATCAACTATTCTGTTGTTGGGAGGCGGCTTCGAGGTAGGCATTCATAAAACCGTCGAGACGCCCATCAAGTACACCGGCGGCATCATGTTCTTCGTATTTTGTGCGGGCATCTTTTACTAATGTGTACGGATGGAGGACGTAGTTGCGAATCTGACTGCCCCACTCTGCAGATTTGCTTGGACCACGGAGTTCGGCCAGTGTTTCGGTGTGCTGTTCCATTTGAGCTTGGGCAAGCTTGGCGCGGAGGATGCTCATAGCGGTAGCTTTATTTTGCAGCTGGCTACGTTCGTTTTGGATGGCGACCACAATGCCCGTTGGAATATGCGTAATGCGAACAGCCGAGTCAGTGGTGTTAACGCTTTGGCCACCGTGACCACCAGCGCGGTAAACATCGACACGCAGATTTTTTTCGTCGATGGTCACTTCGTCGGGCGAATCAATAACTGGCATTACTTCTGCGAGCGCAAAGCTGGTTTGGCGTAAACTATCAGCGTTGAAAGGACTGAGGCGCACTAGGCGATGAACGCCATGCTCACTGCGTAAGCGACCATAGGCGTAGCTACCGCGAATCGTTAGTGTAACGCTTTTAATGCCTGCTTCCTCACCGCTGGACTGATCAACAATATCAGTTTTAAAACCTTTATCTTCGGCCCAGCGAAGATACATGCGCAGCAACATAGCCGTCCAGTCCATGGCGTCAACGCCACCGGCACCGGCGTGAAGGCTCAATACAGCATCGTGATCATCGTAAATACCATTAAATAATAGTTCGCGGTGCAAATCGGCGAAACGAGCTTCGGCGTGGCCAAGCTGATGCTCAAGCTCTTCGGCGAGTGAATCATCTTGGAGGTCGAGCAGGTCTTGAATTTCTTGCAGCTGCGTTTGCAATTCTCGCCATGGCGTGATGCGCTGTGCCAGTTTTGCCAATGCTTGAGATTTGGCGCTGGCGGCTTCGGCGTCGCTCCAAGCATCAGGCTGAGCCAATTCATCGGCGAGCTCGTCGTGCTGACGCTCGAGTTCGGCAATATTAAGGGTAACGAGTGCGGCTTCGAGGGCATCGGCAAGGTCGGCGGAGCGTTTTAGGTCTTGGTTCATTAGCTTTAGTATATATTATGGCTATTGTTTGGGAATGATTATATAATATTGTTGTTACAGTTCTTCGAGGAGTGGAGAGAGCGTGGATGGTATGAAGCTGTACACCCACCAAGACGACGTGGATGCTAAGGATGATGCCAAGGATAGGCAATGGTTGACGCGCGTCATGACTGGATACGGCCTCTCGGTGACGATCTTGGCCGTCGGCTTGTTCTTCGGCGGCATCCAAACTGCGGCCGCCTGGGCATACAGCAGCGCCGGCATACTGGCGGCACTCGGCGTCGGCGGGCTGATCCTGGCTCGTTTTCTGCGGCACGAGTACGAGAAGATGCCGCAGATGCGAAAGATAGAGATACCAAATGACGTCTGGCGTTTCTACGCTCGGCGTCGGGGCAATGTCAATCTGAGCGCCGACAGCGAATACGTGCTGCTGGCATGGGCTACCGTCGCCTACAACTCCATCGATGTCAACACCGAAGGCGGCCACGAGCGGATGAAACTCTTTTTCGTGGTACTGCCGGATATAATCGAGAGGCTGTCTAGACGGCAACAGACGCTCAGCAGAGCACTCATCGCTGGAGAGGCCGCCCTCAACGGTAGCAACGTCAGTGGCTACAACGAAGCGATGGATGCACTCGGAAAGCTGTGACCGGTGTGGGTGTCCAAGCGGGCACCCACACCCGCCTTTTTATTGATCGGTATTAATTCCTAAAAAATGTTCAGTCCAAGCCTGTTGCTCGCCACGATGCATGTAATCAAATTCCGATAGTGGCACAACAAATGGCAACTGATACGCCTCACTGCCCCATTTCGTGCGTGCCCAATGATACGCGTAGCGAAGCTCTTCGGTTTCGCCAATGCACTCGAATGGTTTCATGACTCCATCGATGCCGAGCAAGCCCTTAAATGTATCGACGAGTTCGGGCTTTGCCATAAGATTGCCGCCGATGATTGACCGTAGCTCGACTGGCTCGATGAAGGGCGCAAAGAGCAAGAAGGCATTGGCACACTTTGGGCAGGTGCCGTCCCATGTCAGTGTGCGCCGAGCGTGTCCCTGCTGGTAATTCGCGAGATTGCATGATGAAAAATAATGGCTATATTTTGGCCAGGCTATATCCGAAAACAGTTGAACAATTCTTAATTCGCTGAGCGCACGCAGTGGCGAACCGACAAACAAGTTTGACGAGATATTCTCGTATACAAAATTTGCAAATAACTTTTCCGCATCCCAAGTTTTCGACCATTGATGATTAACTGCCAATTCGCCAATATGTTCGTGTGCTTCTTCGCCCTCGGCACCGATAGAGACCAGCACCATGTTTTCGTTATGTAGAATGGCATCGATCAGTGCGAAGCTCATTACCATAAAAGTAATCGGTACGTGACCATCAAGCCCACCATCGGCTTTGGCTGCCTTGAGCGCTGCACGATCAATCTGGCGCTGGATGGTGCGTGGTGCGGATGAGAGCATGTCGAGCACCTCTGGGTACGCATCATTGCCATACTGCATATACCACGGTGTGTAGTGAATATTTTGAGCATCAAGCAAGCTGGCGGTGAGCAGAGAATCTTTGCCGCCGCTTTGCATGGCAATAACACCATCACCGGCATATTTCTGCGGCTTGTATGGATGCGTAGTCGCTTCAAAAACTGGCAAGTCGCTTGGTGATAGCTGGTTTTCGAACAAAAACTGACTTAAGCCATTTGGATAAACCTGATTTAAAAAATCAGCCGCTTTTGTATCAAGTGCACCGTTCAAAAATCGAACCTTTTTAACAGGAAATAGTTTGAAATACGACATGCCAATCAACATGAAGCTGAGGCGCATGGCGGCTTCAAGTACGTCGTGGTCACAGTCTTTGTGGATAGTAGTAAACTGGAGCGTCTCAGTAAAGTTACGACTTCCATCAAAATTATAATGGAAGCTGGCAATGCCGGTTGCTTCGTCAAAGCTGTACTGTTCATAATTGAATGTGTTGTGGGCGTGGCTAAGCGTCATAGTTACTCCCTACTGTTCCTCTCGTGATTGCAGCCCACCGACAATCGATTTAAATTGATTACCGCGTTCATAAAAATTATCAAACATATCGAAACTTGGACAGCCGGGACTAAGCAAGATGATGTCACCCGGGTGCGCAAGACTACGTGCTTGCAGAACGATGTCGTCAAGCTTGGCTGCATCGCAGACGGTAAAATCGGCGAAGCCAAGACTCTTAAGTTGCTCTGCCAGTTTATGGCGCGTTTGGCCGATGAGAAGCACCTGGCGAAGTGTATGTGCAGCGGCTATTGTTTTTGCCATATCAGCAAAATCCCCGCCCCGATCATAACCGCCGGCGATCAATATTTTTGGCTGCGTAAAGGCCGCAAGCGCCACCTGCGTTGCCGCTGGTGCAGATGAAAAACTGTCATTGATATATGTAATCTTATCAACAGTTTTTACCGTTTCAAGTCGATGCTCAAGACCCTTAAAATCTGCCAAAGCCTTTGAGATCGCAGTACTATCCTGTGTATACTGCCAACATGCAGTAACGGCAGCGCAAATATTCTCAAGATTGTGTTCACCTGGCAATTGCAGCGATGAAACTGAACAAATTTTTTGTTCTTCAATGAATATATTGTCATCCCGAACACGCGCTGCAGGTGCGACACCAAACGAAATATGATGTCCTTTCGACAACTTAGCAATTGTAATTGCTTGTTCGTTTCTTGGGTGGTGGATAACCGTATCATCAGCCATTTGCCAACGAGCAATGTTGGCCTTGGCCTGAATATAGTTATCGATACTGCCATGGACATCAAGATGGTCTTGATCGATCATCAACACAACAGCCGTATGCGGACTAATGGTCATATCCCACAACTGGAAGCTACTGAGTTCGTAAACAACAATGCCCTCGCCTGCTGTCTGAATTTCTTCTAAAGCGTCAAGAGCGGCAACACCAATGTTGCCAACAAGCCAACTCTTTATATGAGCCTCGTGCAATAGTGCATGAATAAGCGAAGCGGTCGTCCCTTTGCCCTTCGTGCCCGTAATGCCAATGATTGGCTGCGGACAGTGCTCAAAAAATAGTTTGGTCGCAGAGGTGACTTTAGCGCCGAGCGCTTTAAGTTGGTCTGGATTAACGGCTGGAGTGCGTACAATAACGTCATACCCTTCGAGACCGGTAAAGCTTGCTTGGCCTCCTACAAAGTGCGCACCCTGAGGTGGCGCGCTCTTTGGTTGCTGCGCCTGATCGAATATGGTGATGTCGGCATGTTTTTTAGCGTAAAAGTTATACGCTGATTGCCCTTCAATACCATACCCCAAGATTGCAACTCTCATACCGTTAGTATACCTGAGTGTCTTAAGAATTAATAAACAGTGGTGCTAGTTTTTCATTAAGTCGCTTGACGTCTTCGAGCTTGACACCACCGACAGCGCCGAGCACCCAGCGGCCAGAACGAGCTATCTCGCGCGCTGTCTCGACCATCATGTCTTTGGTGATGGCTTTGATCGCAGCGGGGCGCTGGTCGAAATCTTCGATTGTTCCATCGAAGAAGTAGCGGTCGGCATACCAATTATTAATATTACCAACCGTCTGGCAGCCCATTTGGTGCTTGCCGAGCGCATACTGCTTTGCGGCTTCGATGTCGGCGCTGTCGACTTTACCGTCAAGCACCGCGCGGACTTCTTCGACGATGATATCAAAAAGCTGATCAGCAGTGTCGATATTGACTTGGCCACCAAACTCCCAGGCACTGTCGTATTCATAGGTCGATGCGTCAGAGAACATGCCGTAGGCAAGCCCTTTCTTTCGAGCTTTGCCAAGAATCTTCGAGTGAAGTGTTCCTGTAAGAATGTGGTCAACACAGGCCATAGCTTCAAGCTCAGGGTCACTGAGACGTCGCGGCAAGATCATCGCCATGCCAAAAGTAATGTTTGAAGCTTCTTTGCGACGAATCAAGAATGGATCACTGCCCGTAAGCTCTTCGTGAGGAATAACCAACCGTTTACCTGTTGGTAAGTCCCATTGTTCAAGATTAGTGCGGATAGCATCGAGCCTACTGCCAAATTTACCTGCAATCACAAAACGCATGTTACCCTTGGTGTGCGTTGCCAGATGATGCTTGGTAATGTCGTTGAGCGTGACGTTGTCGAGACGTTTGAGCCGTTCGTCAAACGTCAGTGTTGCTTCGCCAAGTGCTTGCTGGATACGTGGCCATAACAGTCGCCCATGCTGGTTAAGATAGCCCGTGAGCTCATTTTTGACATTGCCCATTTCAGAGACAAGCTCTTCTTGATTGAATTTTGGTGAGCAAATTGCAACTCGCTTTAAATCGAGAATTCGCTGCCACTCAAAATCGGCGCAGTCAGCAACATAGACCATGCTAATATCGCTGGTGTAGGCGTTATGATATGCGCCATTTTTAGTAAATTCGGCTTCATAGGCGTGCGCATCTTTGTACCCTGCATTGGCGCCAAACGCCATGTGCTCCATGACATGTGCTGCTTCGTAAGCATCCGTGCGAGCAACGTAGCGATTACCAGCTCGAAAATGTATCTGATAGCTTGCAACAGTCGCACCAGGGACATCGATAATGAGTCCCTCGGTGCCACCACCAAGCTTTAGCTCATGAACGGTATGTTTCATGATTTACGTCGAGCTTTTTTCTTGTTTTTGCGTTCAGCTTTACGCTTGTCGTGTGCGACAGTAGTTTTGACGACGGCTTTTTTCGGACGTAGCTTCATGTCTTCGAAGTCACCATCTGGATTTCCTGTTGTGATTTCGTTAACACCCTTCTCGACTGAGCTGGTTGCCGCGCGAGTTAACTCGGTATCAAATGATTCTTTGTGAACGTGAGCGCCCTTAAAATCGTGCTCAGTAATATGGTAAAGCGCTTTTAAGACTTCCTCTCGTAGTGTCGCTTGTAGCGTTTCGAACAGGCGCTGTGATTCTTGGCGATATTCGACCAACGGGTCGCGCTGACCAATGCTACGCCAGTGAATACCATTGCGTAGGTGCTCCATGTTCTCAAGATGCTGCATCCATAATGTGTCGAGTATCTGCAAATACACTTCGCGCTCTAATTTACGAGTCATTTCACTGGTGAATTTTTCTTCGCGCTGCTTGTAGAGAGCTTTCGCCTCTTTGAGTGCGTACTCAGCACGAACAGCTGGCTTTGGAAGTTCAGCGATCTTTTGGATCACCTTTTTATCAAGTGGTAATGTTACTTCAAATTGGTCAACGAATTTCTTATTGCGCTTTGGCCCTTCGAGCGTTAGCTTCGTCGCCTCTTCTTGGATGAGATCCATAATACGCTCTGAGATGTCCTCTGACTCAAGAATTTGCCGACGGATCGTATAGACAGCCTTACGATGGCGATTGATGACATTGTCGTACTGGACAACGTTTTTACGCATATCATAGTTGTAACCCTCGATACGCTCTTGGGCACCTTCAAGCATCTTGGAGATGTTCTTGTTGGCAATTGGCGTGTCGTCAGGTAAGCGCAGGCGATCCATGACAACACGAAGTCGGTCGCCCTGGAAAATACGCATAAGATCATCCTCAGTCGAGACATAGAACTGGCTCACACCAGGGTCACCCTGACGACCACCGCGACCACGAAGCTGATTGTCAATACGACGAGCTTCGTGACGCTCGGAGCCGATCACAACAAGCCCACCAAGTTCTTTAACGCCTTCGCCAAGCACAATGTCGGTACCACGGCCGGCAATGTTGGTCGCAAGGGTCACGGCGCCTTTTTTACCTGCATCGGCGATAATCGCAGCCTCGCGCTCATTGTTCTTGGCGTTGAGTAGTTCGTGCTTTACGTTGAGCTTGTTGAGTAGCTTACTCAGCTCTTCATTCTTACGAATCGAAGCAGAACCGATAAGTACTGGTCGTCCGGCTTCTTGATGTTTCTTGACTTCTTCGGCGATTGCCATAAATTTGGCGGTTTCGGTCTTAAAGATAATGTCAGTGCGGTCTTCGCGAGCCATTGGACGGTTAGCGGGCACCTGGACAACATCGAGGCTGTAAATTTGATGAAACTCTTCAGCTTCGGTAAAACCAGTTCCGGTCATGCCTGAAAGCTTTTTGTAGAGACGGAAGTAGTTCTGGAATGAAACGGTCGCAAGCGTCATGCTCTCTTGCAAAACGTTGACATGCTCTTTGGCTTCGATTGCCTGGTGAAGGCCTTCGTTATAGCGACGACCATTCATTAGACGGCCGGTAAATTCATCGACGATAATCACTTCGCCGTCGGCCGAGACGACGTAATCTTTGTCGCGACGGAATAATACTTGCGCTTTGAGTGCTTGATCGAGGTGATAGACATTGCGAACGTTTTCTGGGCTGTAAAGATTTTTAATACCCAAGTCTTTTTGAACACGTTCAACACCTTGGTCACTCAGGCTGATCGACTTGTGTTTTTCATCGAGAATGTAATCGTCGGGCACAAGTTTTGCAGCAATTTTAGCAAACAATAAATAGCCGTCAGCACTTTCGCTAGCAGGAGCCGAGATGATGAGTGGCGTACGCGCTTCATCGATGAGAATCGAGTCAACCTCATCAACGATAGCGTAGTGCAGTGAGCGTTGACGTAGTAAGTCGGTTTCATTGACCATGTTGTCGCGGAGGTAATCAAAGCCGAATTCATTGTTCGTGCCATACGTAATATCAGCGGCATAGGCTTCTTTGCGGGTGCATGGACGAAGCTTCTTCATACGAGCATCGTCGTGCTCGCTGTTGTCGTACTCTGGATCGAAAATAAATGATCGTTCAGCCACAATAACGCCAGTGCTCATACCAAGCCAGTGGTAGACCTGACCCATCCAACCTGCATCACGCTGTGCCAAGTAATCGTTGACGGTAACAACGTGAACCCCTTGTTCCTCAAGCGCGTTGAGATAGACTGGTAGCGTTGCAACAAGCGTCTTGCCTTCACCGGTCTTCATTTCAGCAACGTTACCTTCATGCAGGACCATGCCGCCGATAAGCTGCACATCAAAGTGACGCATTTTTAGCACGCGTTTTGACGCCTCACGGACAACCGCGAAAGCTTCTGGCAAAATTCGGTCAACTTGCCTGCTGGCTTTGTCGGTGCCCTTATCCTTGATGCGTTTCTTTAGCACATCGGTCTGTGCTTTGAGCTCTTTGTCGCTCATTTTTTCGTATACGTCAGCTAACTTATTGACTTCAATTACTCGCTTGCGCAGACGGCGCAAGGTACGTGCTTGGGGATCCCCAAACACTTTCGTCAACATCTTTTCTCTACTAACCATCGCGTTAACTCCTCCCTCTCGGCAATAATTCGGACACTCAAATTTACTGTTTTACAGTATAACGGTGTTAGAGTAATTAGTCACGGATATTAGGCAATAATATGAACGGCTATTCTACATCAGCAATGACGCTTGGGTCGCTCATTTGGCGAGCGGCTCTGCGACGTTTGAAACGGCCAATGATACCGCCACCGTGGGCGCGAACTTTTGAACTGTGAAGTTCTTTATACTTATGGAGGAGGTTTTTAAGTTTCTCTTCGACAATATCGACAGCGGCAAATTGATTCATAGTACTGTCGCTTGCTGTCAATTGTTCTTCTGGCAAATGGATAACCGCTTCGCAGCGATATTTGTTGCCGTGGCTTTCGTTCACCTCTTTGATACGCACTTCGGCGTGGACACTGGCGCGGGCTTGGCGCGGAATGAGGCGCTCGAGACGGCCGATTTTACGAGTGATATAACGCTGAATATCCTCCTCTAGATTAAGGTTGATACCGGAGATATCGATGTGTTTAATCATACCTTTATTATAGCACTGGGTCATTAACTCAATGTTAAATATATTACAAAAAATCTACTAAAGCTTTACAGTAAGGCACGACCACCGAGGTACGGTCGTAAAACTTCAGGCACAACCACATTGCCGTCGGCATCCTGATAATTTTCGATAATAGCGATCAACGGGCGCTGCGAAAATGCCGTAGCATCATTGGTGTTCACCAATTCAACCTCGCCACTTTCACGCCGAACACGCGTCTGCAAACGGCGCGCCTGATAATCAGTCATGTAGTCAGCAGTATGCGTCTCGCGGTACTTGTCTTGGCCAGGCAGCCAGACATCGATATCGACACCACGAGCATTCGGTTTACCAATATCGGCAGTACATTTCTGCAGAACACGGTAAGGTAAGCCGAGCGCCTGCATAAAGTGTTCTTGGATCGCGACCATTAACAGGTGCTCCTTCAATGCCGTTTCAGCCGTTGCAAGACTTTCCATTTCGCATTTATCAAACTGGTGCATGCGAAAGATACCTTCCATGTCCTTGCCATAGGTGCCTGCCTCGCGGCGAAAGCTAGTAGCATAGCCGGCGTAACGAATTGGCAGCTCAGCTTCAGGCAAGATTTCATTCATATGCATACTACCGAGTACGTGCTCAGCACTTCCCTGCAACCATAATTCTTCACCCTCGATTTTGTAGCGCTCATCCCGCGGCTCGAGGCGATCCATGGCGTCATACGGCTCGGTACGAATCATGAGCGGCGGCAGTACAGGCGTGAACGGTTTTGTCGAAAGACCTTCAAGGCCGGCTTTCTTGATAATCTCTGCAATTGCCGCTTCGTTTGCCAGCACACTCATGGCGTAATTTACCAAGCCAAACCACAAGAGTGCGAGATCGCCTTTAATGTACGCAAAGCGAGAGCCTGCAACTTTTGCTGCTCGCTCTTTATCAATCCAGCCTTTGGTCTCGGCGATTTGCCAATGATTTTTTACATCAAAATTAAATTTTGGAATAGTACCAACCGTGCGCACCACAACATTCTCATCTTCGCTTGCACCAATAGGTACGTCGTCCATCGGCATATTTGGAATCTTTTTCAAGAGCGCTGTGTATTCGGCATCGTATGTACGGAGCGTTTCTTCATGGCCAGCAAGCTCGAGTTTGATCTTCTTGCCCGCTTCAATGTGTTCAGGGCTTGGTTTTGCACCCTTCATCGAACCAGCAGTTTCATTCCGTTTTTGACGCAGCGATTCAACAGTATTCAAAAGTTCACGACGTGAGTCGTCAACGCGCAATAAGGCCGCAATATCAACCTTATAACCTTTTTGTTCACTTGCCTCTTGGACACGCCCAGCGTTTTCACGGATGAATCGAATATCTAACATACGACGTAGTATACCACTTTTTAGGGCGTCAATTTAAGGTATTGCCGCAGCGCACACCGTCATCGGTTGCGAAAGTCGAGTTGACTGTTAACCCACCGACGGACGGGCAGGTTGAAACACCACGTAAATAATAGACGATCGACGTGGCAACACCATCAGGAGAATAATAGTAGCCGCCCGAGAACACAGAGCCATTACAGTTGGTGCGCTGTGTGCTTGGCGCCGGTTTCGTGCTCCCAAGATATGGCTGCAAAATCGCGTCAAAGCTTGGAATACCCACCGTGCTGCCATCGCCATTGCAAGCCGTACTGCCAGAGACACGAGCACAGGTGTTGCTGAGCGTTGTGCCAAGGCATGGATATCCCAAAGCTACTGGAAAGCTGCCATTGTCAGCTTTATATCCTTGAAGCGCTTTTGCATACGCTTTCATGGCGTCAGTCGTTCTATTATTTTCGGCTTTCACTTGCACACCGACAAAAGTGTTGAGTACGATCGCCGCTAAAATACCGATGACTACGATCACGATAAGCAGCTCGACGATAGTAAAGCCTCGCTGCATTGTGGCGGTTGTGGACCTCATAATGTTGTCTATTATAACAAAGCTCTTATGCTTTTGGCTAATCATAAATATGTACTCTTGGGCGCAATCTATGCACAACAGTTCAACAGGGGTGCACTATCTGTTACAATAGTGAGATGCTCTTATCAATCGACATCGAAAAAAAGTCGATAGGTGCCAAAGAATTATTTGCGCACCTTAATTTTAGTGTTGAGGCAAATGAGAAATCTGCCATCATTGGACGCAACGGCGTTGGCAAAACGACATTATTTCGATTATTGACTGGTGAAGATAAAGACTTTGAAGGTGACATCAGTTTTAAACGCGGTATTCGTATTACCGATACAAAGCAAGAACACCATGACAGTGGCGAGCTCTCGGCGTTGGATTACATTATGGAAAATCTACCTGATTACCGTAAGCTGAAGCACGTTATTGACACCTACCCCGACACCATGGGCGATGACATGGAAAAGATCGAGACCTACACGGCTGCGCTTGAGCATTTTTCAAGCCTTGGTTATTACACTATTGAGACCGATGTTTTGCTGAGTCTTGCAACGTATCAAATCAACGAAGACAAAGCGCGTATGCCCATGCATCGGCTCAGCGGCGGCCAAAAACGCTTTGTTGAGCTGGTGCGCATCGAGCACGCCGATGCCGATATTGCATTGATCGATGAGCCAACCAACCATATGGACTACATTGCCAAAGAAGCATTTATTGAATGGCTGAAATCGGTAAAACACGCTGTCGTTGTGATTAGCCATGACCGTGACGTGCTACGGTATGTTGACAAGATCATTGAGATGAAAGATGGTGGTGCTCTTACCTTTCGCGGTAATTATGATGATTATCTGAAACAGAATGCCGTTTCGACGACCACAAAAATGCATGATTATGAAGTAACAAGTCGTCAAATCGTAAACACTCGCGCAAAGATTGTGCAGTTTCGACGTCTCAAAGAAAAATCGCGTGACCCAGATACGATCAAGCAGTTCAAACGTCGTGAAACTCAAGCGATGGCCGAGCTTGAACAGCTTGAGAAGATCGAAAAACCGAGCTTTTGGATTGATCGCGAGTCAGCTGCCGGCCTGCGTAAAGGCGCGAGCGAAAATTACGAGAAGTATAAAGCTAAAAATATCAGCATCCACAAGAGTGAGGGCAAAGAAGACGCCCGCGAGCTTCTACGCGCCGAGGAGCTGACTCTCAGCTACGGCGATACACCACTATTTGCGCCACTTAGCTTTCAGCTCGGCCACGGTGATAGACTGCAATTAGTAGGGCGCAATGGCGCCGGTAAGACAACCCTAGTACGGGCGATTCTTGCTGCAGTCAGTGGCAAACGCGCCGAAACATGGCGGAGCGGTAGTATTTTCTCCGACCCCAAGCTGCGTATGAGTATCTATGATCAAGAGATCAACCCTGCCCTGCTGGCTATGACGCTGAGCGATGCAATTGAACATATCTATGCCGAGCAAAAAGCCAGCATCACCGGTGAAAAAGTGAAACAGCTGATGAGCAACTACTTGTTCAATCCACACACTGACGGCGATATGCCCGTACGGCTGCTCAGCGGTGGCCAAAAAGCTCGACTACAAATTATGCGCATGCTCGCAAATAACCCGAATCTCTTGATACTCGATGAGCCGACGAACCACCTTGATCTCCCTTCGATCGAAGAACTTGAGAATGCGCTCGGCGATTATCATGGCGCACTACTGTATGTCAGCCATGATAGCTACTTTGCCAAACGCATTGGCGGCGACACAATTACGCTTGCGCCATAGCCTTGTAGGGTTTGTGGCACATACCGCGACCAGTACGAATTGAGAATTTTTGATGAAAGTCTTCGGCTGTCCACCAAGTGGTGAATGGTGTTATTTTCGTGAATATTTTTCCATCGTACGTTGACTCATTTAGTTCATCGAGAACTTTTTGAGCGATTTCTCGTTGGCCGTCGTTAAGCACAAATATCTCACTACGATAGCTATCGCCAATGTCAGGGCCTTGGCCATCGGTTTGCGTAGGATCATGCATGTAGAAGAATTGGCGCACAAGCGTTTCAACGCTGACTACTTTTGGGTCAAACTCAACTTTTAAAGTTTCGGCGTGTCCGGTTCGGTGCGAATACACGTCTTCCCAGGTCGGGTTTTCTCCATAGCCGCCAGCGTAACCGACTTCAGTAGCTATGACGCCTGGCACTTGATCAAAATAGTACTGGACACCCCAAAAACAGCCCGCAGCAAAGTAAATTGTTTCATGCATACTATTCGCTTACAGTCACGCCACGCCAAAAGGCGACGTAGTTGGTAAAGTCTTTGCCAACACGTTCGATCGAGCCGGCCATTGGTGCTGGATAATACCAAGCAGCCTCATCGTTAACGCCCGCATCGGTCACGACGTTGTAGTAACTTGCCTCACCTTTCCAATGGCACATTGTGCGATGGTCGCTTGGCTGCAGAAGTGCTTGATTGACACTTTCAGGTGGAAAATACCAATTGCCTTCGATATAAATAAGGTTTTCTTTTGCCGTCTCGGCAATGACTGTGTTTTTCCAAGTAGCTTTCATTTATTTCTCCTTTTTCGTTGGTTTATGCGTTGGTTCGGTTGGCTGATGCATATGAACGGTTTGATTGAGCGCGAGCTTGTACTGCGGCTTTGGCCAGCGACGCACAAGTGTGGACACCAACATACCGGCGCCGAATATACCGCCTGCGCTGACAATAATACCGCCAATAATCGGAAGTAGTCCGATAAAAACCACTGCCGCAAGGCCGGCAAACATGTACAGCAATGCATTATCAGTGGATCGTGCCAACAATAGCCTACCGAGGTAAAAAGCGAACACCGGCAAACTCAATGTCAGAATAATCATCCAGACAAGGAATGCCAAGCCGGCAACGCCAAGTCCAAGGACGCTGGCCGCGGCGCCGATAATGAGAGCAAGGGGCGCAAACGTCGCGCCGAATCCCGTTAACGCAGCAGTGGCTGGATGGCGCATGCCCTGCTCTGATACCGAGTATAAGAAACGCGGCGCGAGCAAAACTACGACCATGCCAAGTACCAAGAACATGATCGCCGCAAGCACAAGAATGGTAGCCTGCAGCGACTCAAGACTATTGCCTTTATCACGGTCTTGTTCTGCAGCGCGCTGTACTTTACCAATTTGTGCACCATTTGACTGGGCGATATCGCGAGCACCATTGTAATAGGTCGTACCAGTTACCGCGGCAGTCGAGCTAAAGTACAAACTATCAGTGTCAGCTTGGAGATTACGGCCAATGCGCCCACTCACATCAACTGATTGTCCTGAGGCTGATGCGTCGCGAAGCACCGAGCCTGCCATAAGGACACTGCCACCGCTAATCTGAGCATCTTTAACACTCGATGATTTTTCTAACGCTACTGTTTGGCCAGCGATTGTAACGCTGCCACCGACTTGACTACGTACGGTGACTTTGTTGCCAGCGGCACGGATATCACCGCTCACTCGGCCAGCAACAGTCACCTCTTGTCCAGCACAAAGTACATCACCATTAACGGAGCCGTTGATGGTGATTTTATTTCCGGCACAAAATATGTCACCGTTGACATTACCGTTAACGGTTATCGTGTCGCCAGCAACAAACAGGCTGCCATCGATTGTTTCGTCCTTAGCAATAACTGTGTTGTCGCCGCTACGAAAATCAGCAGCATGGACAATGTGCGCACCACTTGATGCGATCAAAACACTTCCTGCTATGGCAGCGATACCGACAATTAACGATACTTTTAGAGCTTTAAACATTGGACCTCCCTGTCTTCACTCTTTAGTATACGCGAAATCGCTTACTTACGCTTGCGTTTGCCTGGGTCAAGCTCGCGCTTACGAAGACGAAGGCTTTTTGGTGTTACTTCGAGGAGTTCATCGTTTTCAAGGAAATCAAGACATTGCTCGAGGCTAAGGCTCGTGAATGGCGTCAGCTGCACCACACCGTCGCTACTTGAGCTACGCATGTTGGTGAGGTGTTTTGCCTTACAAACGTTCATTTCTAGGTCATCACCACGCTTGTTGAGACCGACGATCTGCCCAGCATAGACTTTCACTGCAGGACCGACAAAGACAGCGCCACGATCTTCGGCAGTTTGTAATGAATATGGTGTTGTTGTGCCCGTTTCATAAGCAATTAACACACCGTTGCGAAGTTGCTGTAGAGCCTGCCCTGCTGGCTGATAGCCAGTGACGAGACTGTTCATAACAATCGTACCCTTAGTGTTCGTGATCAAGATGCTACGCATACCGAGCAAAGCACGGGTTGGCATTTCATAGACAAGCTTTGTCACACCCTTTGATGACGAACTAAATTGCTCTTTTAGGATCGCTCGGCGAGTACCAAGTTCCATTTGGACGCCACCGACGTGTTCAGCGGGAACTTCGATAATTACTTCTTCGACTGGCTCAAGACGTTGACCATCTTTTTCGATTGTCACCACTTGCGGGCGGCCGACTTCAAATTCGTAACCTTCGCGGCGCATGGTTTCAATAAGAACGCTTAGGTGAAGCTCACCACGGCCAGAAACAAGATAGCCAATATCGCTTGGTTCGACACGCAAACCAACGTTGGTCTCAAGCTCTTTGACGAGGCGATCACCAATTTGACGACTTGTCGTAAACTCACCTTCTTGCCCTTTGAATGGCGAGGTATTTGGTCCCATATAAATCTGGAGCGTTGGCGCTTCAACTTCGATAACAGGCAGTGCTTCAGGATTTTCAGCGTCGGCAATTGTCTCACCAATACCGGCACCAGCAATACCCGTTAACTGGACAATGTCACCGGCAATACCATCTGGAACCTCAAAACGACTGACACCTTGGCTCATGTATACAGCTTCGATTTTGGCACGGACTTGGCTGCCGTCTTTTTTACAAAGCATTACGGCATCACCGCCCTTAATACGGCCGCGCGTAATACGTCCGATGGCATACTTGCCTTTGAAATTATCCCAAGCAAGTGCAGTTACTAGCATCTGGAAAGGTTTTTCGAGCTCAACCTTTGGTGCTGGCACATGCGTTGTAATGGCTTCGAAAATTGGCGATAGATCAGCATCGGCTTCAGTGTCTTCTGGCACGCTTGTCCAGGCTTTACCGGCACGGCCAATTGCGTAATAGACTGGGTAATGGAGCTGGTCTTCGTGGACAGCGAGCTCTAGGAAAAGATCGGCCAGTTCGTCTTCGACTTCTTTAATACGGCGACCAGCTTTATCAATCTTGTTGATGATAACAACTGGCTTCAGCTCGGCCGCAAGCGCTTTACCAAGCACAAACTTGGTCTGTGGCATTGGGCCTTCTTGGGCGTCAACAATCAGCAAACAACCATCAGCCATATTAAGCACGCGCTCGACTTCGCCCGAGAAATCGGCGTGGCCTGGAGTGTCGATAATGTTGATCCGATAGTTTTCGTGCTGTACCGACGTCACCTTAGCGGTGATGGTAATGCCGCGCTGGCGCTCTTGATCGCCACTGTCCATGATCAAATCTTGGCTCATTTCAGCCTGATTATCGCGGAAAGTGTGCGACTGCTTTAGCAAGCCATCAACCAAAGTGGTTTTGCCATGGTCAACATGGGCGATGATGGCGATGTTACGGATTGCACTCGGGTCTTGTTTGGCGCTCATTTCGCGTCTCCTTCATAATAAAAGCGTCTCGTATGGACGCCAATTGATGTGTCTTAGGTCACTATTTGGTTATAGTATAGCATCTTACAGATCAAATTCATAGTATAAACTTGAATTATTGTAATATTTATGATATAATAAAGATAAGTGTTGTGAGGGCAGTTTTTCTTGCCGCTCTGACGCTTGTACCGGCTACCCTATCTGGGTGGCTACGAGACAAAGGAGAAACTGATGACGGCAACCGAGAAAGTTGCGCCGCTTCGGCGGCGAGGACTGAAAGTGAAGCTGTTCACGTTCATCTGGCTTGATCTGCTGATGGCGTCGATGCTCGTCGGCGTGCTCCAGCAAGGCATACTGAACGTGTCGTTCGACCAACGAGTCACCGCGATCGGTGGCGGTGTCACCGTCCTGCTGCTCTGCACGGCGATCAGCATGTTCACGTACTTCGCGCTGGGCGCTGAGCGCAAGCTGACGGTACTCGCCGTCGAGTTCCAGATGAAGGAGCGCTTCGGTGAGTACGCCAGCAGCATCGTGCGTACCGAACTGAGGCTTGTCAAGCCTACAGAAGGCGACGAGCCGGACAAGCCCTGACCTCAAGCTCGGCCCGTCCCATCCGGACTGGCCGAGCAAGGCCTTGGCCATCTAGTCTGTACAGCGAGCGGATGACTCTCCTTTGTCTCCTCTCCCAGAGCTGCAAAATCATTTGCATCTGTGGTTGAGCCACTTATAAACAGCCGTCAAACAAAAGCTTTACCGTCTTCCTTAAATTGCTTATACTTATGTACAAGGAACAACAATGGGTATGAGAAATCAAGACGGATATTCGTTAGTAGAGGCCATGATATCGCTCATCATTGGCAGTATATTACTGTTTTCTTTTTATGACTTATATAATGCGACGTATCGCATGGCTCAAGATTCCCTAGAACGTGCCTATGCTTATAATATGGCGTTCCGCAATCTTGATGAAGAAAAATGGAACACTGCATACCGTGTCGCTGGTCTCGAGCAAGATAGTGATCAATATGGTGTTGATGGACCATTCAAATATCAGCCTGAAGCACGAGGGTCGTACCATCTTCACGGCATCGTCACTGCCCTGCCCAATACAAGCATTACTGTACAATCAGTCTCTGTTGACTGGGGCTATAAGACCACCAACCGTCCGACAATAACTGTTCAAACATATGTCCGTTTCCCCGGAGGACACTACTATTAAGCGTCTCCTGGAAATACTGCGCTCGCGACGAAAAGTAGAGCTTGACGACAAATCAGGTGGATTCACACTTGTTGAGCTAGCAGTCACAATGCCAATAGTCGTCATTGTCATTGTGACACTTTTTGCATTTATGGTAATTTTATACACTCAAAATCTACGCAGTATTGGTCGCTTGCAGGCAGTGAGCGATGTCAACGACGGGCTTGATGCGATTCGTACCGACGTCGAACTGAGTGAGTACGTCTCAAAATACATTGATAGCAATAATACCGATAGCTATGGGCCCCCAGGGGGCGGTACATGGCAAAGCACGGGAGATTGGGCGGATTCTACTAATACTAATGTCATACCACCGTTCTCGCAGGTAATCCTTGCTGCCCCTTCGACGACTGCAGGCCCACAAGATCCAAGTCGAGATTACGTACGAATAAATGTCAATGGCTGTGGTGCATCAGTGCTCCTTTCTAATCCAGTTTATATTTACAACATCATTTATTTCGTCTACCAGAATGTGCTCTACAAGCGTATCGTTACCGATCCAACACCACCCTCACTGTGTGGCAACCCGATTCAAAAGCCAACCTGTCCTGTCTATACCAGTGCTTCAGGCTGTATTAAAGATACGATCGTCATGACAAATGTTAGCCAATTCCTTGTACGATATCAAATTCCTGCTGTCGAATTATTCCCAAATATCCACTGTCCCGCCCCCCGTAGTGAACATAGTAACTATGAGGACGAGAACTCACTGTGCACGACTGCTGACGGGCCTGATGGTGCTCGAGTGCTCACTATCCTGACTAGTGTTACTCGTAACATCGGCGGCAACCCTTACTCATACGGACATCGTATTTCATCAGCACCACTGGGCGGAGCGACAAACTAATGAGCAATTCTACTATGCATAATCGTGGGGAAAACGGCTTCCTTATGGCAAGCGTCATTATTATTGGTACAGTTATGACCATTCTTAGTTTTGCTATTTTTGACTACGCAAATGTTGCTCGTGCAAACCTCCAGAATACAATTTACCGAAAGCTTGCAGCGGAAGCGGCACATTCAGGCATCGAATGGGCCTACGAGCAGGTCTCTCAAAATGCACTCTACACAGGCACCAATGCCCCGACAAACTGTACCAATAGCAATACATCACTCACACCATATCTTGTGAACGACAGCAACTTATGTACAACGTTCAAGATAACCGAAGTAGCGGACGGTAAGTTCTCCAGTACCGGTATCGTTATCCGTAAGGTTGGTGTCACTCCTGTCAATGCTTATCGAAGCCAATTTATCGCAACAATCTCGGCAGCCATTCAAAATACTGCTGTCACGCCTAGCGGTGCGTTAACGCGAATCGCACGCACAGACGCAAGTACATCCGGTGCCTCGGCATACGGCGATGGCAGCTACACGCCTCCTGGTACCTTTACGCCTAATGCAAACAGTATATTAGTAACGACGATTGCCGCAGGTCAAAACTGTAATCAAGATGTTATTGCACCGAATGGCTCAACACTCCGCGTGTCAGGTGGCGGTTTGCAGTGGATCCCAATCGCTGGTAGCGCGCGCGACGTTGGCGACTTGTGTGATGTTGGTGTTAGATCATATTACGCAGTCGTCAAAACTACACCGCCAAGCAACATGCAAGTGACCGTCAGTCACCAATACGGCAGTATTTATAATTACTCAGTCTATGTTGATGAATTCGATAATGTCGACTTAACTGCGCCGATAGCTGGGGCTGTAGCGAATGATGATGCCGTTCCTAGCAATGCCAGTTGGTCACTTACAACATCCGCAACGCCAACAACCAATGATATTAAAGTTGGGTATATGGTGCTCAATGGACAAAGCGTTGCCCAGAGTGGTACGACCGGTATCAAAACTCCAACGGGCTGGACAAAAATTCATGAAGGTAAGCCTAACTATGGCGCCGTCAGTCAGGGTAACACTCAGGGCAGCTCAACTTCAACAACAATTAATTTTGGAACAAATACTATCACCTACGCGCCTGCAAACACTTCGTATATCGGCTTTATTGTGCGAGCAGCAACGGGTGCGATAACACCACCGCCACCTACAGGCAATGCTGGTGCACCAGGCGTGTTTGCTAGCACTACGGCAACCGGAATTCGTGAAGGCCATGGACTCGGTGTTTATAATGGCCGCATGTATACAGTTGGTGGATGTGGCACGAATGACGCACCAACAAGCACGGTGCAATTTGCGACAATCAATGCGAATGGTACCTTGAGCAGCATGACTCAAACCACCTCTTTGCCGAACGCCGTTTGTGACGCCGGTATCGCCATAGCAAATGGTAGGATTTACTCAGTCGGCGGTAATGGAAATGCCAACAGCCTACGCTATGCTTCGATCAATGCCGATGGCACCGTTGGTGCTTGGACGACACAAGCCATCCCCGCTTTCGTCAATCTCTATGTGCATAGCATTGTTGCTTACAATAACTACCTCTATGTGATTGGTGGTGATATAAACTACACAACGAGTAACCAAAAAATATCATACGCGACCATCAACCCAACAACTGGTGCCGTTGGGACGTTTACCGACCAAGCGACCTGGTTTAACGATACGGCAAGCACCTTCTGTGCCACGGCTGGTGTTGCAAATGGCTACCTGTATGTGCAGGGTGAGAATACTTTCCGCTATGCAATCATCAACGCTAATGGATCAATTGGTACGGCAAATCTCAGTACCTTCCCTGCAACGCGTGAATGTGCATCTATGGCCATCACTAGCTCTAATGTCTACGTCATGGGTGGGTCAGACACAACGAATGTCTATTACTCACCTCTCAACGCAAGTACTGGTGCGATTGGTAGCTGGACATTATCAACAAATAGCTTGCCAGCCGCTCGCCACTCAGCAGCAGCGCTATCCAATAATGGCTATCTCTATTACACCAATGGCTATCTTGGCAATGTCGAACAAGCTAATACTTGGTACAGCCTTATCCAATAACGTCTATCGTTCTCGTGGACTTCGTTGGCGCTTAATCGAAGGTACTCGTGGCAGCTTCAAACGGCGACTACTCGTGATCGGCTGAACCGGTCGCCCTTCAATCGCTGCGTCAACTTCTTCAGCAACATAACGCGCGTATGTCGCGCCAATATCGTGTGGTTCGTTCAATGTGGTAACGCGAATAGTTGGGTGCAACTTGGCGAGTCGAATAGCGTATTGTCGGATGAGAAACATATCTAGTCGCCCAATAAGCATGCTGATTGGCGAACGAATCGTGGCGATGTCATCAAGTGCGGTTTGATTGATAATCGTATTGCTCAAGCTGCGCTCAAAGGCGTGCCAACGCTCTTCAGTGAGGCCAAAACCCGGCACTGATTTTGCAGCTAGACGTTGCAGGCGTGCGAAGGCCTTTAATGTTACTGCTTGGCGTTGTAGCACTTGTTTGTAGATACTGAAATACATGTCATCTTGGCGAGGCAGCAGGCGTCGCTTATCCGCAAGTCGATACATTGGCATACTACAAAGAATGAGTTGCTTGACGAAGTCTGGGTGTTGTTTCACGATTTCGACCGCGATCAAAGCACCCATAGAGTGCCCTACTAGAATAATTGGGCCATGGACATGCATTTTACGCAGCGTGAACATCACTGCCTCGGCATGGTCGGCGGGTGTGTATTGGCAGTCTTGTGGTGCTGGCGACTCTCCAAAGCCAAGCAGATCGAGCGCAATGGCTCGGTGGCGACTCTTTATAAGCGGCAGGACAAAATCCCAGGCATGGTGATTGTTAGCGATGCCATGTAAAAAAACTACCGTTTGGCCAGCGCCAGTGTTAACTGGGGCGCTCAAGCGATAGTGACGCGGAAAAATTGCCCGCCATAAGCGGGATAGAGGGTTACGTGCCATATCTATTTATTATAGCATAAATTTAATAAAAAGTCTAGCCGTTCCAACTGCTGCGACCTTTCACGTGTATCCAGCTGACGATCTTACCGTCGAGCAATAGATGGCTGAAGAAGCCGATAACGGCGGCACCGTAAAATAATAATGCAGTATCAAAAAGATCAGATTTATAAAACAGCGGCACCAGTACGATTGGCGATGGGACCAATATCATTGCGGCAATGCTGTGCGTCCATCCGCGGTGATGGCTCAGGATTGGCGTCAGGCATAGTAATCCGAAATAGGCTGCGGCCTGGAACATGCCATTAAAAATTAAGATAGCATCGACGATGAAAGCGAGGCTATAAAAAATGTCCTGGCCTTTGGAGTTTGTATCAATATCTGGCCATAATCCAAACAAGACGGCAACCACGAAGATGCCGACTACCATCTGCCAGCTATTTGCTAGCAACCCGCTCGTTTGCTGCAGAGCGGCGAATGGTAATACCGTAATGGCGGCAATATAAACAATACAGGCAGCCGTGGCGCCGATGGTGTGACCTTTGTATCCGGGCATAAGCTTTATTATACATGACAACACCCCACCAACCCTCCGACTGGTGACTACCGTGGTGGTGTCGACGTGCAGCGGAAAATTGATGGGGTGGTAGAACCCCGGCATGGACAGAACGGCCGCAACTACAGACGGTACGGCGCGAGACTACCGATCTGGGCGACCGGTATGCGCAGCTCGGCTGCAGCGTTGACGAGCGTGAGGCGCTTCACTTGCTTGCCGATGCGGCCTTCGAAGGGCTTCACGATGCCCGTGTGGTAGGCCAGTGCACCCTTGCCATCGAACCAAGCGACGATAGCAGGACAACCCTGCAGTTGTCCTGCACGCAGATGCAGTGAATCCGCCAACATTGGCCGCGGCGGAGCGTGCACCAACATGCGTGCCCAGATACGCTCAAGCACGACGAACACTCGTCGCATGTCTTGCTCGTTGAAGGCATCCCAGAGGGCCGTGTAGTACTCCTCGACTGCCGGCATGAAATTGACGGCAACGACATAGCGGGACGGCTTTGCACCGAACAGCTTCCGCGAAGGAATCAGTCGAAAGCGGCCATTGCCCGCCGGATTCCATGTCGCCTTGAGTCGCAGGTCAACCCCGCCGTAGAGGTCGAACAGGTTGTGGCCGTCTGTACTGCCCCGTGGCAAGTCAGACTTGCCGAGCGTCGCGTGGCCGCGTGACTGCAGTTCAGTGCAGCCAATCATTCCCGTGCGGTGCTCGACTTGGATGCTCGTGAAGTACGCCCGTAGCGCCTCCAAGTGATTGGGCGAGATATTGCCGATTCTCGTGCGGCTCAGCGCACGCATTGCGGCAATGAGCCGCTCAGTTGACTGAGGCGTCAGACGGCACAGATGTGGGTCGTCGGCCAAAGTTCTACTGATGATTGCTCCTGCATAACTCAGGTCTTTGATCACTGAGGTTCGCGGCATATTTGCCCCTTCTCTGTTGTCCAGTCTAACCGGATAAACATATAATGCACATGATTGAGAATTATGTCAAGACATGACAACACCCCACCAACCCTCCGGCTGGTGACTACCGTGGTGGTGTCGACGAGCGGATGGTGATGGGGTGGTAGAACCCCGAGAGATGGAGCGATCAGGCAGCTGTGGGGCTCAGCTCAACGAAGCTGGGCGGACACGGGATCAGGCTGAAGACACTTGAGACTCGCAGTTCGCGTGGCTCGCCGTCTTTCGGTTTGAAGTGCAGAACATGTCCACCACGATGAGGCTGACTGTGCCCCTTCAGTGTCCCCACTATAGGGAGGCCACCACTTCCCAAGCCCAGCTGGATGCGCACCGAGCGACCATCCAGATACAGACAGCGCGCCAAGCAGCTGCCCATAGACAGTGGCTCTCTTGGTGCTGTTTTGGGCAGCAACAAGAGACTCGTCCATACGTGATGCAGCACCGGAACGACACTGCTTGGCGACGAACTTGTGAGCGCTTTGTGAGCCCTTGCCTCATAGGCTGCGAGCACGTTGCCCGCGCCGCCAAGATCTTGCTCGGATGTCGAAGCATGCCCACGTGAGAACCGCAGCGCTCGCAAGGTGACTTCTCCGCTGTCGTCACGCGTGACACGCACCGCTCGCTTACCGTCACCACCACGCAGCATAATCTCGCATTGGCCATTTCGCGGCACCGAAAAATTACTGAGCGAAACTGCCCCAGTGGCACATCCCCAACTGGGCTGTGCCATGCGCTGATTACCTTTACTATCAGTAATGGTGATCGTGCGCATAAAACACGTCCGCTCGGCAAACGCGATCAGCTGCCTGAGGTCATGCACGCTCAGTTCGTTGGTGAACCGCACTTCATTGAGCCGCTGCATAAGAGCGACAATCACCCTGAGCCGCATGAGCGGCGCCAGGTTGATGCCCTTCTCAAGCTCTTCTTTAAGCGTGGCTCGGCATTGCGCATCGGGATAGCTTGCATACGGATTCTCGGGCATTTCCCCTCCAGGTGCTCGATGGTCTCGCTTACTCTCGCGAGTAAAACTAATTATATCCTATAGCGAAATTTACGCAACATTCGGCTCGGCAAATGGCGAGTTATTCTTGCGTTCAAGTTCATGGATGCGATTATGATCAAGGCCAAAGTGATGCGCGAGTTCATGCCACAATGTGTGTTTGATTTGCGCGCGCAGGCCGTCCATATCATGAACATGTTGTAGCATTGGAAGTTTGAAAAGCGTAATTTTATCGGGCAGAACAAGATTGTAGCCAGCGCCTCGTAGCGGCTGTGGGATGCCTTCATACAGGCCAAAGAGGCTTTCGTTGCAACGGAGTTTCAACTTTTGGCGCTGCTGTTCGTTTGGCTCATCTTCATAGGTAATAACAACGTTGTTCATTTCTTTTGCATAATGCTCGGGGAGTTCGTCCATAGCTTGGCCGATCATTATCTCGAAATCTTTGTCGCTAATCTGTAGCATCGGTAACGTCTTGAGCTTTCTGATCTTTACTACCAAACACCTCTGGATAAATGCCTTTTGTTACTTCGTCAACTTCGTGGCGTAGCTGCGGGAACGGCACGCCTTCACGGGCTGTAACACCTTCGAGAATCCAGAATAAACGCTCTGAATGACCATAGCCGCAGGCTGGTGGCATACCATATTCGAGCATCTCGACATAGTCGATGTCGAGCATCATAGCTTCGTCGTCACCGGCATCGCGTAAGTTTTGCTGTTCCAAGAATCGGTGGAGCTGATCAAGTGGATCATTGAGCTCACTGTAGGCTTTACAGGCTTCGGTGCCACCGAGTAATAAATTAAATTGTTCAGTTAACCGAGCGTCATTGGCCTGTAGTTTTGCCAACGGCTGCAAGAACGTTGGAATATCAACCAAAAAAGCCGGACCCGTCATTTCAACGCGAATCTTTTTCCATAATTTATCAATGCAACGACCAATGTTGTCACTTTTTTCAAGCTCTAAATGATTGGCTTTGAGCTGCGCTTGCACTTGCTCAAGCGTACAGTCAAATACGTCAATGTTATAGCGCTCACGAATGACCTCGACAAAGCTAACGCGTGGCCAATCGGTGCCATCGGCACCAAAATCTATGGCCATGCCATTTGCCAACGTAAACTGACGGGTGCCCCAGGTAGCATCAACAATGCGGCGCATTAATGACTGTGTCAGTTGCATCCCCTGCTCCCAGTTGGCATACGCCCAGTACCATTCCATGGCAACATGCTCAGGCAGATGTTCATCAGAATAGTTTTCGTTACGGAAACGTGGGCCAATATCAAAAATCTTCTCGTAGCCACCACCAATGAGGCGTTTAAGCGGTAGTTCATGGCTGATACGTAAATAAAAGTCTTCACCGAGCGCGTCCATATGCGTTGTAAATGGATTCGCATCGGCACCGCCTGTTGTGTGCTCAAGAACAGGAATATTAATTTCTAAAAACCCTTGTTCATTGAGAAAGTCACGGGTCGCTTGCCAAAACTTACTGCGGCGGATAAAGCGCTGACGAACATCTTCGTTAATATTAGTATCGACGTAGCGGCGGCGGAGGCGCTCTTCTTTATCCTTCAGGCCATCATGGCTAGTTGGAAGTGGGCGGAGGGCTTTGGTGAGCAGTTTTAGTGCCAAGACGTCAACTGACAACTCGCCAGTTTTGGTTTTGATTACCGTGCCGTTGGCCTCGATGAAATCGCCAGTGTCGAGGAGCGGCAGTTCTGCAAAGCCGATTGTGCCGTGAGCAACATCAAGCGATGCAACATTCTCAGCGCTCAGGAAAAGTTGTAAGCTACCACTCGCATCTTTTACGGCTATGAATGCAATTTTGCCAAACTTGCGGATAGCTGTAATACGTCCCGCAACCTGTACTTGCTTAGTTTCTAGCTCGGCAAAGTTCGCCACAACCTCAGCAAGCGTGTGACTGCGATGAGTCGTCGCTGGGTAAGGATTAATACCAAGCGCCTTTAGCTCGTCAAGCTTGCGTAAGCGTTCGTTGCGGTAGTCTTTGAGTGTAGCCATAATAGAGGCTATTATAACAGATGTAGTCTGTACGAAAAACGGCCCGTTAGGGCCGTTCGCTTATGATAGCTTGGTAATTTCGTACTCAATTTTGCCCTTTGGCGTTGTGATGGTGATTTTTTCACCAACCTTCTTGCCAATCAAGGCACTGCCAATTGGCGACTCGTTGCTGATCTTCCCCTCAAGTGGGTCTGCCTCAACCGAGCCAACAATAGTGTAGCTTACTCGCTTGCCGTCGGCTTTTAGGTCAACTGTCGAGCCAACTGTAACTTTGGTGGTATTTTTGCCAGCCTGGATGACGGTGGCGTGCTTTAGAATCGCTTCGATATCCGAGATGCGGGTTTCTACCTGCGACTGTTCGTCTTTGGCAGCGCTATACTCGGCGTTTTCTTTGAGGTCGCCGAAATCCCTTGCAGTCGCGATTTTGTCGGCAATAGCGCCACGCTGGCCGACGAGCTGATTGAGCTCGTTCTCAAGTTCTTTTTTACCATCTTTTGTCAGCTGATAGTCTTTTCGTACCATATGTTCCTCTTTCTCCATGCCCTTCCTGCGTATGCAGGCTTTACGGTCACGCTTGTCGATATGGGCTGGGAGCTCATATTAGCGCTTTATTTAATTTTTTGCAAGTAGTTGTCGTTTTTGTTCTCTATAGCTTAAAACGATTCATTAAATTTTCATAGCTTAATTTTTCAGATTCTTGGGCTGTGCGCTGCTTATATTCAAACATGTCGGAGGCTACAAGTTTGTCGCTCACGACAATTCGATGTGGAATACCTATCAAATCGGCATCAGCGAATTTTTCACCTGCACGAGCATCACGATCATCATAGAGCGTCGTAATGCCCGCTTTTTTCAGATCTTCATAAAGCTTGTCGGCTACTTTGACTGTCGATTCGTTATCGCCAAGGCGCGTGATGATAGCACGGTATGGCGCAATATTCTCAGGCCACACTAGTCCCCTGTCATCAGCGAAGAGTTCAGCCAGGACGCCCATAATACGACTAATACCGATGCCGTAACAGCCCATAATGATCGACTGCTTATCGCCATTTTCGTCAATATAGTAGACACCGAGCGCATCAGTATACTTTGATTCTAATGGGAAAATGTTACCTACTTCGACTGCCTTTTTGGCGACTAGCTCTTCTTTTTTCAGCCCGAGGCGAGCAAGGTTCTCGTCGGTGTATACTTCTTCGTTGACGGCGATACGTTTTGCTTCATGGAGATAAATTGTATCTTCACCAATTTCGCTCACGGTCTGGAACTCGTCACTGAAACGCTCGGTAAAAATACCGCCATCAGCAGCAGTACGATAGGTAACGTCACCGATACCAAGTCGCTCGTAAACACGATGGTAGGCTGCAGCAACCACTTCGTAGACCTCTTCATGCTCTTTTTGGGTGCGAGCAAGCGTGTACATATCTTTCATGGTGAACTCACGGCCGCGCAGTAGACCACTCTTGGCGCGCAGTTCATTACGGAACTTGCTCTGAATTTGGTAGATATAAATTGGTAGGTCTTTATAAGAGTTGACGTAGTCGCTCAGCGCATCAACGATTGGCTCCTCGTGTGTAAGGCCGACGCCGAGCTCGGTGCCGTTGACTAGCTTTGTTTTAAACCAGTTGTCGACTTTTTTATCATCCCAGCGATCGGTTTTTTCCCAAATGTCTCGAGGTTGCAATGTGGTCATCATCACCTCTTGCCCACCGATGTTGTCCATTTCTTCACGGACAATTGTTTTGATGTTTTCGAGCACCCTTAGGCCAAGTGGCAAGTAAGCGTAGACACCCGCCATTTCTTTGTGAATGAAGCCAGCTTTAATAAGCAGTTGGGCGTTGCGCGCGATTTCATCGGCAGGCGCGTTTTTGCGTGTTTTAGTGAATTGCTTGGAAAGTCTCATGATGCATACTCCGTTACGATACTATAGTGAAAAGCTGTGTGAAAATAAAAAATTCTACCGCTACAGCGGCATGTGGCAAAGGCGTGGAATGGTATGAAATGTATGAGTCATATGATTATTACTGTTTCGATAGTGACTACATCGAAACCTTCACTATAAACAATAACACAAATGCCAAGGAATTTTTTAATGCATGCAGACCAACGCCGGCCCATATACTCCCCGTGCGCTCACGGAGCCAGCACAGAACAAGACTTAAGATAAACGTATCGGCACCAAGCAGCCACAGCGGCTGGCTACCACTGAGCGTAAAGACATGGGCGGCACCAAATAACAAGCTCGTAACAATGGCACTACCGACAAACGATGCCTTGCCACGCAAGAGTCCAAACAAGTAGCCGCGAAAGATAAATTCTTCAGCTAGTGGCGCAACGACAATTAAAAGTACCCCGCCAAGCACAAGATCAAGTGTTGATTCGGGCGTGAAGCCAAGCTGCTGACCCGCTGACTGATGCAAAGCTGGAAACAATAACGACAAGACGGCACTAAAGCCGATTGAAACAGCATAGTAACCGACAAAAATCACTGGTAACAGTGCGATGTAGAGCCATTTTTTGGGCGCAGCAATACCAAGGCGCTCATACGGGGCGCGAAAAACGTAGCGCACACAAAGCCAGAGTAGCGCAATCGTAACTAGATAAACGATAGCGCCGTATACAAGTGCTATGCTCGTCTGCGATAGCGGCAGCTTGATTACTTCAAGTAACGTATGTGCCACGACAGGGCCAACAGCACTCCCTGCGAGAAACGCCACAATAACACTGACGATAACCAGTAACGGCATTATTCGCTACTTCGCTCCAGTGAGCTTTGTGACGTCGAGGACGGTAATCAGCACGAACAATGCCATGAGCACCATAAAGCCGGTGGCGTGAATCTTCTCTTCGGTTTCTTTACGCAGCGGCTTTTTCATGGCTCTGAACAATAATGTGACAAACAAACGGCCGCCATCGAGCGCTGGAATCGGCAAAACATTCATGACAGCAAGTGTCAGTGAAATGATAGCAATGATAAACAGTACGCCGGCAAGCCCCATGGCGTTTGCAACTTGCATTAGTAGGTTAACGATGCCAACCGGGCCCGCAACGCTACTACCTGCAGATGTTAATGCGGCATCACCTGCTTGGCGAACTTCGGCCTGAGGACTGATTTTTTGCACGAGACCACTCCCGAGATTGTACAATGCCGTACCTAAGCCATTGACGGTCAACGCGCTCAGCTGCACCGTCAAGCCAACACCAACGATCGGCGCCGACCAGGTTGAGCGATAAAATTCACGTGCGAATGGCGCAACGCCGAGTTGGCCGTTCTTGTCATTTGCAGCGTTGAGCGTAACTTTTGACTCTTTGGTTGCACCCGCATGAACATAAACAAACGGTACAGTTTTGCCAGCATTCTGCTTAGTCAGTGTGCGCAGTTGCTCTGGCGAGTCTATAGCAGTACCCGCAATACTAACGATGACATCGTTTTCTTTGAGGCCGGCGCGCTCAGCAGGGCTGTCTTTGCCTATGGCCTGAGCGGTCACTTTGTCACGCATGTCGATGGTGTCGCTAGCGATTGTGAATTGATTATCGAGAATTTTTGGAATACCGGTCAACGCGAGGATGGTGAAGATAACAATCGCAGTCGCCCAGTTCATCACCACACCGGCAAGTAGAATCTTGCTTTTGGCCCACATTGAAGCAGCACCATAGGCACCTTTGCCACGTGCATCGTCGCTCTCACCTTTTAATTTGACGAAACCGCCAAGCGGTAGCCAGTTAATCGTGAATAGTACGCCATTTTTAAGCTTTTTGCCCCAGGCTGTTGGCGGAAAGCCAATGCCGAATTCTTCAACAACAACGCCGTTACGACGTGCTGCGATTGCGTGACCAAGCTCATGAATCACCACGAGTGCCACAAACATAATAATGCCGAGAATAAAAAGGAAAGTTGTCATATTAGCTATTAGTATAGCGGGTTTTGTGGCTCTTAGCTACCAAAACGGCGACCACGTAAGTTGAATTCGTGAATAATAAGATCAAGGTGCTCGACACGTATATCTGGCAGCAGTGTATCAATAAATAGGAGCTCACTATAAGCACCACGCCACAACATAAAGTTACTGAGGCGCTGTTCCCCACTGGTGCGGACAATCATGTCGAGCGGCGGCATGTCGGGCGCGTAGAGATGGCGCGCAAGGTCATCTTCATCAAGCGCATCAATGGCAATCCCCTTTTGTTCAGCTTCAATAAACATCGCTTTTGCGGCATCGAGCACTTCACGGCGGCCACCGTAGTTAAAACAGAGGGCAATGGTGCCATTTGTCAGATGGGCTGTCTGGCGTTCGGCGTCGTCAAGCGCTGCGGCAACTTTGTCGCTTAAACCATCGCGCACACCAAGCACGCGCAGACGAATACCGCGACGAATATACTCTTTGAGGTCAGACTTGAACAAGCTCAAAAGCAGTTGCATGATTTTGCCAACTTCTTGGCTTGACCGTTGCCAGTTTTCGGTTGAGAAAAGATAGAGCGACACATACTCAATCTTTTCATCAAAAGCCTTAAACACAACTTCTTTAAGCGCGTTGTAGCCCGCTAAATGACCTTCGTAGGCCGGTAGGCCGTGCTGTCTTGCCCAGCGACGATTGCCATCGGCAATAATTCCAATATGCTTTGGTACGATCAACGGAGCATTTGCGTCATCTTGGTGCACCAAAACTGCGCCTAGACCGTCATGATTTCTTGTTCTTTGGCCTTGGCAACTGACTCAAGTGTTGATTGCATTGTCGCCATAGAATCGGTGAGACCACGATCAATGCGCTTGTAGTCATCTTCTGAGATTTCTTTGGCGTCTTTCTTGGCTTTGGCGTCCTTAAGGGCGTCGTGACGAATTGTACGAAGCTGAATACGGCAATCTTCTACCTTCTCGCCGAGCTGTTTCACCATTGCTTGACGACGTTCAGTTGTAAGACTTGGGATTGGCACGCGAACAACATGGCCATCATCAGATGGGTTAAGGCCGAGACTTTGATTGTCGCGGATAGCAGTATTGATAGCCTGTAGCGTACCAGGGTCAAATGGTGTTACCTGGAGCATTTGGCTGTCCGCGACAGTGACGTTGCCAACTTGATTAAGCGGCATCGATGCACCATAAGCAGTCACGATGACAGAATCGAGCATGCTTGGATGTGCGCGGCCGGTACGAAGCTTTTTGAGCTCCTCTTCGGTATGGCTAATGGCTTGCTGCATGCGGGTTTCGTAGGGTTTTGTGTCGAACATACTACTAATTATACACTACTGACGTATTGCAACATCTCGATATTTAGTTTACATATTTGATATTGCTTTGATTTAAATTAAAGGAGTAGTTATACTACAAAAGTGCAGCAAAGTCTAGCTGCGCGCGTTGAACCAGTCCACAATTTGAGATGAGGATGCGTGAAAAGTACCGCAAGAATGGCGACAACGCTGGCTGTTGTCAGCCTGGCGATGATGGGCACAACGGAAGTTGCCCAGGCAGACAGCTGGTATGACGGGCCGCAAGGTTGCTTGGTCGCAAGCGCAGCAGTCGCAGGTGGTATTGCCACAAGAGTGGCAACTGGCGCAACGGCAGCTACGACAAATCTCACGTCGGCCACTGCCCTCGTGCCCGGCTGGGCATGTGGCTCTTGGATCGCCGGCCTCAACATCAACGCGATCTGCGGGCTCAGCCAACTGTCCTTGTTCGACGCCAGAAGCTGGCTTCCTCGGGCATACGTCACCGCAGTGACAGGGGGTGAATACCACAGCTGCTAGGCCGTCTTCTGTTCAGCGCCCCAGTTCAGTACGCATGTGCGTGCTGAACTGGGGCAAGAATCATAGATTTATTGTTTACCCCGCATTGTATATGCACTTGCAGCCACTGCAACAAAGATGATTGTTGAAACAATGGATAGTAATCTACCGGTGCTTAGTGTTAACAGCCAGCCCAAGTTACTAATGAAAGATAACACAGCAGTAAGAACTGCGAAAAAAGCAGCTTTTTGATGAACGGTCGGATTATTTTTTTTCATTCTGTACATATCCTTATTATACGCTTCGCGATATTCTGACCAAATAACTTATATATTTAAAAGAAGCCATCAGGCTTCTTTTAAATATATAACGTTTCGTTATTCTATTCGCTAACGCCAAGTTCGATACGCTTAAACTGACGAACAACGATATTCTCGCCAAGCTTAGCATTGTATTCTTTGACCAAGGCATCAACAGTTTGATCAGGATTCTTAATGAATGGCTGCTCAAGTAATGTTTTTTCTGCAAAGTATTTTGCAACTTGGCCCTCAACGATCTTGGCGACCATGGCTTCAGGCTTGCCTTCGGCAATCGCTTTTTCGCTGAATTCGGCGGTTGCGCGGGCTTTTTCTTCGGCTGGAACATCTTCGAGGCTGATATAGAATGGGTTGGTTGCAGAAATGTGCAGTGCAAGGTCGTGTACCAAGCCTTTAAAGTCTTCAGTACGAGCAACGAAGTCAGTTTCGCAGTTTACTTCGACAATAACGCCGATGCGACCACTGTGAACGTAGCTATCAACAAGACCTTCACGAGCTTCACGTTCGCCGCGCTTTTCAGCTTTGGTCATGCCCTTTTTGCGCATTGCTTCAAGCGCTTTGTCAAAGTCACCATCGGCTTCGGTGAGCGCTGCTTTAGCATCAGTAAGACCGACACCGGTTAGTTCTTTGAGTTTCTTAATTTCATCGAGGGAAATTGCCATAATCGAGGTACTCCTATTGTTCTATTACTTTTTTGCAGCTTCAGCTTTGTCGGCGCGGATGTCAGCGGCTTTTACGTCAGCAGCTTTTTTGTCGTTCTTGCCTTCTTCGATGGCAGCAACAACATAATCAATAATCAATTGTAAGCCTTTGATGGCGTCGTCGTTGGCAGGAATAACGTAATCAACATCTTTTGGATTGGCGTTGGTATCAACGATAGCAACAACAGGTACGCCAAGTTTTTTGGCTTCGCGGACAGCGTTCTTATCTTCGATAATATCAGTAACAAAGACGAGGCCAGGACGGCCGTTTAGCTCTTTGATGCCGCTATATTTAAGGTTAAGGTCATCGATTTCTTCTTGGAAACGCTGGACTTCAAGCTTAGCGTAACGCTTTGCAAGATCGCCACTGTCCATACGGCTCTCAAGCTGCTTAAGATGCTTGATCTGGGCATTAACAGTTGCGACATTGGTGAGCATACCGCCCATCCAACGCTCGGTCACGTATGGCTGACCAGCATTTTCGGCACTCGTACGAACAATGTCTTTAGCTTGGCGCTTTGTGCCAACGAAAAGAATTTGCTTGCCCTTGCCAGCGACTTCGGTGATGATTGGCAATACTTTTTCAAGTGCATCAACCGTCTTTGTAAGGTCGATGATGTGAATGCCCTGGCGCTTTGAGTGAATGTATGGCGCCATGTTTGGGTGCCAACGGCTCGTGTTGTGGCCGAAGTGGGCGCCCGCAGTTAATAGTGCTTTGATATCGACAGTAACTGCCATGATGATTGCTCCTTTAGCCTCGCTCGTCTGCCCGCTTTCACGGAGGATTATGTGCGACGAGTTGCGTTATTAAATATGAATACGATGATAATTATACTGATTTTGGGTGGTTATGTAAAGTTTTGCAGTATCTTATGTAATGCGTTGCGACAGCAGGGCGGCGCGCGACCAGCGCACTGCCCTGCTGTCTTCATGCAGCTGAACGATTAGGGACGGCGGCGGCCCAGACGTTGCTTGAGCTTGTAGGCGCCGTAGACGACCGTCACCGCGAAGAGCAGCGCCATGATCGCCAGGATCCAAAAGGCGATCTTGATACCGAACAGGATGACGGCGACGAACGCGGCCGTCATGCCGAGCGTCAACGTGATCAGGTACAGCGGCCTGATGGCGACGCGGCTGAAGCTGCGACCGTTACGCATCAGTGCAATGGTGTAGGCGATGTTGAATCCCAGCAGGATGTAGAGCACCGAGCGACCGATGAAGGTCGACGCATCCAGGATGGACAGGCCGTTGATCGCCATTGCGGCGAGCGGCACCCAGGTCGGCATGGTGCGCCTGCGCGCCGGTGTCGCAGCGGCTGCCCCGCTGATGCGGCCCGTCGCCACATCATCACCCGAGCCGCGAGCATTGCTTCCGGACATGACTGCTCACTTTCTTCGCTTCGTTCGGGCACCGGTTGTGCCCACGTAAACATTGCTGCATGATCGGCCAGGAAGGCCGAGTCTTGCGGATTTTAGTATTTTTTTGGGGTTTTGTCAAATGAAATATTGTGCATGAGATAAAAAACACAGCTGTGAAGCTGCGTGTGTCTATTTGCTATAAGTTGTGCTGCGGGATACCCCGCACCCGAGGCCGAAGCCTGGATGCGGGGTATCCCTGGAGGGGGCGGTCAGCCGGCGGCGGCGTTGCGCGCGGCCACGTAGGCCTGGAGCCCGTCCGCGAACGGCGACGACAGGACGTTGAAGTCCCAGCCGGTGCCGTTGCGGCGGAACTCGCAGAACTCGAGACCGTTGGCGTCGCCCGCGGTCTGGCCGAGCTCGTAGCGGGCGATCTCGGTGCCGTCACCGTTGACCACGCGGGAGAAGATCTCCTTCACGTTGGACAGGCGGCTCTCGCCCGCGTAGACGTTGATCAGACCGATGACGGCCGCGACCTCCGGCGACAGCCGGGAGAGGCGGATGCCGATGGTCTCGTCGTCGCCCTCGCCCTCACCCGTGAGGTTGTCGCCTCCGTGGGTGATGGCACCGTTGGCACCGGACTTCTTGCCGTAGTAGACCAGCTCGAGCACGCGACCGCTGGCGTCGACCGTGGCGGTGGACAGGTCCACGTCGATGGTGCCGGCCTTCCAGCCACCGGCCAGGGTGACCTGGTCGAGCGCGGCCGGACTGGCGCCGGCCGCGGCGTTGGCCTCGGTCAGGCTGACGGACGGCTTGTCGAGCGAAAGCTTCTTGCTGGACACCTGGATGTCGGACACGATTGTATTACCCTCTCGTTGTGCCTTTGGCGGAATGCCTCAGGACTTAATGACCAACTCTACTACTTTATTTAATTTTGTCAACACTTTTTTTCTTTTTCTCAAATCAACTTCTTTCAGGCACGAAAAAGCCCCACGGCGGTACTAGGATTTTCCGCGCCCGTAGGGCTATGAAGTTGTATTGTTGAAGCGAATGCACGCGCTCTCCTACATTGCGATGTTCTTCGGCCGCTTCGCCGCCGGGTGGTTGCACTGAATATCCAGCGCCCTACCACGCAACAGCGCAGCGTCACCACCGTAACACACCGCTAGTACGACTCGCGTTCGCCAGCGGCTCAGCGGCCAACGCCAACTCGCGTAGTCGGTGATCTTCAACACGCACAGGTCAGTGCGGCCGTACGTCATCAGCTGCTTGACCGCGTCTTCGGCACCTTCAGTCTGGTTCAGCAACTTCAACCGCAGCCAGACACGCCCGGGCTTCGGACGTTTTGACGACTTGCCGCGTGAGCGCCGCTTGTTCAAGCTTGGCAGCCGAACAACACTGAAACAGCCTTCGGCCAAGTCTCCCGCTGCATCAATAGCAGCGCCGAAGCACCCCTCGAAGCAACCACCAGCACAGCCGTCACCGCAACCATCCGGAATACACCCTTCCAGATCATCCACGCGCCACTCCTCACTCATGGGATAGTGCCAACTTCGTACTGCAGAACCATACAATAAAATTATAATTCTTACAATGCTTGAAAGTATTGCTTTTTTTATACTTTCGTTGTAAAGTTTGCACGTTGATCGCGGGCATCCCGCCCCGATCTCGCACATCCTGGAGGTGTTATACCTTGTCATCTGGAACGACAGCGCAAACGCGGATCACGGTCGGAGACATCCTGCACGCCATCCGCTGGCCGATGTACATCTCAGCCGCAACGCTGGTACTGACGGGCTATCTCAGCGGCATCAACGTGGCCATCACAGCCCTGTTGCTGACGTTGCTGGAAATCAGCGTCAGCTTCGACAACGCGACGGTCAATGCGTTGATCGTCGACAAGCTGAACAAGACCTAGGAGAGATTGTTTCTGACCATCGGCGTGTTCATCGCGGTCTTCGGTATGCGTTTCGCGCTGCCGTTGATCATCGTGGCCTACGTGGCCGGCCTGACCTACATCCAGACCGGCAGCCTGGCGCTGAACGACCCCAACCAGTACGCCGCGATCCTGACGTCCGCCGGACCGCTGATCTACACGTTCGGCTTCACCTTCTTGGGCCTGATCGGCCTGAATCGGTTCATGAACGTCGAGATCGAGCAGGATGACGACGGCAACGACATGCCGGTGATCTACTGGCTGAAGTGGCTCGAGAGGCCACTGCACGCCGCCGGTCGCTCAGAGCACGTGCCGTACTTCATCATGATCGTGCTCAGCCTGATCCTCGCGGTGACGGTCGAGTCGTCCGAGGCGATTCAAGTGTTGGCGGCGTCGATCGTCGCCGTCGCCGTTCATCTCGGCCTGAGCATCCTGGGCACAATCCTGACGGAGCCCGAGGCAACCGACGGCATCAAGAACAAGGTGGCTGGGCTTTCGGGGCTCGCCGCCCTGGGTCAGTTCATCTACCTGGAGTTCCTCGATGCCAGCTTCTCACTGGACGGTGTCATCGGTGCCTTCGCGATCACGGTGCTTCTGGTGCCGATCGTGGTGGGCCTCGGCAACGGGGCGATGTTCGTGCGGTCGCTGACGGTGCTGATCGTGCGGAAGGGCGCGCTGAAGAGCCTGCCCTTCCTGGACCACGGCGCCCACTGGGCGATCCTGGCTCTGGCGGCCGTGATGGCCGCCAAGCTGTTCCACCTGGAGCTCAACGAGGTGGCAACAGGACTGATCGGCATCGTCATCATCGGTGCAGCGTTCGCACACAGCGTCCGCCGCGCCAAGCAGAACGAGCGACTCGGCCTCGCCTGAGTCGCTCCTGATCCATGGCACAACGATGTGCCACGCGCCCCGTCTCCCGTCTTCGGACGTGGAGGCGGGGCGCATTCCCTGTCCCGACATGTATTCAAGGAGACGATGCTCAATGTTGGACACCTCAGACGATCTGATCATGCCGTTCCTCTACGTACCCTGCGCCAATCTGCGGCAGGCCGATAGGGCGGCGGCTGGCTACTTGCCCGGCGTCGCCAACGTCGTGCTCGACCTCGAAGACTCAGTGGCCGAGCGCGACGAAGCACTGGCGCTGGGCAACCTCCAGCAGGTGCTGCGCAAGATGGCACAGGCCATTCGCCACCCTGGTGTCAATGTCTACATCAGGCCGCGCAGCTACCACCAGCTCGCAGTGCTCCTCACGTTCGAGGGCATCGACCTGGTGCGCGGTTTCGTCATTCCCAAGGCGAGCGTCAAGGGACTGCCGAAGTACATGGAGGTGCTCGAACAGCATCCTCATGAATTCGGCATCATGCCAGTGCTCGAGGACGGCCGCATGGCCGATCACGCGTACCGCATGGAGCTGCGTGAAGTTCTGGCCGAGATGCGGAGTCGCGTGCTCTGTTGCCGTCTCGGTGGCAACGACATGTTCAAGGCCTTCGATCTGCGCCGCAACCCGGAGGTTTCGATCTACGACACCGTCGTCGGCCACATGATCTACAACCTGCTGTGGGAATTCCGGGCTGGTGGGCCGGACTTCAGTTTCAGCTTCAGCGCCCCAGTGGTCGATCAGTTCGGCCGAGGTCACGGCCGCTACTTCCGGCACGAGCTGGTGCGCGACATGGCCAACGGGCTCTACGGCAAGACCTGCATCCACCCGTCGCAGGTGCGGTTGGCGGTTCATGCCTACCGCCCGGGCTGGCAAGCGTTCGTGAACTCATGTCGACTGCTCGGCCTGGCAAGCGGCGCGCCCACTCCTGCCGTCTTCGGCGGTGATGGGCAAATGCACGAACTGACCACTCACGAGGGTGATGCCCTCGTGATGCAGCAACGTGCACGATCCTGCGGGGTCACCTACCGCCCGTGGCGCTTCGGTGCCACGCGAGTGCTCTCCTACGAGGCAGCGCTGGCGAAGGTGACAACCGCAGTCTAGCTCTGTCGTCCGCGTACGGCGCCCTTCACTGGGCGTGCGTACGCGGACGGCGGGGCTATTTTCATGTGTTAGCCACATCTGTTTTGACAAATCCCCAAAAAATAGATACAATACCATCAATTATGAAAAAAGATCTGCACCCCACCACTTACCGCCCTGTCGTGTTTCAGGATGAAAGCGCAAAATTTAGCTTTTTGACGCAATCAACTGTTCCAACTAAAGAAACCGTCAAATGGGAAGACGGCCAAGAATACCCACTGATCAAAGTGCACATTTCAAGTGCCTCACACCCTTTTTACACTGGTGAACAAAAGGTACTCGACATCGAAGGTCGTGTCGATAAGTTCGCTGCTCGCATGAAAGCCGCTGCCGACAAAAAAGAAGCGCTTGCCAACAAGGCCAAGAAAGCTTCTGTCCGCGCTGCCAAAAAATCTACTGACGACAAATAAGTTCGAATTCGAGAGGGAGTGCAGCGCTTATGGCCCTAATTAATGTTGATCTCCCTGCCCTGCTCGCTGAGCAATCTGAGTTGCAAGCTTTTTTATCGGGCTCCAATGCCTACGCCGATCCTTCTTTTACGTCAAAAAATAAACGCCTCAGTGAACTCTCGGACATTATTAGCTTTGCCGAACAGCAAAAACGTTTGGCTAGCCAGCTTGTTGACGCCAAAGAGCTAGCGAGTACTGGCGATGAGCTAGCCGAGCTCGCAAAAGCCGAAATCCCCGACCTTGAAACAAAGCTTGAGCAGCTCGATAACGACCTTTTCACTATGCTCGCACCGAAAGACCCCAACGATGAGAAAAACGTCATCGTTGAAATTCGTGCCGGTGCCGGTGGCGATGAAGCTAGTTTGTTCGCTGCCGAGCTTCTCCGCATGTATCTTCGTTACTGCGAAACAAACGACTTGAAAACCGAAATTATCAGTGACAGTCCAAGCGAAGCTGGCGGCTACAAAGAAGTTATCTTTGGCATTCGTGGTGATGCACCGTACGCCAAGCTAAAATTCGAGAGTGGCGTCCACCGAGTACAGCGCGTGCCTGCTACCGAAAGTCAGGGTCGTATCCACACGAGTACTGTTAGTGTGGCTGTTTTACCCGAGGCCGAAGAAGTCGACGTTACAATTAATGCCAGCGACCTCCGTATCGATGTCTACCGTTCAAGCGGCCATGGCGGCCAAAGCGTTAACACGACCGACTCGGCTGTTCGTATCACGCACGTTCCAACTGGGATTGTGGTGACTTGCCAAGACGAAAAATCACAAATCAAGAACAAAGATAAGGCTATGGGCGTGCTCCGTAGTCGTTTGCTGCAAATGAAAATGGCCGAAGAACAAGCCAAGCAAACCGAACAGCGCCGCAGCCTTATCGGTTCTGGCGATCGCAGCGAAAAAATACGCACCTACAACTTTCCGCAAGATCGCATCACCGATCACCGCATTGGCTACTCTCGCAGTAATATACCAGCGGCACTGAGTGGTGACATTGGCGATATTATCGAGCAACTACAAGCATACGAACGCGAACTTCAAGCGAGTGGCGCAAGCAACGCCTAAAATAACACCGATCAGTTCATGAACGAAGTTCCCCTGACAATACAAGCCTGGCTCGCAGGCGCTACTCATCAACTTGCAGCAGCCGACATTCCATCGGCCAAACTTGATGCTGAATTGCTGCTCGCGGACGCGCTTGGCCGTGATCGCACATGGTTGGTCGCCCATGCCACCGACCCCTTGACAGAGGGTGTAATAAGCACCGTTGTCAAGGGGTTAGAACGTCGGCTGGCACGTGAGCCAATCGCTTATATCCGTGGCCACCAAGCGTTTTATGGTCGCGATTTTTTAGTTACTCCCGATTGCCTGATCCCACGCCCCGAAACTGAGACGCTCATTACCATAGCGAAAAGCTTATTACTGCCTGGCGATAAGGTGCTCGACATCGGCACCGGCTCTGGTTGTATTGCTATTAGTATTGCACTGGAATGCCCTACAGCCCGTGTGGACGCGATTGACGTTTCAGCAGCGGCGCTATACGTTGCCCAGCGTAATGTCGAGCAGCTTGCAGCCACAGTTACATTGACTGAGCAAGATTTTACGCAAATGGCAGATGTCACAGAGCCCTACAGCCTGATCGTCGCTAACCTTCCCTACGTCGATGAACAATGGGAGCGCTCACCAGAGACCGCTTATGAGCCCGCCGTGGCTTTATTTGCTGACGAAGATGGCCTAGAGCTTATATTCACATTGCTTCGCCAAGCACCGCAGCTCCTACGTGC
Organism: uncultured bacterium; assembly: GCA_903821365.1. Taxonomy (GTDB): domain Bacteria; phylum Patescibacteriota; class Saccharimonadia; order Saccharimonadales; family Saccharimonadaceae; genus CAIJKY01. The sequence continues at coordinate 49,358 of CAIJKY010000005.1, read as the reverse complement.
GAGCGGCCACTTGCTACTCGAAGCCGACAAACGGCAGCACGACACAATCATTGATTTTGCCGTGGCTGCCGGATGGACATTGACTGCACGCGATGGTTTGATTATCACGCTGCAGCGTTAACTTTCGGCCAGCGTCGCTTTAATAGTCGTTGTTTTGCCGTCTCGAATCACTGTTAATGTCACTTCATCACCAACGGCATATTTAGCTATTAAACTACTGATTGGGCTATTAACGGTAACCGTATCATCATTCACCTTTGTGATGATATCGCCGCTACGAAGACCCGCCTTTTCGGCCGGACTGCCAGCGACAACACCTTCTTGGTTCGAAATGTAGGCACCGGCATCGGCGGCGGCGTTTAATTGCTTCGCAATCGCAGGCGTAAGGCTAACAGTACGCACGCCGAGGAATGGTCGAACGAGTTTGCCCTGCTGTGTCACACTTTTGATAAGACCAGTTGCGTCATTGACCGGGATAGCAAAGCCAATGCCCTGAGCGCCACTGGCGACCGCCGTGTTCATACCAATCACTTCACCGGCCATATTAACGAGCGGGCCGCCCGAGTTACCAGGATTAATGGCGGCATCTGTCTGGAAGAGGTTGGTTAACTGCTCAGTTGCCTCGCCGTTGCCGCCAGCGGTAATCGGTCGGCCAATGCCTGAGATAATACCGCTTGTGACCGTGTTTTGAAACTGACCTAGCGCGTTGCCTACGGCAACAACTTTTTCACCGACTTGCACTTTTGAAGAATCGGCAATGGTTGCGGCGGGCAACGCCTTATTTGGTTTATCAATTTTGATAAAGGCGATGTCGTTCAGCTTATCGCGCCCAATAACAGTAACATTGTTGTATTTAGTGCCATCAGAAAGCGTCACATTAACCGTTTGTGTACCATCGGGGACAACATGGCGATTGGTCATAATATAGCCGTCTTTACTGATGATAATGCCCGTTCCTGCGCCCTGCTCAGTACCCGATGGCTGGCCATACAAGCCTTGCGTCGTTGTCCCTTCGGTAGTGATAGAAACTGTACTAGCGCCAACATCTTTGGCGATCTTGGCGATAAGGTCGCCCTCGCTCGACACAACTTGTTTTGTCGTGGTGTTTACGGTCTTTATGTCGGCGCTCGCCTTGCTAACGGCGACTACGACACCGCTACCCAAGAGACTGACCAAAAAACAGGCAAGAATTAGTAATCCAGGCGACATTGGTTTCGGTGGCTCATCACTCCCACCTGCTCGTCCCTTTATTGGCGCTTTATTACTAGTACGCGCCGGCGCCACGTTTGGCGCTGGCGTTGTAGTTGTACTCGCGAGTCGTACAGGAGTGATTCCTGGACCCTCTGCTGCTACTGTGTGTGTCGGCTTTTCCATATCAGTAGTATAGTCTAATATTGCTTAACGTTGCCTTAGTCCATAGCATCCATTACGCTACGCCAGCATTACGCTTCACCACTGTTAAAGAATGACGCTCCAGCGAGTTGACGCCACGACAAGCGTGAGCAATACTCCCGTGAATAGCGCTGCAATGTAAAGATTACGTAGGCTTTGTCGCGTACGAACGCGCGCTTGAGCTTTGTCAATTGAGACATTGCGCTGGAAGTCATACGCTCGCACCGCACAGAATGAGATAAGGAGTGCGACAAGTGCTAACTGTGGAATCTGGAGATCGGGAGAAATGACATAGACATGCATCCAATGTCCGTACACCCAGGCAGCACCCGCAAGACACAAACCCCATAGCTGTGCGAAAAAACGGATCTTTGGTTCGCCATCATAACTGCTCACCACATGCCGAGCCGAAGCGTAGCCGATAATCCAAGCACCCGCGACAAGCAGCAATAATACCACCTGATTCATAGCGCTTAACACGGGGGTCGTGCCAAGATATGTACACAGCGCCACCAAGGCAACAAACTGAGCAATACCAGCCTGCAACAAAACCATTGGTTGTGAGGTGCGTGGTTTCAACCAAATTTGCCAGACCGCAAGTACGAGCAGCCAGACAATGATTGCGACATGTAGACTACCGGCAGCATCGCCCGTACCAATTGTTGGGATAACAAGTGGCTTGATAATCAACGCCGTTACCCCAACCAAGAACAGCAGGTCAACCATATTTGTCGTGAGGTTAGCTCGCCAATAGCGTGGACGAACAGCAAAGATACGCCACTTGCTCAGGACTGCCAACAAGAAAGCTACGGCAGGCAGCTGAAAAACAAGTACTAATGCGCCAATTAAGCTAACAAACGCAACTTGCGCAACAATGTGCAGTACGTCGCCAAAATTATTCGGGCGACGCTGGGTTTTAAGGAGTTCCATTACTGCCGACGATTATAACAAAGTCTGAGTTGCTGGTCACGCCCTCTGGCACAGTCTTGGCGGCTTTTGTGCCAAATAGCATCTCTAATTTCTTTAATGTGGCGGGCTTTTTACCCTCTGACAGATCGTAGATACGGATCGGCGCGGTGTTAAGCGACTCTGGTGCATTGCCAATAACTTCAACTACAATACCTGTCGCCGTAACTTTATCGGCCTTGGTTTGAGCTGCTCCAGCTTGGCCACTCGCATTAAGTACATCAACTTTCGCTTTTTCGAGAAGTGCGGCATCGCCGGAGACTAACGCTTTGATGTGGCTATGGAGGCCATCGTAGTCAAACAGACCATCAACTGGGCGAACAATACTTGCGCCACCAACATTACCTGTTGTCACTAATGGCTCATCCTTATCATCGAGCGGAATGCTGACAATGTCATTCGTCTTGATATCTTTTGCCGTGCCAATGAGTGTCTTGATTTCTTCGGCATCGAAGTTGGTGCGGACATTGTTGCCAAGCGCCGACAGTAGTTTGTCGATTGCAACTGGGTTTGCAAGCGTTCCAGCACTCGTTGCTTTGTCTTTTAAGGCGATCAGGATCTTTTGTTGATACTTTTCACGGTCAAAGTTAGCATTTGGTAGTCCATAGGTTGTTCCCTCGCCTGCAGCACCACGAGCACGTGCAAGTGCCAAGGCATGGTCGCCATCGAGATTAACTGGGCCGTTTGGATATTTGACATAGTAACACTTGTAGTTGCAGCGCCAGTCGAAGTTGCGGTCGAGAATACCACGCGGGTCGCCGCTATCAATATTGACGGTAATACCGCCGACGGCATTGACTGCTTCTCGAAGTACGGTGTAGTTAACATGCACGCTGTACTGCACATCGAGTCCTGTTACTTCACTAATTTTTGTTCTGAAAGCAGTTTGGCCAGCTTGGTCATCAGGGTTCGCAGTCTCGCCACCACCACAAGTGTAGACTTCGTTGATCTTGCCTTCGTACCCAGATAAACAAGCTTTACCATATTTCACCCACAAATCACGAGGGATGCTGATGAGATAAACGTTCTTTTTCTTCTGATCAACACTCGCAACCATAATTGAGTCAGTGAGATTCGCACCATCATGCTGAGGATCATCTTCTGAAGTACCAAATAGCAAGATGTTAGAGCGGCCTTGGGCATCGACTTTGAGTTCTTTGCCCTGTGAAAGAATAGCGCTCAGTACATTGCCCTTAAACAGTTTGCCAGTGGCATTAAAGAAGCGGTACGTAAAGTAGCCGCCAACGATAACAAGCAAGATAATCAAGATAAGAATGAACCGTCGAACACCTTTTTTAGTCGGCTTGAGTGAAAACTTCTTCTTATTGCCGTCTTTACCTCGACGAGCTCGTTTTGGGGCATCGTCGGGCAGTTCAATCGGTGGGAGCGCATGTGCGCCGGAGGTGCCGAAAAAATTGCGAGTTTGGTCATCGCCACGAGGTTGCAAACGCGCGCCACTAGCGGGCTCGGCAGCTTTTACTGGCACCGCTTGACGTTTCGGCTCAGGCGCCTTACCGACAATTGGACGTCGTTCGCGGCGTGGTATAAAAAAGCCATCAACAGAACTGCTCGAATTGCTCACTAAAATCTACTCCTTCTGTTTTCTAGTTGGGGCACGCGGAAGCACATGTGCTCTTGGTAAACCGTGCGGACATATCTGTTGAAATTATACTACTGTCTTGTTCTTGCACCACTATATCGCTTTTAAGCTTGAGCGTAAAGCCATAGTAACAACAACTAATATCGTGGTTATGGTGGTTAGATTTGGCACTAGACACGATATACTAAAAGGATACCATGACAGCGATTCGCCCCCAACCTCTGAGCCAGACACCGCCGCCGATGCGCTTGGGCCGACACGGCGAGGTAACTCGTCCTAGTTTGTTGCGTACATCGCTATCGACCGTTGGCCTACTCGCGGGGGTAATTGCTATCGCCTTCCTGATTAACTCGTTTTGGCTGCAATCGTACTATGTCGAAGGAACAAGCATGACGCCAACGCTACGCAACCATGATCGCCTAGTGATCGATAAAGCCGGTGCCTCGTTCTCGCACCTTACAGGCACTGTGCAACAGCCGAAGCGTGGCGACATCGTAATCGTTGACAGCCAATTGCGAGATGCCAGCGGTAGTTACGAACAACTTATTAAACGAGTGATCGGTCTCCCTGGCGAGCACATCATCGTTAAAGATGGCAGCGTTACCGTGTATAACCAGCAAAATAACAACGGTTTTGATCCTGACAAGTTACTCAAATTGACCCTTGCCCCGACCTACAGCCAATCGACCATTGACGTTCAGATTGCCAAAGACGAAGTCTTTATCATGGGCGATAACCGTGCGCCCGGTGGTTCGCTCGATTCTCGTGCGTTTGGTCCAGTAAAGCTTTCAGCCCTCGAAGGCCGCTTATGGGCGCGCATCTTGCCCGTCGGTGGCCAGATGATATTCTAAGCCAAGCCTCAATTGAACGTATCATCATGGCTTTTCAAGCAGCCGCAAGGTAAAATGATTCAGATGCAACCAGACACTTCAAACCAAATAATTGTTCCGAACGAACCAAAACACCGACATAACGCCCTGCGCGACGTGATTGGCATAGCCATTTTCGTGGTTTCCGTCATTGTTGGCGCTTTTCTATTAAATAATTTTGTATTCCAAACTTACTCAGTGCTTGGGCCAAGCATGGAGAATACGCTTCACACTGGCGACCGTCTACTGGTGAATAAGCTTGCCGTCACTGTCAGCCATATCGAAGGCAAAAAATACTTGCCAAATCGCGGCCAAGTGATTGTCTTCGAAAATCCGCTCTACCACGTACAGCAGAGTGAAGAATTTTTAGTCAAACGAGTGATCGGCCTCCCCGGTGAACGTGTTGTGCTTAAAGATGGCGTCTATACTATTTATAATAAAGAAAACAGCAGTGGTTTCGATCCTGACAAGCTTTACACCGGACCAAAGAGTCCAACCAAAGGCGAAGTCGACCTAACTGTTCCTGAAGGCGAAGTGTTTGTCTCTGGCGATAATCGTGTTGGTGAGTACTCATTCGACTCACGTAATGGCCTTGGTACCGTCCCTCTTGATCTTATTCAAGGACCAGTTGGACTACGCATCTTCCCATTATCAAAGTTCCGTAGCTTCTAAGTTGTACTTATTTCTGGCGTTCGAGGAGCTGAGCGTATAAACGTTCGAGCTCTTCGTCCGATCCATAACGAATAATCAACTGGCCGCCCTTCGCCATAGACTTAACTTGCACTGGCGCACCAAGTCGTTCAGCAAGTTGTTTCGTCTGGTCAGTTTCGGAGCGTGTCTTTTTGACGCCGCCGACCTGTGTTTTGCCACTTTCACGGTAGCCAATCACAAACTGCTCGGCTTTGCGAACCGACCAACCACCAGCAATAATGAGCTCCAATAGCTGCGTTTGTAATTCGAGGGTGTCGAGCGCCAAAATTTGGCGGGCATGGCCTTCTTTGATGGCACCTTCGAGTAGCGCTTGCTTAGCTGCTGCGGGAAGGTTTAATAATCGAAGAATGTTGCTAACGGTACTCAGCGCTTTGCCAACACGTGCGCCAATCTCGTCATACTTCATATTGAATTGCTGATGAAGCTTCAGATAAGCCGTCGCCTCTTCAAGCGGGTTAAGGTCCTCACGCTGGATGTTCTCGATAAGCGCAAGCTCAAGTCGCTGCTGCGCCGTAACTGTACGAACGATAACCGGGAGAACTTCGAGGCCAGCAATCGCTGATGCTCGCCAACGACGTTCGCCAGCAATCAGACGATAGCCCCCCTCATGCTTTGTCACTACAAGAGGCTGCATAATACCGTGTGTCTTAATTGAACCTGCGAGCTCTGCAAGCGCCGTTTCGTCAAAATGCCGACGTGGCTGGTCAGGATCAGGCATTATGTCCACGCGGGGCACCTCAAGCAGCTGACGCGCCGCCTCATCAATACTTGCCGTTGGGTCAAACGCTTCTTCAACAAGCTGAGTCGGAATTAATGAATCAAAACCACGGCCTAAACCTTTTTTTATCGCCATATCGTTATGCTTTCGTGCTATTAGTCGTTGTCGTATTTTGTTCTAAGCGCTTCATCAGTTCTTTTGCAAGGCCCTTGTAGGCACGCGCGCCCTTGCTCCAGCGATCGTACATACCCACGGGCAAGCCATGACTCGGTGCTTCAGCGAGCCTTACATTGCGTGGGATGACTGTCGCACATAGCTTATCGGGGAAATGTTTTTTCACTTCCTCAAATACTTGCTGAGATAACGTCGTGCGGCTGTCATACATCGTTACCACCACCCCGAGCACGTCAAGCGCCGGATTAAGACGCTGGCGAACCAGCTTCATGGTCTCAAGTAACTGGCCGAGCCCTTCAAGCGCATAAAATTCGGCTTGTACCGGCATAATAAGTTTGTCGGCAGCGATAAAGGCATTGACGGTGAGCAAGCTGAGGCTCGGTGGGCAATCAATTAAGATAATGTCATACGACTGTGCGGTACTCTCCCCTGGCGCGAGTAAGCTTTTTAATGCGTCTTTTAAGCGTGAAAACCTTTGGTCGCCAGCCGCCAGTTGAGCCTCGGTATCAGCGAGCTGAGGCGTTGTCGGCAACAGCCAGACTTCGGGCACATTGGTTGCGATAATTGCTTGGGCCGCCGCTACACTGCCGAGCAAGACATCGCCAAGCGAAGCGCTAAGCGCGCGCTTGTCAATGCCAAGCCCACTCGTGGCATTGCCTTGCGGGTCAGCGTCGACTAAAAGTACGCGCTTGCCGGCCTTGGCGAAGTAATAGGCTAGATTAACGGTCGTTGTTGTTTTACCAACTCCGCCTTTTTGATTGGTGACTGCAATAATCATGTCTGTGTTTGAACCTTTACCCCTTGTCTTATCCTAGTATACCACTTGGGGTGCAGCGTGAAACAAAAAACTTTTCACGCTCATGCATACAAAACACCCCGGTCGTTCATGGCCGGGGTGTTTTGCTGCTTCAGCCGTCAATTATTTAATTGAGCTGATCTGAATGCGAGAATACTGCTGGCGGTGGCCATTCTGCTTATTAACGCGCTTTTTTGATTCGTAACGAATCACGCGGATCTTGTCGCCTTTTACTTCCGGCTCAAGAACCGTCGCAGCCACTTTTACGCCTTTGACGAATGGAGCACCAATTGTGCTTTTGTCACCGTCGAGGGTCATCAAAGCGTCAAGCGAGAGCTCTTTTGTGCCATCCGGGAGGCGGTCCACCAGGAGGGTCTCTTTTTCGGTAACAAGATGTTGCTTGCCACCGATGCTGACGATTGCTTTCATGTCTAACCTTTATTCGCTTTAGATATAACTCAAGGGATTGTAACAGATATGGGCACTTCTGTAAATGCATAGTGCTGGTATATTGCATTAAGTGCAAGTGGGGCTAATCTTTTTCCTTTGATCCTACAGACATTAGTTATTGTCGCCCGGATACAAAGCGTGCTTCCTATCAAACCACACTATGTTGAAAGTTGATCCCGTAAAGAAGCCTACTATGCGACCATGTGCATTGCTGGAAACACTGAACTGAAAGGCTTCGTCGCAAAGATCAGTTTCATTCGGTATGCCAAATGAATTACGCGAGACACGCTTCTCATTGAAATCTACTGGATGAGCACGCAAAGCGCTACTTCTGTTAGTAATTAGAGCCAACCTTGCCATGCAGCATATGTCTTTTAGTCTTCGTATAACTGTTTGGAAGTACTCAACTTGATCATGATTAAGATGGAAGTCGTCGTCTTCTAGCAGGTATTTGAAAGAGAACGTAACGTTCTCTTTTTCGCCCGACGGCCTTTGATTGCTACTAATCCGCTTGGCACTGGATCTGGCTTTTTGCTGTGGTACAAATCTCGCCATATTTACTGCACTAATAGCATGGGTCGATAGTACGCGCCCATCCCATCTTTGCCAATGATGTTGCTACTTGGCGAGTCTTCGGACAGATTGCCCCTTGCATTGATCCATGGATCCTCGCTATGCGTTAATCTCTCTAGTTCGTAAGCTGTTTTGCCGAAATACTCTTCAACAACATCATCCAATATCAGTTTTAAATTACCTGGCAGTCGACTTTCTAAAACGGAAAATTTTTCTTTATCTTCAATTAGTGGCTTGTATGTAGCAGATTTATATCGATGATACAAAGAAGGCACTACAGGCCCATGCACCCAAGCCTGGAAATCTTCCTCGAATACTGGGTCTCCGAACGCAGCCAGGTGCCAAGCCTGAACATAGTAAACTAGCTTTTGCAGCTTCAGGTTTGTGATGCCATTATGAGTTTCATTTGAAAGTGCGATAAAATAATCCGAAACTGCTTGCAGCTTTGGGCTAAGGATCGAATTAGAATTAGCAGCTAGAGATGTTTTAGTCATAGTTTTTTCCTCTACATACAGTATATAATTTTTTGAATATCTTAACAAAGGTCAATTTTTGACCCCTGTTGAAATATTGAGAATTAATTAACTAAAATTAACTTCAATATCTCACATATAAGCTAACCATAAGGTCAACGAAATACATAAAAAATAGCCCACTTTTAGCAAGCTATTTTACTTGCGCAACCATTACTCCCTAGATCGTTGGTTGTTATTTATTTGAAACTTGAGATAAGCGTCCATCGAAGACTTCTTGCGTGAGATAGGCAGTCCGCTAAGCTTTATTATCAGGTTTTACTTTAAGAATTCAAGAAAGACTAACTTTGATGCGGTGCACGCTTGTGCTGGGGTGTCCCATACTGTCAATGACTATAGCAATGAAGAGCACTCCCCATAGCATTAGCCAGATGACTCTGTCTCAGATTCAGCTTCTTTGGGAAATTCGTAGTTAAACTTTAAAAGCATTTCAATAAGCTTGATTATATTTCTCGCATCAATTTCTTGCATAATGACAATTTCGTGATTTGCCTCATTGCCTACGACTCGAATCTTGTCTATCCAAGCAGTGCTATTTGGTGGCGTATAGCCGTTCTCTACCAAATAGTTAATATACGCCACAAACTGCTTTCCTGGCTCCGCTCCACTTTCAACGGCGACATGCATTAGAAGCTTTCTAGAAGCGAGAACGGCAGATGTATATCCGCCTACTGTAGTGGAGTTTTGAATTTCCTTATATAAACTTGCGATATCTGGCGGCAAGTGATTGATAATTCCACCCAAGCGAGCGCCTGGAACTTGCGCAGACCCACCAGCAAAATAGCTAGGGCAATTACAGACGTGGCATATGTAAATTGTGCCCAGAATAGTGGGCATATGCTGCGAGATTCTAGTCGCATAACCTTTTTCCGAACTTATAAGATTGCCGCAATGACCACAGGAGTAAGTCTTGCTACTTAGAGACTTCAACCCAGTCCACTCTCCATGTTCTTCGTCCATGACTACATTATAGGGTAGAGGGCAAAATAATAGCAACGACTAATACGGGCTATAGAACAGTTGCCAGACGCATGGATTGACTTTTATAAGGCGTTGTACCGTAATACAAAGGTCACTACACACGCGTCAACATCAAAAAATGCTGGCGCTTGAGCGAGAGAAGCAACGATGTTCAAGTACTGCACGGGCGACGAGAACGGAATCGTCCTCACCGACGATGGCAGTGGCGGCAGCGTTCGGCACGTCGGCGACGCCAGGCGACTGCCCGGAGGTCGTCGATGAGCGACCACCTGCAGCCAGGGCCAAGGCGGCCGGGCAAGCCGCCACGCCTGCAGCCCGACCCGCCCACCGGTGACCTCGACGGCAACACGCCGCGGTGCCACTGATGGACGGCGACCCGGGACCCTGGTACGAGAGCGACCGCGCCGAGACGGCGCCGCCCGAGTACCCGCCCGACCCGACTGCTGGCGTGAGCTAGCATCAGCACAGCCTCCAGCCTGGGGGCCGCGTCCAAGCACAACGCAGAGAGGTAGGTGGTGACAACTCCGTGAGACCCCAGGCCTGCACTAGTTCGGCTTCAGCAGCGAGCGCCGAACACACGACCACCTTCCCCGGTCGTCGCCTGGGGTCTCACGACCCTTCAATGTTTATTACAGTTTTAACTCTTTGTAAGCGCGCTTGAGCACCTCAAGCATGCCGCCATATTCTGCCATTGTACGAGCTGAATTGCTCGAATACAGGTAGACAACATTATCAACGACTTCAATATCAATTTTTAACTTCTGATCGTATAGATAGGCCATGAAGCCTGGGTTCAGTAGTTCAAACGATGCAACACGATCAGGCTCCGCCGCATAGACAACATAGTTACGGTTGAAATCAACCCATTCGTAGCTCATTTTCTGATAGCCGCTTGGTGCCGAGTTGAAAATATTGCCGAGCTTTGAGCCAAAATCGTCCTTCCGAAGGATCATGATACCGGTATATGTCTTCGGCAAAGTTAACTGACCAACCATATAATACGGCTTACCCTGGCCCGGTGAGTACGAGTACATTTGCACCAACAAGTTACCCTGCCAGTAACCGATAACATGGTCGTTGACATCGGCCACGCTCATCGCTACCGTACTAAATATCCGTCCACGACGTGGCAACAATAACCGACCCCAGTCGGGGCTATAGTACATGCTGTTAGCTGCAGCAAACTGCTCAAGCGTGGAGTTGCGACCGATATCACTCGTGGTAGATGGTGTGATTGATTCGAGCAGCCAGGTACGTTCGTGACGGACGAATTGCCAGACTTCAGCGAAATCACTATTGTCGGTGGCCAGATCGGTGTTAGTAGTAGTATCGACAAGTTTATCGGTGCCACTTGCTGCGATAGCAACAGTCATGCGGTCTTCGGTGTTATTATCTTTGTCGGAGACATCAATCAGTTCCATAGCAGTAATTTTATACGGCCACAAAACATTACGCCGCCCCATTTGGGCGAGCGCATAAAGCATCAACTGGACATGAGCAAGATAACGCGGCGCTAAATACTGCGCCATGCCTTGCCCATTGAAATTTGCCCAGTCGTATTGAAAACGGACGAAGGTGTCGCTGGCGGTCTTTTTGATTGTATCTTCGTTCCACATAGGGTCGCTAGCGGCAGCTTTTTGCAGTCGCGCTTGGGCTTCTTTCGAGCGTTTTGCAAACTTGCCAAGCAAGCCCGTCGCACCACCATAGGCACCGATACAGCCAGCGATAAAGATAATGACTGCTGTAAAATAGAGCCTTCCAGCAACAAACAGACCTGTTGCGGCAACCGTGCCAACGCCACCTGCGGCAATTGCCGGAATCGTGTGTTTAAAGCGTTTTTTAACAAAAGCAGCCGGGTAATGTCCAGCGGCATAGCCAATAAGTCCGATAAAATCACCGCCCGAGCCGCCACTCGAACTACTTGAGCCTCCCCCACCCGCACGCGCAATTAGTTCAAGAAGATTGAAGTCCATTATTTTTCGTTTCTACGTTACTATGTTGCCTTTAGCTTATCATGTGTTTCGTCTTGCCGTAAGACTCATCAGAATAACTGGCCGGTTATTGACACATGTGACGCTGGACCACGAATGCGAGGGCATCCGTGGTCGCGGGGCTTCGAGTTGCACTGCACCGCCCCATCACTCAAGAGCGATTAGGCGCGAGGTGGCTGCTGAGCGCCTCGTGCAATGCCGTCATCGTGTCGGTCTGCTGCGCGGTCGCGTAAGCTTTCGCCACCACCTGTCGACCCTGGTATGCCACCACCAGAATCGCACGCGCCACAGCGACTTCCCGGCCGTGAAAGGGTTCGGCGAAGATCAGATCGAATCGATCGATCGTCGAATCGTATTGAACGGACAGTAGTTCGAAGTCGCGGCATCGCGTGCCTCCAATCATGAATATTGGGCTGGCATCGCCAGGATGACTCAGGTTACTGGCACGAAGCTCACCAAGCAACCTCGCCATGGCTGCCGTATTCTTGATGTAGATAGCGGCCGGCGTCACCTCAATCGATGAAACTTGGCGTGTCACATACGTCCTTTCCCTAGCGTCACTTTCGACTCCACAGTGAAGTCGTCAGTGACTATACCACTTTTCTTGCACTTCGTAAATGCAGGCCGAGCGGCTACTCGGCACTTTTCTCAAGTGAGACACGGAGCTGTGCGGCTCCAACTTTCAGCGTTGCTTCATAGGTATACGCATCGGTCGTCACTGTGGTCGCAAGCGTCTCGGCGGCAATCTCAGCACTATGCTCGTCGATTGCTTGTGTCAGCTCTTTGTCTTCAGTCGTAAGACTGAGCGCAATGCGGTCATCGACATTTAAGCCAGCGTCTTTACGAGCATTTTGAATATGTCGAATTACCTCACGCATCAAGCCTTCGCGGCGAAGCTCGGGCGTAATTTCAAGTACAAGTTCACCGCGTAACTCAGGCAAATCACCCGCAGCCGGCTTGCTACTGAGTACCACCATTTTGACATTTAGCTCTTCTTTAAAGACATCTTCGTAGGCTTTAAACCGCTCGGCGTCTTTGCTGTGAATTTCAAAAAGCTGTAGTGGTTGGCGCACTTTAATCTGGGCCTTGGCACGCTGGCTCAAGCCTTGGTTGATCAGCTCGCGCACGTCTTCCATTTCGTCAACTAACAGCTGGTTAATCTGGCCACCTTCGGGCCAATCGAGCAAGTGAACACTCTCGCCGCCGGTCAATTTTTGGTAAAGTTCTTCGGCAAGGAACGGTGTGAATGGCGCCATAATGAGACTCAGCTGTACCAGCACGTAGTGAAGCGTACGATATGCATTTTGCTTATCAGCATCGTCACCACTTTTCCAGAAGCGGCGACGGCTGCGGCGAACAAACCAATTTGAAGCGTCTTCGATAAATGGCAGGATCGGTTTCGCAGCGTCAGGAATATTATAGGCATCCATATTCGTAGCAACTTCGGCCGCCAATTGGTGAACGCGGCTCACGACCCACTGATCAAGCGGGTTATCGAGGCTGGGTAGTGGATCTTGTTGATGTTTGCTGTCACCTGTAAATTCCCAGCCGTCAACTTCGGCATACATCGTGAAGAAATCATACATGTTCCAAACCATCGCCAGCTTGCGAGCAACATCGCTGACATCTTTATCTTGCAGCGAAAAATCTTCACCATTGAGCACGGGACTCGACAAGAACAGCAAGCGCCAGCTGTCGGCCGAGTATTTATCCATCAGCTCGTTCGGATCAGTAAAGTTACCGCGGCTTTTGCTCATCTTGTAGCCGTCGTTGCCCGCCACATTGCCAGTGACGATGACGTGCTTAAAGGCGTTTCGACCAAATAGACCAACGTTGACGGCGTGCAGATAATAGAACCAGGCACGAACCTGACCAATATACTCGACGATAAAATCACCAGGGAAATTGGCTTCAAACTTTTTAACATTCTCAAAAGGATAATGGAATTGCGCAAAAGGCATGCTGCCGCTCTCGAACCAGCAGTCGAGCACTTTGTCGATACGTTTGTATTCGATGCCATCGATGGTGAACATAATGTCGTCAACCCAAGGGCGATGATAATCTTCAAGCTCGACACCGCTTAGCTCTTTCAGCTCGGCGTAGCTGCCGACCACTTTGACGTGCTCTTTGCCGTTTTTATCAGTGCCCTTCCAAACTGGCATGGCAGTTGCCCAAAATCGGTCACGGCTTAAATTCCAGTCTGGTGCAGTCTGCACGGTTTTCTCGAAACGACCGTGCTTTACATGGGCTGGAAACCACTCGATATGCTCAGTGTTCTCAATCAGCATATCTTTGCGTTGACCATCGATATCCATAAACCAGCTTGGGTGGGCCCGGTACATCAGACGGTTGCCGGTGCGTGGGTTGTGGGGATACTGGTGACGGTAATATTCAATCTTCCAGACGACACCGCGTTCATAGAGGGCTTTGGCGATTGGCTTATTGCTTTCCCAGACGTCTTGGCCTTCCCATTCGGTTTCGGTGTAGCGACCGTAATCATCAAGCACATGCACCGATGGAAAACCCTTTTCTTTAGCGAGCGCATAGTCTTCTTCACCGTATGGTGGTGCAAGGTGTACGAGACCAGAACCGCTTTCAAGCGAAACATAGTCAGCATGCCAGACTTTATGGGCATTACGGCCACGGTCACTGAATAATGGTGCGTACTCTTGGCCAATCAGTTCGCTGCCCTTGAGTTCGCGTACCAATTCATAGCTCAATGGCTTGTGCTTCTCGTCGGTAAAGACTTTAGCGGCACAATCTTTAGCAACGATAAAATGCTCTTCCTTGTTGGCCGACTCGCCTGTTAAGACAACTTCGACATAGGTAAAGTCTTGGTTGACCGCCACTGCCGTGTTGCCTGGCAGCGTCCATGGGGTTGTTGTCCAAGCTAGTAAGTAGGTGGGCGTCTTTGGCTTCACAAGGCGGAACTTGACGTACACGCTTGGGTCGGTGACGTCTTGGTAAGCGCCCGCGTCCATGGTAACTTCAGCTTTGCTCAGCGGTGTCGCCCATTTCGTGTCGTACATCAGTACGCGCTCACCTTCGTAAATCTTGCCCTTTTCATAAAGTGTCTTGAAGGCCCACCACACGCTTTCCATGTAATCTTTGTCCATGGTTTTATAGGCGCCTTTAAAATCAACCCAGCGACCAATACGGTCAACGGTGTCTTCCCAAAGCCCACTAGTTTGCACCATGCTCTCGCGGGCGGTAGTGATGTAATCCTCAAGACTAATCTTGGTGCCAATATCCTGACGGTTGGTGATGCCGAGTTTTTTCTCAACAAAATTCTCAGCCGGCAAACCGTGACAGTCCCAGCCCCAAACGCGTTCGACACGGTGGCCTTTCATAGTTTGATAGCGTGGAATAGCGTCTTTGACAATCGAACTCAGCAGTGTGCCGTGATGCGGCACACCGGTAATAAACGGTGGTCCGTCGTAAAAAACATAGCTGTTTTCAACCGGGCGTTGCTCGATCGATTTTTCAAAAGTTTTATTCTTTTTCCATTGCGCCACCAAATCTTTTTCGTAGTCGATTGCACGACGGCGACTATTTTTATGAAACTTCATTACCTTTAATACTCCTTCTCAAGAAATTGCGGCACATACTGATATTGTTCAAGCTCAGGCTGAACTTCGGCATAGATCTTCCCAGCAAGATAGCCGCCGCTCGAGACGCGCTGCCCTGTTACTTCAGCAAGACATAGTTCGGGTGGCTGAAATGCCGCCATCTCGGCTTCGGTTGTAAATGGAAATGCCACGAGCGCTAAACCATCAAGTTCGCCTAAGAAAATATCAACCTCTGTTTTATGTCCGTAAATCGTGCAGTAAAAACGACGTTTGCGCGTGACACGTGTTCCAAGCGTTTTAAAGGCCTCGTATTCTTCTTGCGAAAGGTCAAGCACGAATTCGTTCAGTATTGAGCGATCACCTTGCTTGCGGACAAATTTCTTTGTCAGTTCGTACACGCCGTTGCGTTCCCGAAGGCGTAAGCCGGCCTCGCGAGCATTGGCTGGAATGTAAGTGTCTTCGATCACCTCTGATTGTGCGCCTTCAATTTGCGCTGGTATGTAGCGCACTAAATAGGTTCTCTCTAATGTTTGCTCAATGCCCATGCTATTGCTCCTTGTTGATTATCGATGCTATACGCGCACTGCGGCCATATAAAAAGCACCTCGTATATGGAATATGTTGGAATCCTGCATTCAGGACGGTACCATCCAACTTCCAAAAGAGATGCTTGGCTCCACTTTTAGTGTAGCGACAATCTTTTAGCACTTAGTTAACGTTATAACGGACGCTCCGTCGGGTTCTACTGCAATCATTACTGATTGTTTCTTCCCGCTGCTTATGGCTGATAACCACTTCATTCAAGTAAGTTTGCTTGCTTGAATACGCTTTTCTACTAGCTACTATACCACCCTACTTACGGCGCGGCAACGGAATAAGCATACTCGTACGCTGTTTATATGCCTTCCAGTCAGCACGATCAGCATACTTTTTTTCAAGTAGTGGTACGCCGCTGACAAAGACAATCAAATAGGTAATGGCCAGCGCACCGACAAATCCAACAAAACCAAAACTAAGACCAACACCCATAACCGCAAGCCCCCACCACTGCGTCACTTCGCCGAAATAGTTAGGGTGACGACTATAGCGCCACAGGCCTTTCGTCATTAACTTGCCTTTGTTCTTTGGGTCAGCAATAAAGTCACGTAGCTGACGGTCGCCAGTACTTTCAAAATAAAAACCGATAAGCCATACAGCCAGTCCGGTGAGCACTCCAGCCCAACCGAGCGGATGCATAAAACTACCACTTGTAAGATTGATCAGCAACACTGGCGTCACAATAACCAATGCGAGTAATCCTTGCGTAAAGAATATCTTGAAGTAGGCGTTGATCGCGAGATTGCCCTTCCACTGTTTGCGCATCGCGACATAGCGATGGTCTTCACTTGTGCGCCTGAGGCGTTGCAAAATATGGTGGCTCAACCGCATACCCCAAATAATCACCAGCGCCGTCACAAGTGTCCGAACGCCGATTGTCAGGCTATCTGCTTCGGGCTGCAGCAAAAAGCTCACTACGGCTGCGACAATAAAATTACCACCCCAAGCAACATCGACGACATCGAGCCGATGCTTTACCTGAGCAACAACAAAGGCAAAGCTAATAAACAACATGACCGCAATAATGCACCAGCCATATGTTAATGCATCGAGCATAATAGGATTAGCCTAGTATCCAGTTGGTCAAGAGTGCAGTAATGACTGCGGCAAGCCCTGTCGCAAATGCACCCCAAGCGATATCAACAACCGTCACCTTTTTCGACCAGTGCTTCAGCGTTGCTTGATTTGTTAAATCGTACGTCGCATAGGCAACGGCACCAAACAAGGCACCCATGGCAAGAACAGGCCAATATTCATCAGTCATTGCAGGCTGCAGTACAAACACCGTAACGCCCAGTACGTATAGCGCATAGAATACGACCGCCGCAGTCATATCAGGCTTTTTGGCGAGCAAGCTTCCGATTTCTTTTTGATAAAACTGCTTTGACACTTTGACAAGCCAGATTGCGTCAACCAACCCAAAGACGACTGCGAACACGGCATAACTGAGAATAAATTCCATTTAGAATAACCCTTCTCTAAATTTTAATATCACCAACAACAACATGAGCAGTAGCCAACCAGCGACTATCAACTTGTCATAATCTTTCGCTAAAAATTCCTTAACACGTCGATGCAAGGTCGTTGAAAAACCAAAGGTATTCTCTCGGAGATTGTAGCGAAGCAACGATTCAAAGATCAAAGTCGTCGAGACTGTCACCACTAAACACCACGGACAAAGCACGCCAATTTCGTACACGCTCTGGAAGAACAGCCAATAAGCAAAGATGAGTCCCAAGCCAAAGCCGATCTGAGCGGCTTGCAAAAATCTACGAGGAAAGCGAACTCCGGCAAGACCCGCAACGGCCACTGCGATAACGACTGGGTAGCCCATCATACCTATAAAAGAGTTGGGAAAGCCGAAAATATGTGATTGTGCCGTTTTCATGACAGTAGCGCAGTTCAATATCAAGTTGAAATTACAGCTCAAGGTCGCGTTGGGGTTTTCGAGTAAATGGATTTTCTCAACACTCAGTACAAATGCAGCCGTCAGCCCAGCAAGTCCGAACAGCAGCATGGTGCCAAAAATCCAGGCGTCGGCACGGCGGGTATCTTCTTTCTCTTGTTTCCACGGCATCAGTTTGCGCAACAAGCTATTGGGCATAGTATGATACCTCGCTCATAGTAGGCAGCGGCAAGCCACGCCAAACCTGCTGAACATGCCCGCTGTCGTCGAGCGCAACAAGCGTTGGGTACTCGACAATATCGTATATTTCGATAAAACCCGCACCATCGCGCGTGTCAGGATCAAGTGTTTCGAGCGTTTTACCAGTGCGGTGTTCAAACTCGCGCATAAACTCAATTACTGGCCGCTCCACCTCAGTGTTTGGTCGGTATACAACTATGGTTCTCATAGTTCTAGTATACACATAAAACAACTTTAATGGAGCGGCCAATATCACTTATGGTTACTGCGCGAGGGGGCGTGCAATAAGGTAGTTCTTAACAAGCTGCGCGTAGGCTGCTTGACCTTGCTCGTTCGGATACAGTGCCGTCGCGGCGGGTGCAGTTACGGGACTGTTGAAATAGCTGCCACTCGTACATGGTTCGTGGCCACGAAGTGGCGAGCCGGTTGCTGTCGCATCGACGTATTCAAAGCCTGCTCGATTAGTCTCGTTACGCATTACTTGATTGAGTTGCGCACCGACAAGCAAGAGCGCGTATCGTTCAGCAATTGAGAATTTTCCACAATCAGGCGTTGCACTATCTGGATTGCCAACAAGTGCAGGATAGCCAACAACAAGCACACGAGTCGTGGCAGTGACGCCCGGCTTTGCTTTAATTGCTTGGAATAACCGCCCAAGCTTATTTGGCAAATCGAACCCTATATTCAGCGCCGTCATGCCACTCTGACCGTTCAAAAGGCAGTTTGCGCCGGTCATACAGCTGCGCGCAAGACCAAGGAAATTAACATCGTCAGCGCCAATGGTAAGCGTAACAAGATTTGCGGGTGCTTGCAGTGCGCTCAATTGACTTGGCTCTTTGCCGCCGTTAAGCGCAGTCGTCGTCGTTGCTCCCGAACAAGCGACATTAGTTGGTGCGCCTAGTCCGAGCGTGCTTACTGCTGTAAGTAGCTGTGGATAGGCTTGAGCACTACGGTGACAGCCGTTAACATCACTCGGCGTTGTGTATGGCGCAAGCCCCTCGCCCGATGCATAACCATCGCCCAGCGCGACGTACTTCAACTTCGGTGTTGGTGGTGCCAAGATTGATGATGCTGGGAATTCGTAACTAACATTTGCTAGTACATCAACCAAGGATACATCATTTGCAGTTGAGCAGTTGTTAAAGTAAGGCGCATCGAAATGGCAGGTTGTCACGTATGCATGCTTTGGCGCGAGAGCGATCGAAGCGTTCTGGCTAGTACGAAAATTATCGTACACGTCTGGTGTACCGTCAGTTGCAGTTGTTGCTAACTGAGTACGCACGCCGGCTGGGTCGTACAGGCTGGTTACGACGTCATTGTCACCCGTAGTCACCGACTTTGCAGTTGTGATAATGATGGCATTGCCGTTGGCGTCAATCTTTGGCGCACTGTTGATGATATTCGTGTAATCATTTAACTGACTTATGTCTTTATCGTAGACGACAGCACCACTCGCATCGTATTTGATTAGGCGATCATCATAGCCGTTACTACTACCACCCACACCCCCAAGTAACACAAGGCTGTTGTTTGGCGCACTTGCCATCACTCCTGTTTGAAAGCTGCAGTTATCTGTCGTGACTGAGCCTTTTGTGCCATCCGCGTTAAAATACAGCAGCTGTGAATCGGCGTTACAGCCATTCACTGTTGCTGTGGCTGGCGATAAGCGCACGTAGACCCTTCCATTGTCGCTGCCGCGTGCTTCTATGACACGGCTGGCATCAACCGTTTGACGACGCGCAACATCTTCGTTACCAGCTAAATCAAAGTAACGGACATAGCCACCGTCAAGCACCGCGACACCGTTTATCCAAGCAAAAATATGAGGGAACTGCTCCCCTTGTCCGCCGCCGCTGCCAAGAAGTGGTACGGTGAACTTTGTTTGCCCAGTCGCGCCGTCAATGGCAACAAACTTCTTCTGCGGCGCGGTACAGCTTGAGCCACCGCCAGCGAGGTAGTAGACGGCACCAGCTGCACCTTCAGTTGGGTAGAGCGTCTCCGCCCACTGTGGGCTAACCGGCTCTGTAGCACATAGATCAATTGTCTGCGGAGTCCCCTGCAACGTACCGTGCTTGTAGGCTGCTAAGCGACGGTTAAAGCTATTGCCGCTGTTCTGTAATTGATAGACATAGGCAGTACTGTCATGAGTTACCATAAACCCAGTCTGGTTGCAGATTGGCGCAAACCAGTCAGCCGAGCCGTTGCGTGTTATTGAGCTGTTGAGACTGCCACTCACAAATGTTTTGACATACGTCGTGTTACTCGCCGAAACATCACACGAGCTAGCAGTTACCGCGATGTTACTTCCCTCTTGGCTCGTGTACAAGCTATCGGCGTTGAATGCACCCATTGACGTTGGTGCCGCCTGCACTGCTGGTGAATTAAAAAATGCCATCACCCCGAAGGATAATAGCATCATCGCCGCCAAGGCACTTTTCGCTTCCCACCTAGAAAAAACGTTTATATTTGCTACTGGTATTCTCATAAAAGCGTTCCTCAACTCTGAAATAGTATTGTCTCACTGCAGCGTCACCGCTCGTGCTTAAAGTATAGCAAAAGCGACCCGATATTTTGCATACTCGGGTCGCTTACTCAGAGGTCAGTAGCAGTTATTCCATCGTTGCGTTATGAACAACCACTCGTACTACCACACGACGTACAGACATAGCAGCTGCCTGCCCGCTGTGTCTGGTTGCCGCAGTTACTACACATTGGCGCAGAACTCTCAGCAACGCTAACAGTGGCCGTTTTAGCGCCGCTTTTAGCATATACAGCCTCCGATTTAACTGATTCGGTTGGCGTAATAGCTGTCTCGGCGTGAGCACTTTGCTGGGCTGCTTCTAACAAACTCGTCTGCTGTTGATCCATTTCAGCTTCAAGCTCTTCGAGGCTCGCAAGGCCAAGCTCGAGTCGATCATCGAGCGTCATGTACTGCAGCGCCATTCGGCGGAAGATGTAGTCGACAATTGAGCTCGCCGTCTTTACCTCAGGGTCGTCAGTCATGCCAGCAGGTGCAAACGAGGTGTTACTCATACCTTTTACGTAGGCTTTCAGCGGCACACCATATTGCAAGCCGTAACTGATCGAGCGGCCAAAGGCATCCATCAAGCCCGCAAGTGTTGAGCCCATCTTGGCGACGGTGATAAATATCTCACCCGGCGTACCGTCTTCGTACTCACCTACCGTAAAGTAACCGTGTAGCTCGCTAACTCTAAAGCCAAAGGTGCGACTACTACGAACCCGTGGCATTTCGCGACGCAGATTAGCACGCACCGTCACCACTTCGCCAGCCTCTGTTTTGATCGGCTGGTTATCGACTGCTTCGCCGCTTTTCTTGTTTTTGTTACTACTCATCGGCTGCCAAGCTTTACAGTTATCGCGGTAAATAGCGACCGCTTTAATACCAAGCTTCCATGAATCCATGTGCAGCTGCTCGACTTGCTCAACGGTTGCGTCTTCAGGCATATTAACAGTTTTACTAATCGCACCTGATATGAACGGCTGCACGGCACCCATCATTTTAATGTGACCATTGTAGTGAATCGCATTATCGCCTACGGCACAGGCAAACACATCATAGTGGTCTTTTGTGAGATGTGGCGCGTCGATCACATTGCCCTTGTCATGGATGTAGGCAACAATTTCATCGATTTGTTTGCTGTCGTAGCCAAGCTGCTTCAACGCGCGAGGAATCGTCTGATTAACAATGACCATCGAGCCACCGCCAACGAGATTCTTAAACTTAGTCAAGCTGAAATCTGGCTCGATACCCGTTGTGTCGCAGTCCATCATAAAGCCGATCGTACCGGTTGGCGCCAGCACGCTGGCCTGCGAGTTACGAATGCCAAATTTTGTGCCAAGCTCAACGGCTTCGTCCCACGCTTCGGCGGCAGCTTGTAGCAGTTCTTCACTCACTAAGCCTGCATCGATGTCGCCAACGGCTTCGCGATGCTTACGGAGAACACGCAGCATACCATCACGATCACGCGCATAACCTTCAAACGGTTCGACACGCTTGGCCGCTCGAGCACTCGTTGCATAGCTGTGGCCAGTTAGCAATGCAGTGATAGCCGCAGCCTGAGCACGACCTTCAGCACTATCATATGGCAAGCCCTGCGCCATCAACAATGCGCCGAGGTTGGCATAGCCAATACCAAGTTCACGGTAGGCACGGGCATTCTTGGTAATACCTGCTGTTGGGTAGTCCGAGTATCCAACCAAGATTTCTTGTGCAAGGAAAATCGTCTCCGTAGTATGACGGAATGCGTCAACATCAAAACTGTTATCGTCGCGAAGGAATTTCAACAAGTTGAGACTGGCGAGATTACACGCCGAGTTATCGAGATGCATGTATTCAGAGCAAGGATTGCTCCCATTAATACGGCCTGCATTTGGTGTTGTATGCCAGTCATTAATAACCGTATCAAATTGCATGCCAGGGTCGGCGCATTGCCAAGCTGCCTCAGCGATCTCGCGAAAGAGTTTACGCGCGCCAACCGTCTTATGGACTTTACCGTCGACGACGCCGACTAAATCCCAATCACGATCTTTTTCAACTGCTTGCATAAACTCATCGGTCACACGAACCGAGTTATTAGCGTTTTGATATTGAATTGAGATTGAATCACTCCCGTTCAAGCCCATATCAAAACCAGCGTCGGTCAAAACATGCGCTTTGCGTTCTTCACGGGCCTTGCACCAAATAAACTCTTCGATATCTGGGTGGCTGACGTTGAGAATCACCATCTTAGCAGCACGGCGGGTTTTGCCACCGCTCTTAATAGCACCGGCGCTTGAGTCAGCACCGCGCATAAAGCTCAGCGGCCCAGAAGCGCGGCCACCGCTTGTGCTTAGTGGTTCGTGTGACGAGCGGATTGAGCTGATATTAAGTCCAGCACCCGACCCACCCTTGAAGATAATGCCCTCTTCGGTGTACCAATTAAGAATCGACGGCATCGTATCTTCAACCTTGAGAATAAAACAAGCACTCGCTTGCTGGCTTCGGTCAGGCGTCCCTATGTTAAACCAAACTGGACTATTAAAGGCTGCGCGCTGGGTCACAAGAATGTACTTCAGCTCGGCGTTAAAAACATCAGCCTCGTCTTCGTCAATGAAATAGCCGTGCTCAAAACCATATTTTGTAATTGTGTCGGCGACGCGGTCAATCAGTTCGCGTAGTGACGTTTCACGACTTTTGGTATCGGGGGTTCCGTAAAAATACTTCTGCGCAACGATATTGATGGCATTCATGCTCCAAAAATCAGGGAACTCGACACCCTTTTGTGAGAAAACCGCCTTGCCCGTACCGGGATTAACAATTGCAGAGTCACGCTTGACCCACGTCAACATGTCATACGGATGCGTCCCTTTTTTAGTAAAAAACCTATCCACCGCCAGTGTCGCTGCTGCTTTTTGTGCCATCTGCCCCTCCTTAGTGATAGGCAAACAAGCCTGACGACTTACATCGCCAAGGTTGCTGCCAATAATATGTTTGTTGTTTGCTTTAACGCGCTACTCATACTGGGTTCAAAATGAGTATCCCTCGCGCGCTATCAGCGGATTCGTATGTTTATGTTGTCGTAAATTGACTATGGCTAGCCAGTTTTTAGCTGGCGCAGGACATTTTCGAACTCATCGAGGCTGCGGAAATCTTTGTAGACACTTGCAAATCGTACATACGCAACCTTGTTACACCCAGCAAGCTGCTCAAGCACAAGGTCACCTATCTCTGATGAGACAACTTCTTGACTGCCTTGGCTATACCGGCCGTACAGTTCTTCTTCAACACGCGCTACGATAGTTTCGATTTCCAACTCGGACTGGAAGTACTTTCCAACCGATCGATGAATCGCTGCTAGCAATTTGTCTCGGTCAAACAGTTCACGTTTACCATCTTTTTTGACGACGGCAAGATTCGGTCGCTCAATACGCTCGTATGTCGTATAGCGATAGTCACACTTGAGGCACTCACGCCGCCTACGGATAGAATCTCCATCAGCAACGTCGCGCGACTCAACAACTTTTGACGTGATTGTTTGACACTTTGGACACTTCATAATGCTAGCGTCCTTTCCATTTACGTTAACAGCTTTCTTTGTTACCTATCATAGCGTAGTCATCGCAAAATTTGACCGATTTTGCATATTTAGCCTACATATACTATATATAGCGTACCAGAGAACCCCCTACACCTCACACGTAGTGTAGCTGCTTTCTAGCATAGCGCCATATGTAGTTTGAAGCAAGACTATTTGGTGGTGTTTTAAGCAACGCTACCGTAAAAATTAGTCAGTATAATTTGACTTATTATAAATTGTATATTATAAATATAACATGCTCCTACCAACCGGTGGCGAGTGCACCCGGTGGTGGCTTCTTGGCATTCGTGCCTCATAGCGATCACCACGAGACAGAAGAAAGTGCGACGCACTAGAGTCCAACGTGAACAAAGGAGTGCTCAGCCATGAGCAACCGCCCGTCACAGACCGACCTGAATACCCCGCCTCTGTGGAGAGGTGTCCTGGCCATCCTGTTCGGAATCGCTCTGCTGTGCGGCATCGCGAGCAAGCTCGGACCAATGCCGCACATCCTGGCCTACCCGTTCGGAGTGATCTGCATTTGGTTGGGGGTGTTGTACATCAAGAACCGATGACACATCTTCACAAGGTTCGGCCCACCCGCCGACCCTGCGCAGCCGAAGACTCATCTCTCTTCTGTCTCGCGCGAACAGTGCGCTTTTATGCAAAAGCTTAGTGTTCGCGTGAGACAACTTGACATAATATGTTATAATATATTTATGGTTTAGCGTTTGGCACCCTTGCCGAGCGCTCCCGTACCGTTGCAGCATCCGCTGCGACACTGAGACGAGGGAGCCTGCATCATGACCGAAGACGATCATCCGTGCGAAGGCAAGAGATGCATCTACTGTGGGATACGGCGGTGGGATTTTGACCCCGCCGCGCCCGACCCGCTGAAAGGCGCAGTGCTGCCACGCACTACCAAGCAAGGTGCGCGGTACAGCAAGCCGGAGTCAGGTCCGCGCCTCGCCGAAGAGAGCAGCATGCTCCGTAAGGCAGCGCTGCTGCTCGGCAGCGCCACGATGCTCGTCGGCCTCATCATCTTCGCCACTGGCGAGACGGGGACGGCGATTGTCAGCTTGATTCTCGGCGCACTCATCACAATCTACGGCCTCGGTCCCGGCCGGGACGGACTGGTCGAGAAGAACGAAGACAGCGGTGCGCCAGATTAAAACAACTGGCGGAACGTGCCCATCCCTACAACCGCGTGCGCGAGCAACCCTCGTCTCACGCAACCAGACTGCTCAAACAATTCCACTTGAGCTGTGTGGCTGCGTAACAATGTATCAAATTATAGTGAACCGACTGCTATTTTTTCTTGCGTCTCAAAAATGCTGGCGTATCAGCTTCGTCGTCGTAATTCCAAATACTCTTTGGCTCGTCTTCATCATCAGTAATCTTCTTTTTCTCAGGCGCTTCGGCGTCGATATCCATATCAATAGAATCAATCTCATCTTCTTGAACAATTGATGGGGACGTATCGTTGATTGGGTCTTCGCTGGCAGCGACAGAGTGTGCAGTTGGCGCAGGCGTGTCAGCTTGTTGGTGGAAGTAGGCAGCGTCAAAACCAGTTGCAATAACGGTAATGATAATTTCGTCATCGAGCTCAGGCTTGAGTGTCGCACCAAAAATAATATTGGCGTCTGGCGCCACGGCGCTGGTAATCACTTCGGCCGCTTCATTGACTTCGTGCATCGACATATCGTAGCCACCGGTAATATTGAAAAGCACACCACGTGCACCATCAATCGAAACTTCAAGCAGTGGTGATTCGATAGCTTGTTGTGCTGCAAGCGCTGCACGGTTGTCGCCAGTCGCGCGACCAATACCCATGAGTGCAGAGCCAGCATGGCTCATAATGGTTTTTACGTCAGCAAAGTCTAAGTTAATAAGCCCATGCTCGGTAATAAGTTCTGAGATGCCTTGCACGCCCTGGCGCAAAACGTCGTCAGCAATTTTGAATGTTTCAAGCAATGGCGTACGGCGATCTATCGTTTGCAGTAAACGGTCATTTGGAATAGTGATTAGCGTGTCGACTGATTGGCCAAGACGAGCAATCGCCCAGTCGGCGTTAGTGCGGCGCTTGTCACCTTCAAAACTGAATGGCTTGGTCGCAACGCCCACAACAAGTATGCCAAGCTCGCGCGCAATATCAGCAACGACATGCCCAGCACCCGAACCTGTGCCGCCGCCAGCACCGAGCGTAATAAATAGCATGTCGGCACCGTCGATAGCAGCTTTGATTTCTTCACGAGATTCTTCAGCAGCAGTTTGGCCAACACTTGGATCAGCACCGGCACCAAGGCCACGAGTCGTACTGCGACCAATGTGCAGCTTTACATCGGCTTTAGAATTATGCAAAGCCTGAGCATCAGTATTAATAGCAATAAATTGTACGCCCAATACCCCAGCCTCAACCATACGATTGATTGCTGAACTACCGGCGCCACCAACACCAACCACTTTAATGGCGGCGAAGGTTTGGATATCAGATGGTGTTACTTCAGGCATATTGTGTGTTCAATCCTTAGGCTATATAGCTCTTACGTCTTTAGTATACACTATTTTTATACAGGGCAAAACTAGAAGCTTTAGCTTTATGGGTGCGCGCCACCACTCTTGTGAATAATGTAAATTTACAGGGGTGGAGATGCATACTAAAGGAGCTCAAAGCGTAGAAAACCCCTCATGTAGTATTTTTTTAGAACGTACGATGCGCAGTGCAGCCAGAGATTTTTTCGCCTTAGAAAAAATCTCTGCGCGGAACGAGTTCTAAAAAAATACTACATGAGGGGTTTTTGAATAATTACGGCTTGAGCTTCTTCAAGAAGCCACCAACACCCTTAAAGAGTTTGCCGGTATCGGGCGATGCGAGCTTACGCTTGCCGCCAGATTTACCGTTAGCTTGCACAGGCGCAGCTTCAGCATCAAGTAGCATTAAGCCAACTGCAACCGCGTAATCAGGGTTATGCGCGGTACCACTTACATCAGTCAGGCCATCTTGAATAGTCGCGACGCGAGCCGACATGCGCAGACGATCTTTGGCTGTTTGTTCAATACCCTTCAGCAATGCCCCGCCGCCGGTCAGTACTGCCCCACCTGGCAATTTACCAGAACGTTGGATACCAGCCAGCTCGCCATCAATCATTTCAAAAATTTCGTCGAGCCGAGCGCTAACAATCATGTCGATTTCATCAATATCGAATTCTAACTTCTTGTTTTCATGGGTAATGTGCACACTTTTGGCTCGATCTTTTTCGGGTCGCGGGCCACCGAGTGCATGTTCCAATTTAATTTGTTCGGCGACATCAAGATCTGTCCGTAGGCCGATTGCTAAGTCGTTCGTAATGTTGACACTTCCTACAGGCAGGACTGCAACATGCTGTAAATCGCCATCTTCAAACACTGCAATATTCGTTGTCGTGCCGCCAAAGTCAATCAATATAACACCGTTTTCGATGTGTTGTTCATTCAGTACGGCGCGGGCAGCAGCAAGACTCGAGACGGCAAAACTGTTCGGTATCGTCTTTGTCATTTCGACAGCTTTATCAAGGTTGTGGGTGTGTGGTGCGAGTGCAGTAATAACATGGGCATCGACTTCAAGGCGAATACCCTGCATACCAACAGGGTCTTTGATGTTATCTTGGCCATCAAGCTGAAAACTACGCGGTGTTGTTTGGAGGATTTCGCGATTTGCTGGTAGCTGAACAATTGTTGCGGCATCGATGACGCGCGCTAGGTCGTCTTCAGTGATCTCGTGCCCCTGGGCACCAACAGCGACGACACCCCTGCTGCTCATCCCTGTTACGTGTGCGCCATTAATGTTTACAGTTGCGGCGTGTATTTCGTGGCCGCTCATGCGCTCAGCACTTTCGAGCGCCTTGTCGATGGCGTGGGCGGTGTTCACAATATTAACGACGACACCTTTACGCATGCCGCCGCTATTTTTTGCTTCACCGCTCCCAATAACATTAATGCCGGGATTACCCGGGTCTTCATAACCAACAACGCAGCGTACTTTTGTTGTACCAACGTCGAGGCCGACAATGTAGTGGCCGTTTTCTTGCATAGATTTCAGTATAACGCTTATGACCAGAAAAGTGAATAAGCGCTGATGGTTCAGTTCTTTAGACTGGGCGGCGCGTCAGCACTTCCGAACCAGTATCGGTCACCAGAATGGTGTGCTCAAAGTGTGCAGCCAAGCTGCCATCACGCGTGCGAATAGTCCAGTCATCGGCGTCAACCATGACCTGTCGACCGCCAAGTGTCGCCATCGGCTCAATGCAAATAGTCATACCGGCTTTTAATTCCATGCCCGTACCAACACGGCCATAATTAGGAATGTCAGGGTCTTCGTGAAGTGCATGCCCTACTCCATGGCCAACGAGTTCACGAACAATGCCGTACTTTTGTTCATCAAGCACTGCTTGAACTGCCGCACCAATATCGCCAATGCGCGCACCAGCACGAACAACTGCAATACCCGCTTCCATAGAAGCCTCGGTAGTCTCCATCAGCTGAATGATTTTTTTGTTGTTCGGGTTGCTCATGGCTTTTTTGCCAATCACCATACTGAAGGCAGAATCAGTGATCATGCCATTATATGTCACACCAAAATCAAAGCTGATTAAGTCGTTTTCTTTAAATGAGATAGCGTTTGGAATTCCGTGCACAACTTCGTCGTTAACAGAGATACAAATAACGTCAGGAAAGCCTTCATAATTAAGAAATGGCGATACAACACCCATACCGCGCAACTCTTTTTTGGCAAGTTCAGCGACATCAAGACCGCTGCAGCCCGGTCGAGCAAACTTTTTAATTTCTGCAAGGACGTAGCCAAGCATGCGGCCGCTCTCGCGCATGGCGTTTAGTTCGTCGCCGGTTTTAATTCGTGTTTTCATAGCTATGCTTTGTTCTTGCCAAGCGCCGCTTGGACTTCGGTTTCAATTTTATCGTGTACCTGACCAACCGAATCATTGCCATCAATATGGGCAATGTGGACTTTTTGCTCAGTAAGGTACGTTAGAATCGGGTAAATTTCGGTGCGGAAAATGTGCAGTCGTCGCTCAATAGTTGCTTCAGTGTCATCAGTACGGCCACGCAGTTTTAGCCGGCGTACAAGCTCATCTTTTGGTACCTCAAGGACAATCACCAAGCTAATGGAGCGGTTGTGCTCTATTTGCGAATCAACCAACCATTTTGCCTGCTCAAGTTGGCGCGGAAAGCCATCAATAATAAGATGCTCAATGTCACGTGAACGTTTAATCGCCGCGCCCATCACATCGTTCACGAGGTGTGAATCGGTTAGCTGGCCAGTCGAAAGCTGAGCGGCAAGCTTTGGGTCATGTTTGTCACGAAGCAGCTGGCCAGAACTAAGCCACCGCCAGCTGTGACGCGCTGCCAATAATTGACCTTGCACACTTTTCCCAGCGCCCGGAGGCCCAAAGAACAAAATCATGCGGGCTACGTGCGCCCTTTCACCGCCTGCTGCACGGCGCTGGCTACGCGAGCACCATCGGCGCTGTTACCAACACGGACTTTCACCGCACCAATAACTTTACCAACATGAGCATCGCTACCTTCCACGGCAAGTACTTCAGCGACGATTGCATTAAGCTCTTCGTTTGTTAATTGCTCCGGAAGGTAGACCGCAATGACTGTTTTTTCCCAACGTTCTTTATCGGCACGCTCTTGACTGCCGCCTTTTTCGTACAGAACAGCTGCTTCGTCGCGCTTTTTTGATTCGCGAGCAATAATTTGCTCTATCGAAGCATCATCAAGACCTTCGTCACGCTTTTTCTGAGCGACTTCTTCGTAGAGAATAGCACTTTTAAGCCCACGCAGTACGTCGGCTTTTTCACGTTCGCCAGCAAGTAGGGCTGTCTTGATGTCGGCAGCCAGGCGATCTTTAAGATTGTCATTGGCGCTCATCAGTTCACCCTTTCGGCAGTTAGTCTTTGTAACGGAGCAGTGTGTGCAACCAAGGCGGCTTAGCGAAGTCCTAAACGAATACGCTTTGTCTTCTCGGCTTTACGGGCACGGCGGACAATCGCTTTTTTACGGCGTTCAGTCTTGCTAATCGGCTTTTCAAAATATTGTAGGCTTTTCACGGTTGCGACGACACCAGATTGCTGCACCTTACGGCTGAAACGGCGAATCAGGTTCTCGTTGGCTTCGTTGCTGTCTTTTCTAGTCACTGTAATCATATCGAGCATATTGTAACAGAACAGATGTGGAGGTGCAAGACTCCTTAGTCATAATCTGCTATCATAAATCCATGACACATGAAAAACACTCTGAAGCAACCCAAAATAACTATGCTTTTATTGATGCTCAAAACCTTCATGCCGGTGTTGACTCGCTCGGCTGGAAGCTCGATTATAAAAAATTCCGCGAATACCTCCGGACCGAACTTGATGTGAAACGCGCCTACCTATTTATTGGTTTCATGGAAGAGCACCAACCCCTGTACAGCGCCCTCCAAGAAGCTGGTTTTATCCTGCACTTCAAACCACTGATTCGCCATGATGAATCAGCTATTAAAGGCAACGTTGATGCCGACATGGTGCTGCAAACCATGGTTGATATTGAGCGCTACGAACAAGCGGTTATTATCAGTGGCGATGGCGACTTTGCTGGCCTAATTCGTCACCTTGCCGGCCTCAGCAAACTCAAGCAAGTAATTATTCCTAACCGCTCAAATTACTCTTCCCTGTTTAAGCGTCTTAATGAATATGGCGATGTCTACTTCACTTTCATGAATGACCTACGTGGCAAGCTTGCCTACCGCGATTTTAATAACAAAAAGCCGCGCCAAAACAATCAGCACGATCAAGCACATACTGCGACTCACCCTGCCCAGAATACTCAACCAGCAGCAACCGAAACAGGCAGCCAGCCAGCAGCCACTAGTGCCACAAAGCCTAAGCCACGTGCTCGCCGACCAAAAACCGACAGTGCGTCGCGCGGCCGTGACCAAGCGTCGGATGCTGGCCTCGACATTGTTATCCACTAAATATCGAGTTTCAGTAACTTGCCCTGCACGCTGCGGCGTCCATTCCATTCATTGATATCAAGATGACACCAAGCGCTCACAACATTGCCTACGCGTGCAGTGATTTCCTTGGCTTTTCCAAATGCCATGATGTCGATTGCGCGATCAAGCTCATCGCCCAGTGTTAACTTGAGGTGCGTCTTTTCGGCGCCAAGTTCACGGCGCGCTAAAATTCGTAGGTCTTTAAAATGAAAGACTGGTTGTGGGTTGCCGTTGCCAAATGGCTCCATTGTTTCAAGGAGCGTTACGAGATGCTCGTCGATGCCATCCAACGACGATAGCGAAACATCAGCTGCTGGATCAAGCAGATGAGCTTGTGGCGGCAAGTTTAAACTCCGGAAATAATCATTCACCGCGCGTCGAAAATCGTCGATTTTATCGGTTTTCATAGTCACGCCTGCGGCAAGCTTGTGGCCACCACCTTTGATGATGTGCGCTTCGGAAGCACGAATAGCATCAGCGGCGCTAAAGTCGCCGTAACTCCGTGCCGAACCTTTGGTCTGGTCGGCCATTTCTTGCAGAACATAGGTTGGTTTTTTATATAACTCAAGGATTTTTGCCGCAACGATGCCGATGATGCCATGTGACCAGTTAGGATCTGATAACACAAGTACCGGGTCTTTATCGTACAACGTCGCTTGCTCGCGGGCGGCCTTAAAGATGGTGTCCTGTTGGGCTCGCCTATCGAGATTCATTTGTCGCAGAATAGCCGCAGCGTCCATACCGGCGTCAATTGTTGGCGCTACAAGCACGTCTAAGCTTCGCTGGGCTGTTTCGAGGCGTCCACTAGCGTTCAGATGCGGCCCTAAAACAAAGCCCAACTGGCGAGCGTATATGGCGCCTACATCGATGCCCGTAACAGCAGCAAGCGCCTTAATGCCCGGGCGACGGGTTTTTTGCATTACTTTGAGTCCCCAATAGACATTCGCTCGATTTTCATCCTTGAGCGTTACCACATCACATACTGTTCCAAGTGCCACTAAATCAAGCAGCCATTTCTCATGTCCTGCAGGTATTCCATCAATACGGCTCTGTAGCGCTTGCACTAATTTAAAAGCTACCCCAACACCTGCAAGATCGATAAAAGGATAGGCATGATCGGGTCGTTTCGGGTTAATAGTCGCCACTGCAACCGGCATGCTTGGCGCCACATTGTGATGATCGGTCACGATAACATCAACACCGGCGTCATGCGCATACTGGATCTCGGCATACGACAAGCTACCACAGTCGACCGTGATAATAAGCTCAGCACCACGATCAATCAGTTGTCGGACGGCGTCTTTCGTGAGTCCATAGCCTTCAACAAAGCGATTCGGAATAAATGATTCCAATCGAGTAATACCAAATTTTGGCAAGGCATCGAGCAATACTGATGTCGCCGTGAGGCCATCGATGTCGTAGTCACCATAAATGAATACTTTTTGCTGGGCGTCACGGGCTTCAATTATTCGTGCTACGGCAGCTTCCATGTCAGGCAATAAAAAAGGGTCGTGGCGAAACGCTTGATAGTCAGGCTCAAGATATGCCACCCGATCGGCAGGCTCACCAAAACCGCGCGCAGTTAACAACTGTTCGAATAGCCGCTGACGCGCCTGTGATTGACCCCCACTACTCTGTATCATATCGTAACTATAGCCTGCTTAGGCCTCAGTGGATACAGTAAAAAAGACTACTGAGTACTTACTTACGGAGCTGCGCGTTTTGTTTTCTTTTGAGACATTTGCTGGCTCTTTAAAACAATGCTTTGTAGCTCTTTAAAAATAGCGAAGTGACGATTCGTCGAGTAAATCTTAGTATTGGCCTGGCGCTCGCTCGTCAAAAAACCAGCTTTTTCGAGACGCTTCAGTTCGCGTTGAATATTGCCTGGGTCTTCTTTGATAAGCTTCGCCAGCCCACGCACATGCGTTTTGAAATCAGGATATTTAGCGTATACAACCACAATTTTGCGGCGCACACGGGATGTAATGAAAACGTCTAACATTATGGTCGCCTCCCGTCTTGACGTATTTAAAGTATGTCACGTCTGTCTAAATCTACATGGGACTAGTCAGGATGCCGCACAGCAGGTTACTTGCAAGTGTTTGGCACTCGATCGTTCACGCTGGGGCGTTGCCATTTATTCTACATTCATTTTGATTAGTCCGCAACCCGCTTCGGCGGCATTTTTCAGAGCCTTAACGGTTCGAAGAGACCAAAAGCTAACGCCAGTACAGACAGTTCTGGCGAAGCATAGCGCGAAGTGCACGTTGCTCAGGAAGACGATCGTCATCATACGATGTATCGCCAGCCGGAGCCACAAGCATAGTTTCTTGCAACTTCAGTGCTTTTAGCAAACGGCGTACTCTCTCGATTTCAGTCTGCTTTCGCGCGCTGTCCGCAACGATCATAACGGTTTGGTGACGCAATAATCGTTGATCAATCTTGCCACTATCGCCGAGCAGATATTGCTCATTCTGGACGCTAAACACTCTTTTTTTATCGCTGCCGCTAGCCTCTTCAAGCGACGCCGGCTGCTCACCGCTTTGAACAAGCAGCAATAGCCCGCTATGTAGTACTGCCGCAACCTCACGAGCTACAAGCAGTGACGCCTCATCGACGGCAATAGCCATAGTGCTGACAAAACGGTAGCGGCTAAGCGTCTCGGCAAGCTGCTCCCCCGCCATAGTTCGATTTATAAAGTTCATATGCTTATAAGTATAAACAGTACCGCCAATCATGCCAAACATACTACTGCTCGTCAGGCATGGCCTATAATCAATCATGTTATGTTTTATTACGAAGTAGCGCCGCTGCGAATTGTTCGCACCGGCTCAACCATGTTGACTTATGCCAGTGCCGAGGCCGTAGCGCCCGGCACTATTATTCGCGTGAGCATCGGGCAGTCGCACGCACTCGCAGTCGTCTGGAAAAAGGTTGCCAAGCCCCACTACGAAACGAAACCAATTGCTGCCATTATCGATCCAATCCCTCTGCCAAAAGCGCTGCTGCAAACGGCCATATGGATGGCTGATTATTATAGTGTTCATTTAGCAACTGTGCTGCAAACCATGTTACCCAGTGGACTCGAAAAACAGCGCCGACTGTCTAAAACTAGTGCATCTAACCCTGTTAGAGAAAGAACAAATTATGTACTCAATACAGAACAGCAGCAAGCATTAGAGGCGATACAGCGCGCACAAAAAGAGACCGTTCTGTTGCATGGCATCACGGGTAGCGGCAAGACGGCCGTCTATATTGAACTCGCTCGCAGCCTCCTCACAGCCGGCAAATCAGTCATCGTTTTAACACCCGAAATATCATTGACACCACAGCTGGTTGCCGAGTTCACGAGCCACTTCACAAACGTTATCGCCACGCACTCGCAAATGACCGAATCGGCGCGACACCAAGCATGGCAGACTATTCTCCATGCCGACGAGCCGCATATTATCATTGGCCCTCGTTCGGCCTTATTTATGCCAGTACAGAATCTTGGCGCCATCATTATCGACGAATGCCATGAGCCATCCTACAAACAAGAACAGCAGCCGCGCTATCAAGCCGCCCGCGCGGCCCGAATTATCGCCACGGCAGCCGGTGCCCATTTAGTACTCGGCAGCGCAACGCCAAATATCAGTGATTTTTATATCGCCCAGCAGTCCGGTCTCGTCGTTGGGCTCACCAAGCGCGCCAAAGCACTCCATGTGCCCACTGTCACTATTATTGACGCCACCAAACGGCCGTATTTTAGCCGTAACCCGATTCTAGCAACACCGCTCATTGAAGCAATGCAGTCACATCTCAGTCAGGGTCGCCAAGCGCTTTTATTTCACAATCGACGTGGCACTGCAGGCTCAACACTCTGTCAGCAATGCGGTTGGCATGCTGAATGTGACACCTGTCACCTCACCCTTACACTTCACGCCGATAGCGGCCAGCTCCGCTGCCATCTTTGTGGCTTCACTGGGCCCATCCCGCCCAACTGCCCCATCTGCCACAAAGCTGATGTTGTTTTTCGTGGTATTGGCACCAAACGAATTGAAAATGAGGTCGCAAAACTATTTCCACGCGCACGCGTTGGCCGCTTTGACGCCGATGCCGAAAAAGGACAGCAACTCCACGACCAGTATCAAGCCCTTTACGATGGCGATGTTGACATCATCATTGGCACTCAATTGCTCGCAAAAGGCCTCGACCTCCCCAAGCTAGGTATTGTCGGCATCGTCCAAGCTGATACTGGCCTACTAATGCCCGACTACAGCGCCCGTGAACGTACCTTCCAGCTCATCGCTCAAGCCGCTGGACGCGTTGGCCGCCAAGACCATGCGACCGAAGTTTTTGTTCAAACCTATCGCCCAGATGAAGCAGCGATTATCTGCGGAACACACGAGTCATATCAGGCGTTTTATGCGGATGAGATTATCCAACGCCAACGCGGCCATTACCCTCCGTTCAGCTATTTGCTCAAAGCTATCTGTAGCTACAAAACCGAAGCCGCCGCCGTACGAGGGAGCCGCATGGTCGCCGCAAAAATCAAAGCTGACCACCCTGATGCAATCGTCATCGGTCCAACACCAGCCTTTTATGAGCGTCTGCGCGGCGTCTATCGCTGGCAGGTCACCGTACGCAGCCCACGCCGCCAACTACTGCAAACGATCGCCCGTGAAATTCCAACAAACTGGCACGTTGAGCTTGATCCTCATAGCCTCTTAAGTTAAGCCGCCACATCTGGTATAATTGCAATCTATGGCAACAAAAGCATCAATCATCACCCTGCCCAATCCAACCCTGCGCGAACGCTCACATAAAGTGCGCGAGGTGACTGATGCTACGCGCCAGCTCGTCCATGATATGGAATCAGCCACGCTC
The DNA here is from genome assembly GCA_903821365.1 of uncultured bacterium. Taxonomy (GTDB): domain Bacteria; phylum Patescibacteriota; class Saccharimonadia; order Saccharimonadales; family Saccharimonadaceae; genus CAIJKY01. The sequence continues at coordinate 13,310 of CAIJKY010000005.1, read as the reverse complement.
GATTGGGAGGCCAGTCGCCACCACGAACTCGGCGTTGCGCTCGCTGCTGTCCAGATCAACCGCTTGGAGCGAGTCGTCGTTATCCGCAATGATTTTGAAGACAAAGAAGACCGCAGTTTCCTCGCACTCATTAACCCCGAAGTCATCCAAACCAGTGGCAAACCCGAATACGACCATGAAGGCTGTCTCAGCGTCCTCGACATCTATGGTCTCGTCCCTCGCTACCCCGCCGTCAAAATCAAAGCTCTCAACCTGAATGGCCAAGAGATTCGCGTCAAAGCCGAAGGCTTTCTTGCTCGCGTCCTCCAGCACGAAATCGACCACACAAACGGCTTGCTCTTCGTCGACCACGTCACCGATAAAAACGGTTTCTTCCATCTCAACGAAGACGGTCATTTGCAGGCCATCCCCTATTCATCCGTCGAAGCCTCAGGCATCCTGAGCGAAAGCCTCTAACAATGACCACCGTCGCACCTCTCGACAAGCCATCAGTGGTGTTTTTTGGCACCGGCCCCGTTGCCGCGGCATCATTAACGCTTCTCCTGGAGTCGTTCACCATCGAAGCTGTCGTTACCAAGCCCAACCCCGAACACCACAAAGCCGATGCGCCCGTCATAAGCGTCGCGCATTTACACAACCTGCCGCTGTTATTCGCCGCCGATCGCCATGAGCTTGACCAGCTGATCGCTAGGCAGCAATTTGCCAGCCGCCTCGCCATCTTGATTGACTACGGCATCATCGTCAGTCGCGCCATCATCGACAGCTTCCCGCTTGGCATCGTGAACAGTCATTTCTCACTTCTTCCCGAGTGGCGCGGCGCCGACCCAATCACTTTCGCCGTACTGTCCGGCCAAGCTCAGTCGGGCGTCAGCTTAATGCTCTTAGTTGAAAAAATGGACCAAGGCCCACTGCTCGCCCAAGCCACTTATCCGCTCGACGATACCATCACTACCCCCGTTCTGACCGATGCCCTCATACAGCTAAGTGCCGCACTCCTTGCGCGTACCATTCCCGGCTACCTTGATGGCAGCATCACGCCACAACCGCAACCAACCACAGGCACAAGCTATTCACGCAAACTTACTAAAGCCGACGGCTTATTACTTCCCGCCGAAAAGTCTGCCAGCGTCCTCGCCCGCGAAGTCCGAGCTTTCCTTGGCTGGCCTGGCAGCAAAATCCGCGCCTTTGATCGCGATATTCTCGTTACCGAAGCCACTGCTCAGTTTGATGCCAGTACAGTGCAGCCGGGCACCATCACCGCTTCGAACGACAAACGCCAACTCATTGTTCACACCATCGACGGTCAACTTGTCGTTAATCGCCTCAAACCAGCCGGCAAAAAAGAAATGGACGCCGCCGCATTTCTGCGAGGCGTCCAGATCATATAAAGCATCTGCAGCAAGGTTTTACGCGGCCTGCTCCAAAATTGCATTACTATTGTTCTTAATCTCAGTTTTTAGTGATTCAAGCTCACCGGCAACAACATCCTTATAATCTGGTCGATTGGTTTGGAGCCATTCGAGCGCTTGTTGTTGCTTCTTTTGTGCGTCTTCGGTGCTATCTTCAGGAGTTGGAGTCAGGCGTTCAAACTCAGCTAGTTGCTGCTCACTCATGCCTTGTGATAATTTCGTACCAACGCGCACTTCAAGTGTTTCGAGCGTATGCGCCAAAAATTCACGCTTCTGATCTTCAGGCAGTGTGCCAAGTCCAAGTTCTTGTAAAAAGGTATCGTCTAGTTGAAATGGTTGCATAGGAACCCTCGTTTATGTGTTTATTTTACCATAACAGTTGTCAGATGCCGTACTGTGGCGCGAAAACTATTTAACGTGGCTTGTCAGAATATCGATGGCACGTTGTGACAATACGCCACTGCTTGGCATTTTGAGGCCGTACTCGCCACGAGCTTGGTCAAAGTATGCATAGCCAGCACGCGTCAATTCGCGGCCAGAGGCTTGCAATACATCTGCGCGCTGGTTAACAGGCACGATGTCTTTCATGACTTTAAACCAACCATCACCTTTTTCGATGTGGAGACCGTTTGCGCCAACTTCAGGGCTGACACCAGAGGCCACGCCGCTGTTGCTCGCTATTTCGCCAATACCCGAGTGGGCACTGTTCCCTACTACATCACTGGCACCAGAAGAGTCTACGCCCGTATCTGTGCTAGAGTCGACACCAGCACCAGTACTCGTCTCTGTTGTGCCTATGCTTGCGCCTGAATTAGCACCACTCCCTAGGCCAGTCTCGGGTGTTTTTGGTACGTCATAGATAGTGCCACCACGGTCAGTTTCAAGTGGGACATTTGTCACTGGTGCTGGACCGTTCGTCTCAAGCGAGCCGGGAGGCGCTAGGCTTGGGTCGTCTTCGTAGTTCGGGGTGTCGGCACTGCCAAATACACCGCTGAGATGGCCAATCGCGTCAGCTGCAGCAGCACCAATCGCGATGGTACCCATAGCGAAGGCTGCAGATCGACGGCGCTTGCTTTGCTCTTTGCGAACGGCGGCTTCATAGGTGGTGGCTTTTTCCCTAAGAACGCTTTTCATGGTCTCGGCTTGGGTGTTGGCATAGTCTGCGTGGTCATTAAGAGCATGGGTGTGCGCTGCCTGGTCGTTGATATCCGATGTATCTAAGGCTTGACCTTTTTTAGCGTCACGGACTGCGAAGTTTTTGACTAGTTTTGCGCCCATACCAATTCCAGCGACAACGCCGGCACCTGCACCGGCACCAGCGATAAGCGCACCGGCACCACCTATCAAAGCACCGACAGCGACACCTTTAGCGATACGTGTTGTGGTGTTACCAGTAATCATCCATTGGACAGCGGCTGAATTACAGAGCTTGCCGAGCGGTGTTTCTTTGATTGCTTCGTTGGTTGCGTTGGTGAGCTCAAATTCGGCCTGCAATGCAAGCTCTACTGCAAATCGTTGAGCCTGTTCGGCGCTTGCATCTGGGTCGCTTGGATTAACTGGGTTGTCGAGCTCGTAGGCACGGAATTCAAAGGCTTTTAGTTCGACTAAAGAGTGGTTGTAATTAGCGCGTAAGGCCACCTGAAGTTCACGGAGTTTCGGCGACATTAGCTTACCAGAACGGCGAGCCGCTAGTTTAGCCAGCTCATCGCGAGCATTTTCGAAGTTTTCTTGCGCTTTTATGAATCTTGGATCAGTGTCCAAGCCTTCACGGTAAATTTCACCTTGCGACTTTACTGGTTGTAGATCTGGGATGGTTGGTGGATCTAAAGTGTTGCCGTTGTTCGGGTTGATATTGACCGTTGGTGGGTCGAGATTTGGCTTGAAGTTAAGAACAGTGGTCGGGTCGAGGTTGGTCAGGGTTGGCGGGTCGATGTAGCCGGTTGGGGCGTCGGCGGCGTTTGGCGTGGCGACAGTGTAGCCTCGGGCGAAAGTTTCGTACGAGTCTTGAGCGGCATCGCGACCGCTTTGGGTAGTCTCTTCGTGGATGTCATTCCCCTCTTCGTCTTGGCCAATTACTTCAAAATTACCCAAGTGCCAGTCGGCGTTCGAGATGGCGTAGTATGAGTTTTCAGCGTAACGGGCAGCGAGGGCGTCACGGAAGTCGCCGGCGGGGATGCCTTTGGCTTCTAGGTAGGCGTCGATGGTCTTCTTCTCGCTAGTTTGTAGCGCACGGAGACGCTCAGCTTGGTTTGATGGACTTGTGGCACTAATGATCTCATGCGCCTCGGCGTCATGCTGGTAGTCACGAAATTCATCAATTGAATCAACGTTTGCAGCAGCAAGCTGCTCGGCACTTGGCGAGAATGGTTCGGGGCTGCGGTGTGATTCTGGTGAAGTAGTCATATAGATATTTTTTAGTTTTTATACTTTGTGTATAGATAGACATTAGCACATTGTTTACTTTACGTCAAGTATATATGATTTTACAGCTTACAAAGCATAAAGGTATTGACTTTTATACGTTTTTATACTACAATATGTCCATTCGCTGTTGAGAGACAGCCGTGCACGTTAGCATCTTATGCTACGCGAGGAGGAAGCAACAAAGCGTAGCCATGGTTTAATACACACATATAGGTGTTGAACTGTGGCTGCGCTTGAGTTATCCTCAGCGTAGTACCCATCAGTTTTTTGAACTTGGACTGGTTAACGCATGTGCGCTTTTGTCCTGGAGATGTCATATACATCTTTGGGGCGTTGGCGCCCATGCGCATGACGCCAACGCTCTACCCCACTGTCGTGCTTGCACGACATTATATAGAGGAGTCCGACATGACCAGCCCCAAGTTCTCCATCGACACCCTCGCCAACGAAGGCGCCGACGAGGCGGCTGAGGTTCTCCGCGCGCACCAGCGCAAGGCAGCCCTCGCCGTCCAGAAGCTCCTCGAGCGCACCAACGACGAGACCGCCGACCCCGACGAGACCGCCGCCGCGCTCGACCGCCTGATCGCCGCCTGCCACCCGCGGGCGGCCGAACTGGCCGTCACCAACAGCAGCAGCGCTAGCACCAACGGCCACGCCCCGGCGGCGCTGTCCTCGTCGACCCCCACCCCGCGTACGCACGAGGTGAACGGCAAGATGTTGCGCGACGACGTCACCCTCCAGGAGGCGCTGATGCTCGTGGCGTTCTCGGCCCCCGGCGACGGAGAGCAGGACTACCCGCCGCACATCGTCGCGCTCCAGATGCTGGTGCGCCGCAACCTCGACGGCCCGGCCAACCGGTCGTACGTCGAGCTGGACGAGTCGGGCTACCCCAGGGAGCTGCTGAAGCTCCAGAACCTCATTCGCTCCGGCGAGGGAAAGCGCAATAGCAACGAGAAGGCCGCGAAGAAGATCCGCGAGCTGCTCGCCACCAAGGTCGTCGACGCCAAGTCGGCTTCCCCGGCGCAGATCGACGACGGCTTCGTGCTGACGACCGCTCTGCTGGACGACCTGAACGTGCAGGTCACCTCGTTGGAGGCCGGCCTGGCCAACAAGAGCGCGAGCGGTGGCACCGCCACCAACTGATGGGACCCGCCAGGGGTACGAGACGTGTCACATACCAGTGACGCACTCGTACCCCGGCGGTACACCCCTTTTACCATTTGTAATGTAGTGTCACATATAGAGTTTTACTGTATATCACCCACTGCACTACAGATGAGCGTTATCGCTCGCTTGGTGCATGTAATTTACCAGTTTTGAGTAATGAATGTGTTTTTTGTTTATTTGGTGGACGGTATAAAGGCTGCAATGTAATTCATTGTGGCTTGTATTCTGTCCACCGAATGGGCAGGTTTCGACCTTTTTCCGAGCGTCCGCACCGTGCGGAGCTTTTGGAGAGGAGTGTCATGACCGAATCGACGAGCGTTGACAGCCCCAAGGTTGTCACGCCGCGCAAGCAGAGGAAGCCCATCTTCACGAAGGCACGGGGCTACGCAGCCCTGTTCATCTTCGCCATCACGGGAGTGTTGGCGTTGATCGGCGTGGGATACACTCCCGCCACCGATCTCTTCGTGAACTTCATGTGGCCATGGCTCGCCATGGGACTGTACGCGCTGCTGTGCGCCATCATCATCTACGTTCTGGGCTTGCTGGCCTGGAGAGAGATCATGTCGGAGCACAACGGGCAGCTGAACGACGCCGCGGCAAACGCCTACGCGCAGGGGCGCGAGTTCGGCAACCGAGAGGGGTCGAGCGAGGCGCACCAGCAGTGGCGCAACGCTGGCCACACGAACGAGTGCACGCAGCCGCAGACCTCCTTCCGGGCGCCGTCGTACACCCCGCCGGTGCCGCCCAAGGCCGAAGACACGAGGTACGTGTCGGCCGACCGCACCTGGGTCGGCGCGGTCATCGACCAGGCGCCGCTCGAGACGCCGTCCGCGGCCTTCCCGCGGCCGGCCAAGCGGAACCCGATGGCCAGCCCGGCCACCACGCGCACGACCGTGCGTCCGCCGAGCGACCGCTCCGAGCAACCGCGCAAGCGGAACCCAATGGACAACCGCTGACCAGCGGCTGACCAACTGGAGCGGCACCCCCACCACGGGGTGCCGCTCCTCGGCCACATTCATTCACCCACTACTGGCCCGAGAGGAGCCATCCTGCTACCCGCAGTTGATCGGTTCCTCTCGGAGGAACATGAAAACACCCCGGCTAAACCGGGGTGTTTTGCTTTTCGCGAGTATTATTCCCTGCGCAGATGGATGCTTGAGGCTACTTGAGGGTACGCTTTTTAAGTTCGCGGGTGAAGAATTCGAGCTTGTCGCCGATTTCGATGGTCGATTTGCCATGGGTTTTGAGACTCAAGCCACAGAGGTCGCCTTCGAATACTTCTTTAGCATCTTGCTTGTTGCGCTGGAGGTTGGTGACCGTGGCTTCGCCGAGCTGCTCTGTACCGTGCATAATGCGCACCAAGGTTTTTGGCACAGCCTTGCCAGTAGTGACTTCCCCACCAACGACGGCTTCTTCTTTGGTGATCTTGAAGACGCCTTTGATGGTCAGCTTACCGACTTCGGTTTCGACAACTTCTGGAGCGAGCAGGTCTTCTAAGGCAGTATGGGCATTGTCTAACAGTTCGTAAATGACTTTATAGAGGCGGATTTCGACTTTTTCGCGGGCGGCAACGCGTTTGACGGCTGGGCTGAGTTGAACGTTGAAGCCGTAGATGATAGCGCCACTACCGGCTGCGCGACGAACGTCGGTCTCTGAGATGTGACCAACGCCACTGGCGACGATGCGGACAACAGCTTCTTTGGTTTCAATTAAACGGAGACTGTCGAGGAGTGACGTTAGCGAACCCTGAACATCGGCTTTGACGATGGTGTTTAGCACGACGGTTTCGGCTTGGCGGTTCATCATGCCGAGCACATCGGTAGTGCTCATGCTGGCTGATGATGACTCAAGGTTACTGGCAACACGAGCGGCGGCGCGGAGGCGGGCTTCTTTTTCGTTTTTCACGACGTCGAAACGGTCACCAAACTGTGGTAATTCTTTAAAACCGGTGACGATCGCAGGGGTCGATGGTCCAGCTTCTTTGAGCGGGCGGCCAGCGTAGTCTTCTAAGGTGCGGATTTTACCGAAAGCTTTACCAGCAACCAAGAAGCTGCCGGGTTTTAAGACACCATGTTCGACAAGCAAGCGAACAACTGAGCCACGACCGTGAACGGTGTTGGATTCGATGACTAGACCTTCGGCAGGGCCGTCGATTTCGGCTTTGAGCTCCTCAAGATCAGCTACTAACAGAACGAGATCGAGTAGTTTATCGATGCCAGCACCAGTTTTAGCACTGACTTCAACCATAACCGTGTCACCACCCCACTCTTCGGTTTGGAGGCCGAATTCGATAAGCTGGGCTTTGACGCGCGGCACGTCAGCGGTGTCTTTATCCATCTTAGTGATGGCGACGACCATTTTGGCGTGAGCGGCTTGGGCAAACTTGATGGCTTCGATGGTTTGCGGTTTGACGCCGTCATCAGCTGCAACAACGATGATAACAACGTCGGTAAGGGCTGCTCCGTGCTGCCTTAAGGCCGAGAAGGCCTCGTGGCCAGGCGTATCAAGTAAAGTGATGACTTTGCCTTTGCGCGTCGCCTGGTAAGCGCTGATGTGCTGAGTGATGCCACCGGCTTCTCCGCTAACGACTTTGAGGTCGAGAATGGCGTCGAGTAGGCTGGTCTTGCCGTGGTCGACGTGGCCCATGACGGCGACGATTGGCGGGCGCTCGCTCGCTTGTTCACTATGAGCGCGAACATCGGCTTTACGATCGGCAATGACGTTTTCGGTTTCTTTTTTTTGCAAGCTGACATCGAGCTTGAGTTCTTCAACGATAATTTGCGCCGTCTCAAAGTCGATACGCTGATTCACCGTAGCCATAATGCCGTTTTTGAACAACTCACCGATCAATTTTGTGACCGGCAAATCAAGCTGGGTCGCGAGCTCGCCAACAGTAATCATTTCTGGGACAACAAGGGTCTTGTTTCCGTCTGCCATGCGGCTGCTCCTTTATGTATTAATCAGATAGTGTGTCCACTCTCACTGTCGAAGCACTGCGAGCGGGTCTGGCGGCATCATCGTAACGATGCGTAGCCTGACCCGGACGCACTACTCCTTAGCGACTTCCCTACTTTTTCAAGCTGAGGGAGATTTTGCGATTGTCGCGGTCGATATCGAGAATAGTGAAAGTCTTTTTCTCGCCAAGCTTGAACAGCTTTTCGGGATCAACACTTGCACCACCTTCGCTGAGCTCAGTCACGTGGACTAATGCTTCAACAGCTGGACTCAACTGAACGAAAGCGCCAAACGGTGTAATACGGGTTACAGTGCCTTCGGCAGCGTCACCTTTTTTAAACTGTTCAACTTCTTTGGCCCATGGGTCTTCAGTCAACTGCTTGATGCTGAGGCTCAAACGCTCTTTGTCGATTGAGATAATCTTAGCTTCAACCGTGTCGCCAACCTTAACGTAATCGCTTGGGTTGTTAACACGTTCCCAGCTGATTTCGCTAATGTGGATGAGACCTTCGATGCCATCAACATTGACGAAGGCGCCAAAGTCAACTACACCAGTCACCACGCCACGTACGACATCACCTGGTTTGAGCTTTTCAAAGCGCTCAGCGAGCCCTTCTTTGATTGCCTCTTTTTCGCTGAAGATTAGCTTGTTAGCTTTGCGGTCGGCATCAAGGATGCGAACACGAAGCGGCTTGCTAACGATAGCGTTAAGACGCTGGAGGATCTCGTCTTTGTCGGCACCACCAACACGTGGATAGTGCTCGGCTGACAACTGACTTACCGGCATGAAGCCACGAATGCCTTCAAGTTCGATAAGTAGACCACCACGGTTTGCATCGTAGGCAGTCACCTCAATTGTTTCGCTGGCGTCAAACTGACGTTTAACTTCGTCCCAGCCACGGTCCTTTGCGGCCTTGCGTAGTGAAAGCAAGGCGTAGCCGTCTTCCATATCGGCATCAACAATACTGGCGACCACCGATTGGCCGACCTCTATTGCCTTACCGAAGCCGATCTCGCGTCGTGGTACCAAACCGATACCAAAACCGCCAAGATCGAGCCAGATCTCGTTCTTTTTGACAGAAAGCACAGTGGCTTCCATCACCTCACCGGGGGTGAGTTGGGATGACTCTGCTTGTTCAAGCAGTTCATCCATTGTTATATTCTGCTTTGTCATTTCGTAAAAATGACTCCTTCCAAAAGTATTTTCTTCAGGGCACGGTTATAAGAATAAGCGCTGGGCGCGTGCAACCTAAAACACGAGTCCCTGGAGATTACTTCTCATTATGCATCAAAAACAGATATAAGTAAAGCTAAAGCGCATTACGGGCTCTCTGTTACGAGGTTTTAGGTACGCGACAGCAATGAATAGCGGAGGCTCTTACGACTTGCAAGCCAACGGTAGACGCTAAACCCAGCAAGGACAACCGCCATAGCTGGCAGCGAGTAATCGGTTGCGAGACCTGTTGCAGGTACTTCAGTAGGGCCGGTTGTCGGGACATTCGCGGCTGGCGTTGGTGTAGCGGCTGGTTTGTTTGCAGCAGCTTTGCGGTCGGCTTCGGCTTTTGCCTGAGCGGCCGCAGCCTGATCAGCTGCCTGTTTGCTGCGTGCGTCAGCAGCGGCTTTATCGCGAGCAGCTTTATCGGCTTTTTCTTTAGCGGCTTTATCGGCGGCGGCTTTTTGATCGGCTTGGTCTTTTACTTGCTGTTTTTGTTGTTCAGAGTCTTGCTGCGGCTTCGTCGTCTCCGCTGGCGCACTTGCCACAACTGGCGACTGTGCTTGAGCGATCTGATTGTCGCGCTGCTTGAAAAAGGCGATACCGCCAAACAACAAGCCAACAAACACTAAGCCTGCGACTGCATAGCCTGCAAAAGCTTGCCAAGTAGTACTCTGCTCTTCCATATACCTATCATACAACTGAATTCACAATAAAGCAAAGAAATTTCCAGTGGCGCATGTCTATACCGATCGTATATACTGATCGCATGATTATAGCTGTCGACATCGGAGGAACAAAAACCCTAGTGGCCAGCTTTGACGGCCTTACATTGCTTAAGGAGACGCGCTTTGTCACGAATAGTGATACTGAAGCGTTTTTGGCAGATTTGCTCCCCGTGCTACGTGAACACACCGAGAGTCAGATGCCAGCGGCAATTTGTCTTGCCGTGCCAGGAATACTTAACCTAAGAAGTGGCACGGTGGTTCGTTGCGGCAATCTGCCATGGGAAAACTTTGGACTTCGCAGTGCACTAGCTCAACATTTTACGTGTCCGATCTATCTTGAAAATGATGCTAATTTAGCTGGTTTATCAGAGGCACGTGCCTTGTCACCCGTACCACGTCTGTGCCTTTACCTGACCGTTAGTACTGGCATCGGCAGCGGCATTATCGTTAAGGGAAAGATTATTTCGGCGCTCAGTGGCTCCGAAGCCGGTTGGATGACCTTGCGACGACCTGATGCTGGTAGTGATAATGGTTTTGCCGCATGGCAAAGCTACGCATCAGGCAAGGCGCTGCATGCTCGAACCGATCAGTTAGCTTCGGATATCACCGATCAAAAGGTTTGGCGCGATATTGCCGAGCGTGTATCTGATGGCTTGCTGGCACTTATCCCCGCACTGCAGCCAGATGTGATCATTATTGGCGGTGGCGTTGGAACACACTTTACTGAGCATTGGCGAGACGCACTGACGGATATCATGAAAGAGCGCCTCCCTGCTTACATCGATTTGCCGCCTATCGAACAGGCTCAGCACGCCGAAGAAGCCGTGCTCTACGGATGCTGTTACTACGCCGAAGATAAGCTTCATGGCTAACACCGTTCTTGCTTCGATTATCGCTGCGTTCCCAGCCTACACGTTTGCATCCGATAGTGATTGTTTTTGGTCTCCAGAGACGGCGACCATCCATTACTGCAAACAAATGAGTGAACAGGATGTTTGGGACGTACTGCACGAGATTGGCCATGCCCAACTTGGACACCGGAGCTACGATCTTGATGTTAGCCTGCTACGCAACGAAGTAGCAGCCTGGGAGCATGCCATGATGGTGCTCGCGCCACGTTTTAAGATAGTAATTGATCCTAATTACAAAGAAGCCCAGCTCGATACCTACCGCGACTGGCTATATGCGCGTAGTCTCTGCCCAAATTGTCAGCATGCAGGGATACAAAAGGCTAACCTGAGCTATCAGTGCTTTAATTGCTCGAGCTCTTGGCACGCAAACGACGCCCGAAGGCGCCGTTTGAAGCGTACTCGCTCGAATGTATGAACATCGAGCGCCGATGACTGCCAAGACTTACTGAGCAGTGTTTGTTGTGTCGATTGGAGCAACGACTGGAGTAGCTTGTGCTACTGGAGTCTCACCCTCGCCTGCTTTGCGACGACGGCTAATGCGGCCGCCCTTACTGCCTGCAACACGTGCAAGGTCGCGGTTTGCAGCAAAACCACCAGTGTGGCCTAATTTACCGCCCTTTGCACCGATACGTGCGTAAAAATCTTTACCGTGGCGAGCGCGGTTTGCTTCAGCGGCTTTGCGGCCGCCTTCTTTGGTTCCTGCCATGTCTTACTCCCTTATTCAATTGGCAAACGAAAAACCAGTCCCTGCGTATATTCTACAGAGGTAGTTTTAGCGTTTTCTGTTATTTACCTCACATGTGATATGTGTACATAAGCATATTAACAATGTTTATTGATTTTGTCAATATTTACATAACCGATTTAATGTTTAGTTAATGTCTTGTGCTTTTTCGCTTGGTGATATATTATTACTAACGATTAGTTGCTTACGCAGCTATACTAAAAAACGACCTCTGTGCGAGTTAGGTCGTTTTTTAGTGTCTTGATAGTGCTGATCTGATGACGGTATTGTGAGTAGATTTAGTTAAGTAATATAAAAAGCGCCATTACGGCGCTTCTTATACATCAACTAAGAATACACAGTTAGCTCTTAACTAGTTAAGGCTATCACGAGACCTTTGAATGGCTGCAGTACTTCCAGCGGTTTCTTCGGTCCAATAGATCTTGTACTTCGAGCAAGGAGCAACAGTACAAAGGGTTGTGCCGTTTGAATCGTAGGCGATATAGCCGTAAATATTTGTGACGGTTATACCTGGCACAATATTATCGATTGAATTGGTAACACCGCCCGCAGCGCCAGGTGCAATTACTGCGTTACGATCGATACCAGGCAGTAGCGCTGCAATATCGCTTCCTGTGCGGGCTGGCGTGCCGTTATAGTCTAGCGCTGAGGCAAGTGGATAGCCAGCATTGCTGCTATAATAAATTTCCATTTGGCTTGCGAGGCTTTTCATGTCGGTTTGGCGTTCAGTGTTGCGTGCGCGTGCCTGGACTCCAGAGAACGTATTTAATACTATCGCTGCAAGAATACCGATGACGACGATAACAATCAGTAGCTCAACGATCGTAAACCCCGAACGATTATGTTTTGTTGCCGTGTTACATGCAAATCCTGTAATACTACTTCCTCTTAGCGAATTTTGAAGTTTCTTTAGAGAAGTACTATTGATTGTGACACTCATGAATAACACCCTTTTTATATGTAGTCGTTTCATGTAGTATACCGCACTACGCTTATGTTTAAAAGACCCGTCAAAAAAGCCTAAAAAGAAAATAGCCACCCGATTAGGATGGCTATTTTATAATTCGGCACCGTGCTAGTTTCCCACTCTAATGAGCAGTATAATCGCCGCTGCTAGGCTTAACTTCTGTGTTCGGCATGAGAACAGGTGTTTCCCTAGCGCCATGGGCACCGAGTGAGTGATATTTAGCACGCGCTAAACGAGACTGACTCGATGTCCATACGGTTACTGAATTGTATATAATGAAAGAACGATCGGGTTAGTGAGTTTATACTACACTAACTACTAGTCGACCTACCAGGTTTTGTTATCACTACAAGTAGCAATAACAGGCCTCTGGACCCCATGACTCGTTCGCGTTTCATAGCATATTGCTACACTATTTCGCAACGAACAAATCATGGATCATAAAAAGGCAATGGGACTATTAGTACGCTTCGGCTCCATACGTTACCGCACTTCCACCTTGCGCCTATCAAACAGATCGTCTATCTGTGTCCTCATAGGGAAATCTAATCTTGAGGTCAGTTTCGCGCTTAAGATGCTTTCAGCGCTTATCTGCTCCGAACATAGCTACTCGACAATGCCCTTGGTAGAACAATCGATACACCAGAGGTTCGTTCACCCCGGTCCTCTCGTACTAGGGGCAAATCCTCTCAAATTTCCTGACGTCCGTACCGGATATAAACCGAACTGTCTCACGACGTTCTGAACCCAGCTCGCGTACCACTTTAATCGGCGAACAGCCGAACCCTTGG
>CAIJKY010000004.1 GCA_903821365.1 uncultured bacterium | reverse complement strand
AGTGGTAGTTTTTGTAATAGTTGTACGTTTTCCATACAACTGGTTGATTATTTTCCGTACATCTTCAGAATCGTTTTCTAACCAAGTAGTTATCAGATTCATAACCTTTTCTACATTTACTTGGAAATGTCGCTTAGCAGGAATACCTGCGAGCTTCAATTCGATCAGATCATACTTCTTCAAGACTCTTATTGCGGTTAACTGCTGATCTTTTTTAAGACCAGTTTCGATGTATAATTCTTCGACTGTCTTATAGAAGAAACGATCATGCCTGTGTCCTTTATCATTCCAGTACAATAATTGGCTTAGCATAATACCAGCGACTACCGATCCACCTAGTGCGTGAGTAAACGCAACACTATATCGAATACTATGCTTTGCTAGATCAGATACTCTCTGCTGGTCGTTCAAGCTCATCTTTTTCCTCATTTTCATATTTCACGATTGCCAACTTCTTGATTGGTTGATAGATTATTTCCATCTGTCGAACAAGCAAAGATAACTTTTTGCGCGCAGTACCATCATCTATATTGATATTGAAGCGTGATTTATAAAGTGACTTGAACTCTGCTATTTCAGTGTCTAAAAACATCACACTACTCACGAGTAGATCCTCGACTTCAATAGTTTAATTTGCTCCATGAGTAATCGTCCTGAAACCTTCAGGCTATCAGACCAATAACTGTCGATTAGCTCGTCTAGGTAATCACTATATTCAAAGCAAAACATCACTCGGCGTGGATTTGTTTTGTCTACTGTTATAATTGCTTCGCCGCAGGCTAGCAGAGATGCTGCTAAGCCTAGATCTGATATTTGCTTCTGTTCTTTCATCTACATCCTCGTTTCGTAGACCAATTTGAGGGAATAAAAAACGTCTCTGAACGTGTTAAATAACCTGCTATAAATTGGCGGTTACTCTACAAGTCCGAAGACGCTATTTCGAGGGTTTTCTAACAAAAGTGGCGGAATCAATTATGTATTCCTTTTAACAACTCACTTTTGAAAGCCTATTTTTAATTTATAAGGTACTACTTCATTATAACATTTTAGCTATGGTTTTATACAGAAACATGTTTGGCTGTATTCTCGGCACTTCTCACCATTTCTTAGCGGTATATAATCAAAAAGGAATGAATTATTTTATCGAACAAAGAATATCAACTACTGCCAGCAATGCGGTTATGAGAGACTCACAAACGAGTTGGTTTGAAATTGATAGTGTAACCTTTAGGCAATGGTCATTTAATCATAGAGACGGCTGGCTGGGAGACGCATGGACCGCAGAATCTGATGTTGAAGCGGAAAACATTCAAGATGCCTACGTTATATTCCAATCTAAGCTAACTAAATTAGTCCCCAAGATAACTCTAATCGCACAGTGTTATATGGAGTTTAAACGACAGCCATTCATGATAAAGCGTGAAGACAAGGACTTTGCGTTCTTCAATTATATTCATGATAGCTCCCACGTGGGCTTAATGTTCCTAGAAGAACAGTATGGTGGCTTAATAACTCTTGCCGATAATCAATCTATTAGAGCTGAGTTTTATAAATACTGGAATGATGCCGTTAATACTTTGGGCTATTCGTCAAAACTGTTGATGATGTTCTCTGCACTAGAAGCATTAGTAAAAAAGGATAACGGAAATAAGGATTGGGACTTGCTTGTGCATATTTTAGGAGAGGAGTTAAAGAGCACTATCTTTAAACCTCGGACGGGTTTAAGACACCGTTTAACGCACGGTGATTATTCTAGTCCTAGCGATACTGAGGACGATTACGTGGAACTAATTCATAGAAAAGTTATCGAGTATTTTAATCATGACATTTTAGGGAGCGACGTAATTCATACCGATGTCGTTTCTCCTCAAAGGCATTTCTTCGATAATAAAATGGTTGGAAAGTTTTATATAAAGCCTAAAACCGAAGACGATAAATTAGCACTTCGAAAGGTATACGAAGACTTTGAGGCTAACGACCATAGAGCCACCAAGTACGACTACATTCATGATGCGGCCACAACGGCGGACTACTAAAGTTTAGGGCTCTGCGGTGGAGTAAATGTATCTATATTATCAATGTAGGTTGCACCTTTACTGGTGAGATAAACTCCATTCTCCTCAGGAATAGTATCGTTACAATCATGGAAACGGTTATCAAAGAAAGTATATGCAGCATCACGTCTGTCTAACTCAGTAATAGAAGCGTTGTCATTTCGCTGACGACGATGATCGGAAATATACTCGTACGTCATCCAAATATGATATTTTTTCAGTAGTCGGGTAATCTCTCCATGATTTTCTTTGACATGAATAATAGTTAACACCGTAAGTGTGTCTTTAGGTGTTTGGATAATATCACCATCTTTAATGGTAAGAATGATACTATCGGTTATTTTATGCTCGTTCATATACTTATTTTACTCCTAAAATTAGTTCCTGTATTTATGTTTATAGGAAGTAATGACCTGTTTTAGAGTCTATGGCTCTACACATCAACAGATAAGGATTCTGAAAACTGGCTAGATTCTACTTGCATTGAATGATTTGGAAACGGCCTAAACTGTCTATCTGTTAGCCAATCTGACGATATGAGCTAGCTATAAGTTGGTAGATGATACGTATGTTAGCCATAGTCTACGTTCAATTGAACACTTATGAACTCGTGGAAGTGCCTGTACTTTACTGGAATCAGTATCTAACTTAAGTCGATTCATGCTAATAAGTACAGCTAAATACGCAATAAGTACAGTAGCGAACAGGTATATTACAGCTTAGTGCAGGCACACGTACAGGGACAGAATTATAAAAGTGCCTGTTATTTACTGTTATAACACTATTCGATTTAGGTAAAAATGGCATTGAGAATAGCTTAGTGATAACGCTGTAACAGCAAATAATAGGAGTAGTAGGCAAGAACAGGCTACCGAACAAGCAATGGTTCGAAGGCGTTATCGAAGATAGTGTTATTTTCTTCATCTAAAAGTGCATCATTATAAACGGACAGCATTTCAAGACTGCGATGTCTTGTGAACTGAGCAACCTTAGTCAGTTCTCCTGGCATCATTTTTATTAGATGCGTAGTGAAATAGTGTCGAAAGCCGTGAACATCTTTATCTATTCCTAAATCAGAAAGAATAGATTTGATGATAGACCGTAGTCCTCGTTCGGTTAGCCGATTATCTTCGCTCTTGCAACTTTTGCTGTAAAACAGATAGGCATCAGAGGCAACCGTTGTATCGATGTAGGTTTTCAGTATTCGATAGGTATTAGGATGCAAATGCACTGGATCTTTATCGTCTCTACCTTTACCCTTAACGAAGACCACTCTTTGTCCAAGATTTACGTCTGAGATTTTGATATTACAGACCTCTGCCTGTCTTAGACCCTGAAACAGCAGTAGACATAACATCGTAGTCTCACGAGTTTTGTTAGGATGTACTCTGATCCAATCACATATTCTACTCGCTTCATTCTCTGTAATGCCGAACTTCTTATGTTTCTTTGATTGTGTGAAGAAACTAACACGACAGTTGATCTCAGTAGTAATGAATCCGAGCTCCCTGCATTGCCGTAGAAACGTCGTAGCTGCCGTTAAGTACTTATTCTTGGTCGATACGCCATAATCCTCATTAGCTTCAAGAGAACGCTTGTATGACAGCAGAAGATTGTAATCAATACCTCTCTGCTCAACAAATACAAGGAAGTGTTTAATCCGATATTTATAGTCAGTTATTGTTGAAGCTCGAACGTCTAGGCTATTGAAAACAGCGTCATAAAAACGCTGACTGAGTAGATCCGACGAAGCGATCAACTGATTCATTTCATACCCTCGTATAGAAGATGGCAAACGACGAGACCTTTTGATTCAAAAAGTGGAGCAAGTACAGAACTCCTGTGGCAATTTGCTGGATTGCCTTCGCTGCACATCAATACTATACATTCACCAAGTTTCACACGTTCAGACAAATCATCTATTGTTTCGACCTGATCGACGTTCGTACCAAGCCCTCCGAGGTTATCCCCCTTGAACTCATAATAAATACTGCTGTCCGCTAGATTACTCTGTAATCTGTTTTGATTGAATTGAGGAAATCTACTCCGAGGCCTAGATCTGCAATCGATTACCGTTTGTATTCCTGCATTAAATAATAGCTTTTGGAACTCATCGAACGAGCGATTTGAATGTCCGATAGAATAAATAACTGGTTGTACATTTTCATAAATATCTTGTTGTTTCATGTCATTATTGTAGCATTTACAACACATATTTAACAGGGGTGGGCATGATTTTATTTGCTATTTTTGGACTGTATTTTATCGTACTTTTTCTTTATTAAAGCTGTTGTATTACCCTCAATTTTTATATATACATTCTGACCATTATCATTAACGTAGTTGATCGTTAAGATTAGCTTAGTCTTCTTTCCCCCTAGTGCTCCACCAGCAAGTCCGACAGGCCCAGCAATAAGTAAACCAACACCAGCTTTTGCGACCGAGAAGGCTTTGTCGGATGACTCGTATTCCATTGTCATAGATTCGACTCGATCCATCGGCACTTTCAACATGAACTCAAAGTTCACGTATTTCTTTTTAACGTTCACGGTTATTGCTCTCGGAGCGGAATGAATCGCCAAATCGGAAGCGTCTAAAAAATATGCACGGTATCTCATTTATATATTCCTATTGTCATAATTTAATTATTGCATAAACAACAGATTATAACAGAGTAATATGTTACTTATAGTCCGTAGACCTATAAGTAACATCAGGGCATCTTTGATGTATGGCTAGAACTAATGCACAGCAAAAATTAGGCAAAAAGGTAAAAACACTTAGATTAGCGGCAGACTTATCTCAAGAAAAACTTGGTGAGATAACTGGTTTAGACCGCACGTATATCTCAGGCATAGAAAGAGGCGTAAGAAATCCGTCTTTCAAGAACATCGAAAAACTTGCTAAAGCGTTCAATGTGCGAATATCTGAACTAACAGATTTTTAATATATTAGTGGGTGTAGTAAATTGTGCGGCAATTACTACAACGTAGAATATAAGTCTATTTACCTCTCAAAATCACAAAAGTACTTATAAAATATAAACTAAATGCTATCAATGCGGCCGAATTGTTGCGGCTTTTTTGTTCGGTTTGATTTATAATAACTTTTAGACAAAAGCATAAATGAATAAGTTCGGGGAATATGAATATGAGTACACGAAAACCAACGGTTCTATCGCTCTTTTCAGGCTGTGGTGGGCTTGATCTAGGATTCAAACAAGCAGGCTATGACATCAAGTGGGCAAACGACTATGAACACTGGTCTACTGTAACTTATGCTAAGAACTTCGGCCCTCACGTAGTTGAAGGAAGTATCGTCGATATAGACTTTAATGACACGCCAGATGTAGACATCATCACTGGTGGATTCCCTTGCCAAGATTTCTCTATGATTTACAAACGAGGCGGACTCGAAACTGACCGAGGCAACTTGTACAAGCATTTTGTACGTGCGGTTGAAACTAAAATGCCTAAAGTATTTGTCGCAGAGAACGTCAAAGGTTTACTTACTGCAAATGGTGGACGAGCTATTCGTCAGGTAGTAGATGATTTCGCAGCACTGGGCTATAAGTTGAATGTAAACCTATACAACTTCGCTGAATATGGTGCTCCACAACTCCGAGAACGTGTACTTATAATCGGTGTTCGTCACGACGTTAACTTCGATTATGAAAAGCCTGAACCTACTCATGGTCCACGTGCAAATAAGCCATACTTCACTGCTGGTGAAGCTCTCAAAGGTGCTGAAAAAGCTCTATTCAATAACGAACATCAGAACATAAAAGACAAAACTCGAACAATGCTTGGTCTGATTCCTGAAGGTGGGAACTTTACTTCAATTCCTAAAGACAGTCCCTACTATGTTAAAGGTATGATCAGTCACGTATACCGACGACTAGATCGCAACAAACCATCTACAACTATCATTGCTGGTGGTGGTGGTGGAACTTGGGGTTATCACTACGAGGAGAATCGCCCACTTACTAATCGAGAACGAGCACGTTTGTTTGGTTATCCTGACGATTTCAAGTTTGAGGGATCTATCACAGAAGTACGACGACAAATTGGAAACTCAGTTCCACCTATTGCCGCTAAGGTAGTAGCTGAAACACTATTACCAGCGTTTGAAGCTGACGTAGTAACAGTTGTAAATCGTAAGGAAGCGTTCAACTTCAAAGATCATCTTAACTTTGGCGTTAAGCTAAAGAAGCTAGTATTGGCATCAGAATAATATGTCGCTATTGCTATCAAACTTCCCCCCTGTACGTACTGACTCAAAGACGTACACTGACACCTTCAAGTCACTACTTAAAGATAGCGATAGCGTAAATCTTGCCACTGGGTACATATCAACCGACTCTGCAATCGATCTGAGAAACATAATCGAGGCAAACGGTGGTCCACGACTCAACCTTTGCGTCGGTATGCACTATTTTGACGGTCTTACGCCAGTGCAAAATGAAGCGTTAAGAAGCCTTGATAAAACACTACGAGATAATAATCTCGGACAAGTTTACATGGTCACAACTTTTCCTTTTCATGGAAAGATTGTCAGCTTCGTAAATAGCGAAAACATAATCGGCTCTATTATAGGGTCGTCTAACTTGTCTAATATCATTGAAGGCCAAAGGCAGTATGAAGCAGACTACCTGATTGAAAACAAAGCTGACGATACCGATTTGTCTGCTTTCATTCAAGATCTTATAAGTAAGGGTTCAAGTCCTTTGTCCGAGCTAGACGTTAAGGTAAACATTCCTGAAAATGACCTACTCGTAGATCAAATTGGTGTCAAAAGAGTTACGAAAATCGAGATTGATAATGCGAGAATCAATCTATCTGATACCACTTTCAGTCTTCCCTTAAAAGCCGATGAAGCCCAACGTAGTGGAATCAATGCATCGTTCGGTGAGGGACGTAGGAACTCTCAAGGCTTTGTTATGCCTCGGCCGTGGTACGAAGTTGAACTTATTGTGACCAAAGACATTACCTGCTTACCTGGCTACCCTCAAGCAGATGCAAAAGGTGATGGCGGATCTTTCTGTGTCATCACTGATGATGGTTGGACATTCCAGTGCAAAGTGAGTGGTCAGAACAGTAAGAACCTAAGGTCAGAAGACGACCTTAAAGTTCTGGGCAAATGGCTAAAAGGTCGCCTAGAAAACGCAGGTTTATTAACACCAGGTGAGCGTGTTTCTGACCAGACCCTAGCGGATTATGGAAGAGCAAATATAACAATGACCAAACTGGCAGACCAGGATTTATGGTATATGGATTTCGGAGTAAATTAAAATGACAAATCACTTAAAAAGTTACTTAGATATATTAGCTCAATCGTCACCAGACGCTGTTAGTTCTGTAAGAAAAACAGTCGAAAAGTTGATGCCAGAACATATTGAACAGTTCACCCACAGAGAGCACATAGTTGGACTGCTTTTAGGCCAGGTGCAAAGTGGCAAGACAGGCCAAATGCTAGGTATTACAGCAGCAACAGCAGATACAGATCCAGGATTCAATATCTTTATTCTTTTGACCTCATCCAGTAGTGCATTGCAGCAGCAAACTTTTAAACGTGCAATGGAATCTATGGATACTTTTAACGTTTGTGACGAGAATGATGAAGTCAGATTCAGATCTCAAGCTGGCCGAAAACCAACGCTTATTATTCTCAAGAAGAACACTAAGATTTTAGGTAAATGGCGAAACACCTTAGCTTCATCTGGATTAATTGCTGGTCGTCCTATATTTGTTATCGATGACGAGGCCGATAATGCTAGTCCAAATACTAAGGTGAATCAAAAAGACATCAGTACTATTAATAAGCATTTGAGCCACATACTTAGCCTGTCTACGAGTAGCGTATATCTTCAAGTTACAGCAACCCCTCAATCACTGCTGTTGCAATCCGACGAGTCAGCCTTTAAACCGACATTCGTACATTATTTTCCTCCTGGAAAGAATTATTTAGGTGGTGACTTCTTTTATAGTGATCCAAAGCCTTTCACCAATATAACCACCGATGATGATGAGTTAGAGGTGCTTTTAAAATCAGCCGAGACACCAGAGGGCATGACAAAGGCAATAGACACCTATTTAGTAACGAGTGCTCACATTATGTTGAGTGGAGATTCTAAAGTTTGTAACTTCTTAATTCATCCAAGTAGTGGCATCGGAGATCATGAAAAGATTTACGAAAAAGTACTAGCTTATCTTGGAGATACGTTCCTCAACATTGATCAGCCTAGTATAAGAGTGAAGCTAGAAGCTGCTTGGAAAAACTTACAGGAATCTAAACCTGATATTAGAGATTTCCAAGAAGTTATGGATTACTTAAAAACAAAGCCTGAGATTGAAGTTACGACTATGAACTCTGGGCCTAGTGGCAAGTCACGTCTCACGTACGAAGACGGATTAAACATCGTGATTGGTGGGAATAGTTTGGGTCGTGGCGTAACTTTCAAAAGCCTACAAACCGTTTATTATTGCCGTTCAGCTAAATCACCTCAGGCAGATACTTTTTGGCAACATTGCCGAATGTTTGGCTACGACCGTGATCGTCAACTCATGCGTGTATTTATGCCGCTGCCACTTTTCAAGATGTTCGCTGAAATCAATGCTTCAGGTGAGACTTTGCTAAAAGCAGTTGAAGAGGAACGATTTGATGAGATGCAAATTGTCACAACTGGTAAGACAAAACCTACACGCAAGAATGTTGTAGATCAATCTAAGTACTCGTACATTGTTGGTGGAGTTAACTATTTTCCACCGCAACCAGATCAGTCTTCTCAAGCTGACGTTGAAAATGCCCTTGAAGGCTATGACGATAAAGCAGCAGAGCATGATGTGAGTTTCGAAGATGCAGTTAGTATCTTGAAGCAGTTCAGTTCTGATCCAGTAAACGGATGGAATATGACTAACTACATTAATGCTATCAAGGCAGCAGGAGATGAGCGTAAAGCTCCTAAAACACTAAAGCTGATAGTGCGTAGGGGTCGTAAAATTAGTAATGGTACACGCACTCTACTCTCTCCTGATGACCGACGTACAACTATGCAGTATGAAGACCGTCCAGTGATAACGCTTTACCAGCTTACTGGTGACAAGGATTTAGGTTGGGACGGTAAACCATTCTGGGTTCCGAACATTAAACTTACTAATAATCGTGTATATCATAACGTAGAATAATGGCTAAAAAAGAACTCTCTACTGAAGAACTTAAAAATCTCGCTGGTTTCTTCGATGTTCTTATACAGATCGATTTAGAGCAAAAAAGAAAAAGTGATGATGCGGACAAAACAGACCAATAATATCATTGCCCATCATCCAGTTTTAGGTAATCTAGCGTGCGAGGCTGAACTATCATTCAACGCCGAACATTATTACTCGGCTATATCTTGTATTTTTGTTTTAACCGAAGCAATGCTCAAATATGCTTTATCAATCGAGGACAATGCTAGATTTGTGGATGTTATAGATAGGGCTTGTGAGTCTGATTTAATTACCACTCAGGAGAAAACGAGTTTGCATACACTGCGTAAACTTCGAAATGGCTATTTTCATGGTAATCCATTTTCACAAGCTATTGATATTGAAGACATTAGCTACATTTTTAGTGAGAATGAGACTCAAAAGAAAATATATAAACTCTATTCTGGTACTGTTATAGACATTGCTGAACGAATTGTCGTCTCGGACGACATCTAGGTCGCACCTATATTGAATAATGATTTGATGTTATAGTAGGCAGACGAAGATCAGTGCTCTGCACAATTTTGGTTGCGATAGCTTCCACGATGGTCCTCCATTAGTACCATTCAAGGCACCGATAGGTGTCTTTTTTGTTGGTTCGTATCTGTAAATAGCACTAATTTCAGGGGTGCTAACTTTTCGTTTATGATTCACGCGTAAAAACTGCGGAAACAGAAGCAGTTCGCACCTACCCCTGTCGTCATGGTCAAGCTGCCACCAGTGTTCTTTAAGGTTATCTACAAAATCCAGTGCAAAAGCTGCAAACTCGTTAAAGTCCGCTTCAATATCCTGAGATTTGTCTAATTCTCCCTCTATAATGTCAATTTCTGTCTTTTTGAGCTTAATAGCTTCGTTTAAGTCTGCCGTCAATTCTGGATTCATCGCCAAAGCAGTTACCAGTTTCAACCGCTGTTCGTTCGCCTGCTGTAAGCGTGTCTGTAATCTATTCACCTCATTAAGGCTTGAACGCTCTATATCAGCCCACGCTCTTCGTAAACTATGTAGTAGCTCTACTCGCACCGTCGGGTCAAGTTTAATCGGAGCTAAGTAATCTGCGGTCATTTTATGCAAAACATTGCGAGTAAAAGACATGCCGCAGTTGCGGCAGTGGTATCGCCGGTAATACACAATATCATGTTTCCGCTTACCGTTATGGTTCTGGTAGCCTGTAAACTTGCCGGCAGCAACCGTGTGATCTATATAACAGTCTTCACATAAAAGCCCATTAAGTGGAAAATCGGGATTATGGCGATCGACGGTGAACTTGGCTTTTTGGCCTCTGGCAATACGTGCCACCACATCAAATTGCTCCTTCGTAATCATTGCTTGGTGCAGCCCTTGCTCGTACTGCTTAAAGTTACGCATGGATACAGCACCATAATAATAAGGCTCTTGCAGGATTTGCTTGAACCTAGTCATGTCCAATTTGCCACCATTCTTCTTTGTAAAACCGTTGCGGTCAAGCCATTTAAGTGACGATTGCAACGTAGTGGTGCCGTTTGCCAAATTAGTGATAGCTTCTTGCAGTAAACTAAATTCTGGCTGTTTTGGAACGTGTAAACCTCTAACGTCTGACTTAGTGTAACCGGTGTGGCAGTAGCCTGGATAATAGCCCTCATTGATTCGAGATTGCATTTTGTCATTGGTTTTGGTGATACGCTCGTGATTACTAGCTTCGGCTTGAAAAATAGACACCATTTCTTTAAAAACAGTCATAGGATTGTCGGCGTGGGTGATTTCGGGCATTTTGGCGTATGCCAGTGAAACGCCAATTTTCTTGAACTCTACTTTCGACCAATAATATTCTTCAACTGAACGCATAAACCGGTCAACTTCGTCGAGAATATAGTATTGGACTTTATGCTTTTTACAGTATTCAAATATTTCTTTTAAATCTTTTCGAGCTAGATTCTTACCTTTGCGACTTGATACATCTAATGACCAAATCTTGACGATTTCTGCACCAAAATAATCAGCACACTCATAGATATATCGCTCCTGTGCTTCTAAGCTTGTCCCTTCTAGCCGCTGCTTTGAAGTGGATACGCGGCACTGTGCCACCGCTTTGAGTTTTTGACTCATGTACGCTCCCAACATAAATGGCAACTCCTAGGGTATGCTGCGTGATACAGCGAAAGAAGTTGCCATTAATGATATCCACCTATTTATCACGGATTTTACCCTATAACCATTGTAGCTGGCTATGCCTTAGTTGCCTGTTTGCGTTTCTTATATGCCACCAGTAGCAGTGCGGCCCATTTGTCACACTCCATGGCTATTTCTTTTTTAGTAAGTTGTTTTTGAACGTGAGCAACCACAGGTCTTAGACCTTTCTTATCTGGTTGCTCCTTTTTACTTTGTGTCCGACAAACGCCGGTCAGATAGTTAAATTGTTATTAGCAGTGTGACGTCCTGCTGCACGGTTGCTTCTTTGATAGTATTATACCATTTACGAGATCAATCTAATACGCTCTGAATATTTATCTGATTGAAGGTATGCACTGCTGGGCGGTACATGTTATTAACTTTGAGTAGCATATCAATCGCCTTTAATTGATTGGCAGTAGTTTCGTGTGGATTATCAATAATTTGAGATAACTTAGCAACCAAATCTTGTGGTTCGAAGACTCTCAGCTGACCGAGTTTATCCGATAGCCATGTAGGGCGGTTGTGCGATAGATTGCGAGCTGTTTGCTCGGTATAACCGGCTGCCAACGCAGATTGATAACAATTACTGTACGTAGCACTGCCGGTATCGCAATAAAGCTCAACAAATTTCTGTTGGCGAAGGTCAAGTTGCTGTGTGGTACCTTTTGGGCGTCCCCCCACCTCAATTTGATTAATCATAAGATAATTTTATGCCTAATAAAGTTATAATCAAACCATGAGTTTTAACGTCAATCGTAAAATGCTTTTAAAATTAGCCGAGATAAGGCTAGATGAAGCACAATGTCTACTGAGATTACGTAAATATCATGGAGCTTATTATTTGGCCGGTTATTCTGTTGAGTGCTTACTGAAAGCAAAAATTGCAGGAAACGTTAGAAAACACGACTTTCCAGACAAAGCGTTAGCCAATGCAGCCTACACGCATGAATTGGAAAAGCTAGTCGGTTTGGCCGGATTGAAGATCGAATTAGATCAAAGCCTTGCAACTAATCAGGACTTATCATCAAATTGGAGTGTGGTTAAAGACTGGAAAGAGGATAAAAGGTATGATGTAAGTATCAAAGCACACACAGCACGAGATATGATTAGTTCAATTAATGACCCCATAAATGGAATTGCACAATGGATAAAGAATCACTAAACCACATATTAAAAGCCCAGGGTGGCGAACTTCTGTCGTATTGTGACCTCAAAGAATTTGTAGTTACTTCCGCTTTTTGGTTCTGGGAGTCAGATGTTAAAAAATGGACTCTCATCTTCGCAACCCCTATTGTCGACGCCGAAGGCCCAAAAGAGGCGTATAACCGGCTACTTTCATTTCAGAAGGCAGTAGGAATAGATATGAGTCTATTATCCGTAACGAGTCCAAACCACCAACTGATAAAGTTGTTAAAGGTAGCAATTGCTACCGGCCCCAGAGATATATCAGGAATAGATTTTATCGGTAACACAATTAATAATAATTATATTGAA
Organism: uncultured bacterium; assembly: GCA_903821365.1. Lineage (GTDB taxonomy): Bacteria > Patescibacteriota > Saccharimonadia > Saccharimonadales > Saccharimonadaceae > CAIJKY01. The sequence goes on along the minus strand of CAIJKY010000004.1, from coordinate 15,673 downwards.
GCTGCTTATATATACCGCATGAGCTAAATTGAATGGGGTGTTATACCCCTAACGGGGAGCCATAAGACTTACTTCGTATCTGTTTTTACTTGCTAAATAATCTGACTCTAATATATTCCTCCACCTCTTAAATTCATCTATTACAGGTGCTAAATGCTTGGGGTCTGCACCTCCAGTTCCGTTATAAAATATACTTTTCTATCTAGCGACTTCGTTATTACGAGGTCGTTTTTTATATTTCAGAACTAGCAGTCCGAGACAGCCACTGATCGCAGAAGCGGCGATAATACTGAGCTTAGCGACTGTAATGAATTCATCCTGGTTAAAGGCTAGCTCTGTTACAAAAATAGATACAGTAAACCCTATGCCCGCTAGCAGACCGACACCAACTATATGGGTCCAGCTTGACCCTGTCGGTAAGTCTGCAAATTTGAATCTGATCATAAGCCACGAGGCACCAACAATTCCGACTACTTTTCCAACAACAAGTCCGAGTACAATTCCGGCCGCAATTGGAAGTGCCGAATCATTATTGAAGCTACTGAGCGACAACACAACGCCCGTATTAGCAAAGGCGAATAGCGGCACGACGATGAATGTCGATATAGGTATCATGGCGTGCTCAGTGCGCTCGGCAATAGACTTACTGCCGCGCCCAGCTATAGCTAAAGGAGCAAGCAAACCCATGGCGGCGCCAGCTATACTGGCGTGTATGCCAGATGCGTTGACAACCAACCAAAGTACGATGCAGCCAATTACATATATTGGCATGCTCAACTTACGAGCTCTGCCTGCTAAAAATAGTAGTGCACATAGTAAAGCTGATGCTATCAACAGTCCGACATTTATGCCTTGACTGTAAAAGACTGCGATGACGATTATTGCACCAACGTCATCAACAATAGCCAGTGTAAGCAAGAACAGTCTTATTGCTGGCGGTATGCCTTTACCAATCAGAGCTAAGATACCAATCGCAAATGCTATGTCGGTAGCCATTGGTATTGCCCAGCCATTCACGGCTTCTGACGACATGTTGAAAGACAAATAAATAACGGCAGGAACGACCATTCCACCAAGTGCGGCTGCAAACGGCAGTATAGCTGTCCTGAATTTCCTTAATTCGCCCTGTATAAGTTCACGTTTTAGCTCGAGACCGACTACTAGGAAGAATATTGCCATTAATCCTTCGTCCACCCAGTGTCTAAGATCTTTATCGATCGACCAGCTACCTAGCCCGACATTTAGATGAGTATGCCAGAAGTGTTCATACCCACTAGATAACGCCGTGTTAGCCGCAACCAGCGCCAATAACGTAGCTCCCAGTATGAACTTACCGCTTATGGCTTCATCCTTGAGTAAGTATTGCGACATTCCTGAAATCCTAGATGGGTGCAGGACTTTAACAATCTGAAGTATTTTTCTTTGCATGAGATTTCCTAACAGCTTTAATAGATCGCTGACCAGACTTCCCAGCACGCCATGATCCTAGTTTAGGTTACTTTAGCCGTATTAGCCATCGGCTTGTTCTGCATAACAGTTGCTATAAGGCTGACTATGGCCCTCCAAGTAGAATACATGCATTCTTGTGCCAAGCGATCTCGTTGTTGTGAGATCGTTTTTGTTATAATAGAAATATGCAATATATCGTCATCGACGTCCGCGAGCCGGATGAATATCAAAGTGGCCATGTAACAGGTGCGCTTAATGTGCCTCCAACTGAACTTATGAATGGCGCAAAGCAGTTAGCTGATTTGCCGAAAGACAGCAACATTGTTGTTTATTGTCGGACGGGCAGTAGGAGTAACGTGGCCATGAATATACTCGGCACACTTGGGTTCACGAACATCACCAACGGCATCAACAAAGAGCAGGTGGAAGCTAAGCTGGGCATACGCTAAAAGTGACAGGGGAGAACTCAATGATTGAAATAACCGCCACTATAAATGCACCAATTGCAAAAGTATGGAATGCATGGACTGACATCGAAGCAGTAAAGTATTGGAGTTTTGCAAGTGACGACTGGGCCGCTGAAGGTATCGAAAATGACGTAACACCTGGCGGTTTGTACAAAGCTCGAAACTACGCAAAAGACGGATCGATGGAATTTGTCATGGCATGGACGTATGGTGAGGTAGAACCACAAAAACTTTTGACCTACACAATGGAAGACGGTCGAAAGGTAAGAGTGGCTTTTTCTGAAACCGAGCAAGGGACACGAATAGACCAAGCTTTTGATGCAGAGAAAGAAAACTCTGAAGACATGCAGCGCGCAGGTTGGCAAGCATATTTGAACAATTTCAAAGCGTATGTTGAATCGATCCAGAGCTAAAATCGTATACAGCAGCTATCTCTATGTGTAGAAATATTAAGCAACTCTATAATTTTGAACCGCACGCGACGGATGATGAAGTACACGCTGCGGCAACACAGTTCGTCCGTAAAATATCAGGCTTTCAAAAACCATCGGTGGCCAATGAAGCTGTATTTAATCACGCAATTGAAGCCATCGCTCATGCCAGTCAACATCTTCTTGAAGATCTTGTGACGCAGGCTACACCGCGCAGCCGCGACGTTGAGGCGGCGAAGGCGCGTGCTCGCTCGGCTCAGCGATTTAACGCATAAGCTCACTTGCCGCACTATGTTCACCAGCAAATGCCGCTCGGCCTTCTCGCACGGCATCTTGGACTACTTTTGTAACATGTGATTTGTCGGCAAAATAGGCTTCGCCGAACCGCTTGTTTGCCGCTGTACTCGTGTCGTACTTGACGCTCCAGCTTGATAGTTCGAACAATATAGGAATTAAGTCGACGCCTTTTTCAGTAAGAGCGTAGAAGCCTTTTCTGCGGTCTTCTGCATTATTTTGTTTTACTACAATACCAGCTTTTTCTAAAGTCATAAGCCGATCTGCAAGTATGTTTTTTGCTATGCGCTCTTCGGATGCTAAGAATTCATTGAATGTATGCTTACCGTCAAATGCTATATCGCGCACAATTAAGAGCGACCAGGGGTCGCCGATTGCTTCAAGTGCAAAGTTGACGGCGCAGTGCGATTTAAGATCGTATCGTTTCATAATAAAAGTTTAGCATAATAGGTTGCATTATGATACCTATTTGTTTATAGTTGTACGCAACATCAATGCAACAAGAGGTAGCAAAGCAATGAATACTGAAACTAATGATATCGAGTTTACTGATAATTACATAACTGCGTGGAGTACTACCGATGATGCCACGCGTGAAAAATTAGTTACGACATTATATGTATCTGACGCAGATTTTTATGCCGAAGAGCCAGGTGATGGGCCTGTTGAGCGACATGGTCGTGCTGAAATCGCCGAAAATATTCGTCAGGTCAATCTACGTCTTGTGCAAGGCAAAGGGTTAGTTACGGAAAAAACTGGATTCTCGCGCAACCATGACATCGTTAAGGTGGTGTGGAAGATGTCGACACCAGACGGCGTGATAATGATGACAGGTATGAACATGCTGAAGTGTGGCGCCGATGGCATGATCGTCCGCGATTACATCTTTATCGGTTAAGCGCGCGGTCAATGATAAGTGGTTGTATACTATGTATATGAATCAACCACAATACTTCGAAATACAAGCCTCTCAACCAAAAGAACTTGTCGAGTTTTATAAAAAAGCTTTCGACTGGACCTTTGAAGAACAAACAGGCATGCCGATAGAATATTGGCGTATTACAACAAGTGGTATTGGTGGTGCGATCTTGGAGCGACCCGCGCAGATACCGCACGCGCAACAAGGCACAAATGCTTATGTCGTATCTATGGAAGTTGCTGATTTTGACGCAACTGCCGATGCCATCCTGGCTGCAGGTGGCATGGTCGCGTTGCCCAAGTTTGCTATTGCTGGAAAATGCTGGCAAGGGTATTTTCTTGACGTTGATCAGAATACGTTTGGTATTTTTCAGGCCGATGAGGCGGCTGCGTAAGTATGAAACCACGTTTTGTATTTGTGCATGGTAATCAGACAACCCATTGGTCGTTCGCATGGGCGGCATGGCTCAAAGAAGAGCTCGAAGCACTTGGCTTTGAAACTTTCTTTGAGACGATGCCTGACTCTGTGATGGCTCGTTCAGAGTACTGGCTACCTTTCTTAAAAGAACAAGTGGGTGCTGGCGAGCAAGATGTTATTATCGGCTGGTCTTCTGGGGCGGTTGCGGCTATGCGATATGCCGAGAACAATAGGCTCCTTGGATCTATTCTAGTGTCACCATGCTATACGGACCTCGGTGATGAAGACGAGAAGCAAAGCGGCTATTACGAAACACCTTGGCAATGGGGAAAGATTAAAGCAAATCAAGCTAAGATAGCGTTGATATCAGGAGATGACGACCCATACATACCACAAGCCGAATTCGAATATATTGTCGAGCGACTTGAGGCGATTTCTATAAAAATCCTAGGTGGCAAACATTTTCTCGAGCGCGAAAGATTTCCAGAGCTTTTAGACTACATAAAGCAAACATATACAGCGTCGTGAAGCCAGCAGTTTTAGCGATTGCATTCTTGCTTGAGCTAGTAGCCTTTGTATTCTTTGCCGCAATCGCTTTTACGTTACCTGTCGAGCAATATGCGCAAATCATTATTGCTGCAATTCTCTTTGCTGCGGTAATTGCAGTATGGAGCTTGTTTATGGCGCCGCGGGCATCAAAAAAGCTCATGAAGCTACCATATTATCTGGTGAAGTTTTGCATATACGCCGTAAGCGCGTACAGCATACTTATGATAACGGGTGCGTTTTGTTTTGAGTTATTCGTGGCGCTGGTGATTTTGGATGAGGTGTTACTTTATCGGCATAATTTGAGTTAAGCAAGCAGATCGAGCACTTTTGCTTTGATTTTGTCTCTAACTTTTATAGTTGTTTCATAATCTTGTCCACGTGGGTCTTCGACGTCCCAATGTTCATATTTTGGTGAATGCAATAACCATTGCGGTGCATCAATTTTATCTACCATGCTGATAATGCGGTCATATTGAGCCATATCTTCTTTTTTGAGTACGGCACGAGTATAATCAGCCATGTCTATGCCTACATCATTCATCACATCAAGTACAAAAAAGGTCTTCGATTGAGTTGTTTGCTTGCGTTCTCGTAGAGTTTGGCCAACTTCTTCAACTTTTGTACCTGCAGAAGCAGCATCGTTTGAATGAGTAATTGAATTGTAGAAAGCTTTTGCCATTTGACTACGGCCTACATTTTGACGACAGACGAATAGTATTTTCATATAGTCTCTAGTGTACAATGATTTCACAAGGATTAAATTAAATGCGGATACTCATTATTGGCCATCCGGGTTCGGGAAAAACATATCTTGCTGATTCGCTGCATACGGTGACGGGCATTGCAAAGCTCGACATCGATGTGCTGTTTGATAAGTATCCATACTGCATAGTGTCCAAGAAGCTATACCGTAAAATGTTCGGTAAACTGCTTGGCAATACGCGCGATATTATCATCGATGGATATCACGGCCATCTGATGCCAAATGAACTTTGGAAGAGTGCAGATGTGGTGATCTATCTAAATCTTCCAAGCGAAGAGTTACAAAGCAATATACGTAGCCGATATGAGCTTAAAAAAGCAAATCGAGAGTTTTCCCATGGGCAGTCATTGTTTATTAATGTTATAAAAAATTTTATGTTGATAAAATTTTGGGATAAAAAGTTAAAAAGAGAAGTGGAAAAGTCCAAAAATTTGCTTTCCAAAAACTGTGCTTTTTATGAGTTGAAGTCTAGAGAGGAGATAAATACTTTGCTCAATACTTTTTGTTCTAATGATTTGACGCGGCCACGATGAGCACGGACGCTCTCTGATATACTACCAATATGCATGAACAACGAACCCCAAAACAAATCGCCGAGCTCTTCTCGACGCATCAATTTGAAAAAGTCTATCCATATCTTGCGCATGACATGCGATGGAATAACGTTGGTGGGGAACAGTTTTATGATAAAGCGAGCGTTGTCGCGGCATGTCAGCAGTCGGCCGAATATTTAGCTAAGACAAATACGATGTTTGATAGTTTCAAACTATTCCACGGACACAATTACGCAGTTGTTGACGCTGTTGCTCGTTACGAATCACCGGACGGGACAACATCGACAGTTTCTTCGTGCGATATCTACGAGTTTGTTGACGAAAAAGTGCAAACAATTACCTCGTACACCGTAGAGCTGGAATAGCTGCTATCTGTTATTATTAAACTATGACATTCACTAAGCTTCCGTGCAAGGCGGTTATTCTCGATTTTGACGGAACAATTGCTGACAGTTTTGATATTTTTATCGAAGCCATCGAAGCAGTTTTGAAACGTAAGCAGCGGCTTACTAATGCTGAAATTGCTCGACTACGCAAATCGTCGATCAAAGAGATTATTGCAAAAATTGGCATCAAGAGATGGCAGGTGCCGCGTCTCGTTATCAAGGGCAGAATTGAGATCAATAGTCGTATGGATCGAGTACAAGCTTTTGAAGGCATGCCAGAGGCACTTAAAGCGCTCGCGGAAGACCATGTCCTCTACATTGTCAGTACCAATAGCGAAGATAACATTTTGCACTTCTTAAAGACGTACGACATGCTGGAGTCAGTTTCGATGATCTATGCTAATGTTGGTTTAACGAGCAAGGCGCGGAGTCTTAAGAAGCTATTGAATAAAGAAGGTTTGGCCCACGAAGACTGTTTGTATATCGGTGACGAAACGAGGGATATCGAGGCGGCACGTAAAGCAGGTATCCGTTGCATCGGCGTTAGCTGGGGCTTTAGCAACCCTTCAACCTTGGAAGGCTGTCACCCGGATGCTTTGGCTCATCGCCCTGCTGATCTCGTAAAGATCATCGGCACGTCCAATCGTGGCTAACTTGTCAATAGCCCCCTCTATCGTATATGCTTATGCTATATAACGTGCACTAGCACATAAAAGGAGTTTTCTCGTGAAACATCGTAACCCGGTGGCAGTACTGTTACTTCCATTTGTCACTTTTGGTATTTACAGTATTGTTTGGTATGTCAAAACTAAAAATGAGATGAATCGCCTTGGGGCGGATATTCCAACGGCATGGCTGCTTATTGTGCCTATCGCCAACATTTGGTGGGTTTGGAAGTACTCAGAAGGTGTCGAGAGAATAACGGCAGGTAAATCTAACTCAGCGCTGTCGTTTTTACTTATGTACTTACTTGGTAGTATCGGCCAGATGGTTGTGCAGATGTCATTCAATGAAGTTGCTGCAGGCGGTGTCGCCGGCGGACAAGCTTCATACGCCGCAAACGGCTATGCTGCTGCGCCACAGCAGTTTGCCCAAGCGCCACAACAGCCAGCTGAGTTTGGTGCGGCACCAGCTCCTAGCTATGCGCCGCCAGCTCAGTCGCAACAGCCGGTGCAGCCACAAAATCAACAGCCACCTACACCTCCAAATCAGCCTTTAGTTCAATAGTTGAGCTGTATATAAAAATAACGCTTCAGGTGACTGAGGCGTTATTTTATTTCAACTCGGGTGCGTTGACGAGTACGGTAATGATTGCTTTGCCATTGCCAGTTGACTTCTTTTTGCCGTAATCGGTGAAGCCGCAGTAGATATTGACGGCAGTCTCACGATTAACGATAACGCTGAATGAGCTGTCGCGCTGGTAACTCACAAGGTAGTCTGACTTTGGATTGAACTGTTCTTTGCCGTAAAGCGTCGATGCTGTGTCGCCATTACGTTTGAGCGCAGTGATGTAAGCGGTGTTTTGCTTAAGAGGAAAGCCAAGTCCTGCGACCGTTGCCGATAAATCGCTCGTTAGTTCTGGCGTTTCGGGTACGAGGTAATATGCTTTGTACCAAGGTGTTTTATTGCTGGTGCCATAGCCGTTATCTCCGCTGCCGCAGATTTTTGTCGCGCCTAATTGCATTAAATGTTGTTCAAACGGTTGCTCGATGTTTTGCGCAGCGTTGCCGCGCAAACCACCCAGCGCGATATAGAGTCCAATGAAAAATATAAATGGAGCTAGCAAAATACTACTTATGATGATGCCGGCTCGGGCAAGTTTGCTGGGAGGTCGTAAGCTTTTTAGGCGGCGGCGCTGGCGGATGATATTAGCAGCAAGCCCTGCCGGTGGAAGTAGGAATGCGAGAAAGAAGGCACTCAGCGCAAGCGCGCCTCGAACATCGAATATCGGCCGTCGGGGTGGGGAAGCGGGAGCGGGCGTACTTTTCATTAGTTTAATAGTATCACGTGTGCGGGTGAGTCCTCACTAGCCAAAAACTAATAATTAGTATAAAATAAGTATAAGAGTACGAGTTTGACGGAGTATAGTATCCATTGGCTCTACTAAGGCTCTTACCCGAGAAAGGCCGATATATCGCTACCGTCGGCTTTTTTCATGCCTTAGCGACGGCGCTGGTATACTTGATACTATGACGACTATTTTCGACAAAATTGTGAGTGGTGAAATTCCTAGCTATATCGTATGGCAGGATGATAATTATATGGCTTTTTTGACGCCCTTTGCAAATACGCCTGGCGTGACTGTAGTGATTCCTAAAACTAATCCCGGCGATGATGTGTTCGCGCTTGACGATGCGCAGTATCAGGGTCTTATGCTTGCAGTGAAGCAAGTCGCAGGCTTACTGCGAGAAAAGCTTTCGGTAGCGCGAGTGGCTATGGTGTTCGAGGGGACTGGTGTTGCGCACGTTCACGCTAAGCTATATCCACTGCACGGTGATCTTGCATCGCGTACTGACATATGGAGCCACGAGACTGACTTTACTGAAGAATACCGAGGGTATATCACGACCCACGAAGGCCCAGAAATGAGCGCTGCGCAGCTACAAAAACTGCAGGCACAGATTCGGTCGTAAAATTTTACGGTGTTTGCATACCGCGTCACCTCTGTTACAATACAGGCTATGAAATTACTCGACGGCAATGAGCTGGCAGGCTTTATTAAAGAGCGACAAGCAAAAGAGGTACGTTCGCTGCACCAAGGGCACGGTGTTGTGCCCAAACTTGCAATTGTGCAAACAAATGATACGCCGGTGATCAACAGCTATGTCCGTCTGAAGCAGCGTTACGCTGACGACTTGGGTATTCTACTTGAGCGCCATTTAATCGACCAGAGTGAAGCGGCAAAAACAATTGCTGCGCTCAATCAAGACACTAGCGTTCATGGTATTATTGTCCAGCTACCGCTCGCTGATCCTAGCGAGACTGACCAGCTTGTTAACGCGGTTGCGCCCACCAAAGACGTTGATGCACTTGGCAAAGAAGCACAATTAACACCCGCAACAGCACTGGCAATTAACTGGCTGCTCGCAGGATATAACATTGCGCTCGATAATAAAAAACTTGTTATTGTTGGGCGCGGCACATTAGTTGGCCGACCACTTGAGAAATTATGGCTGCAATCTGGTTTGCAGCCGATAGTTATCGACAACACAACGCCAGAAGCTGATTTTCTTCAGACAGTGCGTGCTGCAGATGTAATTGTGACCGCCACTGGTACGCCAGGTGTGATTACGAGCGATATGGTGGCACCTGGCGCAACCATTATCGACGCCGGTGTCGCAAGCGAAGCTGGCAAGCTTGTCGGCGATCTTGCCGACGATGTGCGCGTCCGCGAAGACTTAACACTGACACCTGCAAAAGGCGGCGTTGGCCCACTGACCGTCTGTGCATTATTTGACAATGTGATTATTGCGGCTCGCGCGACAATCACAAACCAACAGTAGCTTAGAAGAGTGAGCGAATTGCTTCGAACAGTAAGACGATTACCACCAAGCCGCCACCGCCGTAAACAGCGATGCGCTTGATGATAGTTTTGCGCGGCTGATACCACTCGCTTAATTTGCTACGCTCAACTGCGGTGTACTTGTGCACCGCAGGCGTTTGGCTGACTTTGGCGTCAGGGCCAGTATATGTTTTGTTTCGCTTTTTCTTATTGCTCATAACTGTATCGATTATATAACATTTCTATTTGCGAAATGCTTTCTTAAGCTGGCGGCGGCTGCGTGCGTATGTGTGAACACCGTAGCCTAGTACACCAGAGCCAACAAGGCCGCTGAGTGCAATTGTTTCTGGGCCAGTTTCAGGCAGTGCTGGTGTAGTTGGTGCTTGATCGACTGTCACGGCAGCAGTGCAGTTGTTGCTACTGACATTAGGGATGGTTTTACCATCAACGGTAAAGCTTACTTCTAACTTAGCTGTGTAGTTGCCTGGTTGGGCGTACGTGTGGTCTTGGATTTCTTGACCAGGGCCAACGATCTTTGATTGACCGTCGCCGAAGTCGAAGCGGTATTCTTTGACCGTAGCGCCGCCATTGGCGTTAGCTTTCGCTTCGAAGCTAAAGGTGTCACGAGCTTTTTTGTTGATCATTTTTAATGAGTCACATGTGTAGCTTGGTTGTGCAGCTTCTGGGGTTACTTCGAAAGGCTTTTGGCAGTCACTGCTGCTTACAGTTTTTTCTTGGCCATTAACATTTGCAATGACGCTTGCAGTGACGCTGTATTTGCCAACAGTGTCCGCTGTGAAGGTCGCTGCTTGGTCGGCGCTGCCATCGATTGTCTTGACGGTGTTACCATTTGCATCTTTTACGACATATACATATTTAACGAAGCTAGCATTATCGATAGTGTTGCTAGCTTTAAAGCTAAACTGGGTACGGCTGATACTGTTTACTTGCAAACCCGTACAAGCAATGGCCGCTTCTTTAACTGGTTGACAGTCTTTTTTGACAATGATGTTTGCAGTATCCTGCTTGGTGCCGTTGTCGGTTTCGGCTTTGGCAGTATTAACAACCTTATTGTCACCACACTGGAGGGCGCTTGCAGCTGGAGCGGTCGCACTAAACATGATGACGGCATTAGCGGTAGGCGCGTAGTTGCCGACATTTAAGCCGCCAGCGGTGACGCCATCACTCGTCTTGATGCCGTTCGGATTATTGGCGTTAATAATTGTCGAGCTACCAGCAACATATGTCATGCCAGCAGGAAGGGCGTCGCTTATTTGAACATTGTTCTGTGTAGTGTTTCCAGTGTTTTTGTAAGCGAGCGCAAAGTCAACGGTCTCACCAGGAGTTGCGGTGTAGTCTTTGCCATATTTGCTTGCACCATGTTTACTAACTTGCTTAGTAAAGCTAAAGTTTGGTGCGCTCGTATCTTTGACACGAATCTTGAAAGTGACGGCACCAGCGTATTCGATACAGCCGTGCCAAACACCAGAGAGGTCGCTATCGCCAACAGTAACGCCGCTCGTAGCGAGGCTGTCAGGGAGTGCAGTTTGTTGGGTAGCGGTACTGAGCTTGCCTGATCCGCCAACATATTCTAACTGTACCTGGCCAGTACTTTTGAGATCGGCAGAGTCGTAGACCTCGGCGGGCTTGGCGTTGCTTGCGCTTACAAAGCCGTCAACTGTTTCTTGACCGTTAACTGTCGCAGGAACTTGCGCACGGACTTTGACGTCTTTGGCGACACCAACACCACTGGCGTTGAGATTGCTGGCGGCATCGTTGTGGATATAAATCTGGACGGTGTATTCGTGGCCAGGGACCATATTTGCACTGTCAGTTGCTTGGCCACTTGCGTTGTCGCGAATCGTCACGAACTGACGCTCATCGCCGTAGTTTGGGTTGTCGGTGATCGAGTTAAACGTTACGTGGTCGGCAGGCTGCTGCATCGTGTAAACGTCGCGTTGAGGCCCCCAAGCCATAATTAAAGTTGGGATAGCGAGAGCAACTAAAACAGCAAAAACGGGAACAAAGCCTTTTGGCGTGTAGCGCAGCATATTGCGGATATTATTTAACATTGGTAACTCCTTATTAGTACTAGTATAGACATTAATCTCAGCTTATGTCAATGCGTATGAACATGGGTGGTCGAGAGGAGCCTCGACCGACCATGTAGGGGGGGGCTCCTCTCGGGAGTGTTGTAGGGGAGTGGGTCGTGGCAAGACACCTCGCTAACAGGCGTTGGCAGGCGTGGCCACACACTTGTTGTTGAGTCGGGAATTGATACCCGAGCCGTTGCCCGGTATGGGCTCGGTGGTCTGTCGAACTGCGGTTGGTGCAACCGCCTGTGTCGGCGCCACGATGGGCGCCGGTGCCGACTTGCTGGGCGGCGGCGGTGAAGCCACCTCACCAGTTGCCGATGGCGACCGCGAGACCACCCCGGATGGGTTGGGGACGTCGGTCCGCTTCGGGGTCAGCGTCTGCGTTGCTGCCGGCGTGGTGGTCGGCGCGGGCGTTGTGCTCGGCGTGGTGCCGGGCTCCAGCCAGTGAAGGTTGTGGCAGTCGATGAAGACGCCACTTCCGCACACGGGCTGCCACTTGCCATTGGCGTCCTTCTCGAGACGTGCTAGGCTGACGCGGACTTGCGGCTTGTCGCCCGACGGAAATGACTCCATCGTCCCGTTGTTGAAGCCACGCGTGTTCGTGAAGCTGTTCTGGCGAGGGCAGAAGGTGATCGTCTTCGACAGGTCGCCAATCTTCGGCGCCAGCGAAGTGCGGATCGCTGCGTCGGACGGGCTCTCCTTGCCGGTCGGCAGGTTGTACGACTCGACGACCCGAGGGTCAACCGAGTCGCCGAGGCCTGCCCAGGTCTTGACGTCAGCCCAGTCGAAACCGGACTGCGCCGCGTACTTGTTGATGCCGTCGACGTAGTCTTGGTTGCCCTTGACCTTGTCGTACAGCTCTGCCCAGTTGGCGGGCATGCCGCCGTTATCCTTGTAGTTCAGCACCGGCTTGTCCGGGCCATCGGTCGAATCGACGATGGTCGTGTTGACCAGGTCGACCGCGTGCCTCTGGGCGGGCTGTGCAGGGCTGCTACAGCCGACCACAGCGACGAAGGTGACAGCAAATGCTGACACAATGCCGCCAATGGCATGTAATGCCTTCACAAAAACGCCTCCTTTCCGGAGGTCTCGGGGTGATTTCTCACCACTACAACACACTACGCAGGGAGCGTAGAAAGCACCCACTTTGTGGCAATACATGTTTTGCGGCTCTGTACTACTTGCAAAATGGGCGCATTGCTACGCTCACTAACGTAAATATGCATTTACATAAGCCTAATTATCAAAAAACACCATCGAGTGTTTTGCATGGTGCTTTTCAACTATGTAAATGCATATGTTCAAAAAGTCGCCGCAAAACGATGGTTTATTGATATTAGCACTTATTTGTGTTTTTGTCAATTTTTGTGATTATGCTTACTATCTTAAAACTGCTCCGGTGAATAATGCGCATCTCGCTCAACAAACAGGTACTCATGGTTAATAATTGCTTTAACGGTGTCGTGCCCTGGGAAGCGCTTTTCAAACTGCTTAGCTTCATTGATTGTGACCCAGCGATTACGGCAGCCCTCGCCGTCCAAAAGTGTGCCGGATGTCTTTGTGGTACTGGTAATGAGAAATAGCTTATCTTCTAAAAGATCACTGCTGTCGTGTTTGTAAGCATGTTCGTGGTAAATACCATGGACGGTGAATGCAGCTGTGAGGCCGGTTTCTTCAAGCAATTCGCGAGCAGCAGCCTCGACAATCGTTTCGCCCCAGCGCATCTTGCCAGTCGGGTAGCCCCAAAAGCCGAAATAAGGATTTTTGAGCCGCTCTTGCATCAGAAGTGATTGGCGGCGCTCGTCTTGCCAGACGACGAGGATAACCGACACTTTTGGCTGACGCTCTATGGTGTTGCTGTCGGTATCAAGTTTGTTGGCGTATTCTTTGCCGAGTGTCGATAGTTGGTAACGGCCGCGGGCGGTTTTTTCGACTAATCCCTTTTTGACTAGTTGGGTGAGGTGAAAATTAAAATGATCGCCCTCAAGACCGGTTGGTTTCTGTAATTCGGCATAGCCTGCGGTCGGGCGGAATAACAGCTCTCTTAATATGCTAGTTTGGGCGTCATGAACGGATACTTCTAAGCTCATAGCTTCTCCTGGATTATATTGCTAGTGAGGCCTCTTAAGGCATAATAGCAGTTGACTGTGATAAATCTACTGAAGCTGGCTTTAGTACTTTCAATTTACAGAGGTGTTTGGTATAATCGGCGCTGTCGCGTGTCGTAAGTATGTGACGTGCTTTAAAGCGAGTCACACATGCTTCACTCGGCCCCATATCTTTGATATGGAACCGCACTCGGGAAAAATGCTTAAGCGTGCAAGCACGCTGCGCTATTTTACACCTTCGTTCGGCCCCATCGTCTATCGGTTAGGACACCGGGTTTTCATCCCGGCAAGAGGAGTTCGACTCTCCTTGGGGTCACCAAGCATAAGAAGTATAGAAAGATTTCTCACACGAGGAATCTTTTTTGTTATTATTAAAGCATGTCAAAAATACTTCCCATTACCCGATTTGGCAATCCAGTACTTCGTGGATCAGCGCGCCGTTTAAGTAAAGATGAAATCTTATCGGGCGACATTCAGACGCTCATTGAAAATATGCGCCATACACTTGTTGAAAAGAAATATGGCGTCGGTATCGCAGCACCTCAAGTAGGTGAAAGCCTTGCCCTTAGCGTCATCGGAGTAAAGCCAACGCCCAATCGCCCCGAACTCAAACCGTTTGAAACTGTTCTTATTAATCCCGAAATTATCGAAACATTCGGCGAGCCTGTTGATATGTGGGAAGGGTGCGTAAGTTGTGGAACGGATGATGATAGCTTATTCGCTAAACTACCGAGGTTCGAAAAGATACTAGTCAAATGGCTCGATGAACACGTTAAAAGTAGGGAAGAAGTTATAGGTGGTTTTGTTGCCCAGGTTATTCAACATGAAACCGACCACCTTAATGGCGTACTGTTCGTTGACCATGTCGCTGATACAACTTCATTTATGATGGCTGATGAATACAGAAAGAGGATCTTAGGTAAGTAACATGAAGACAGTCCTTTTTGTGCCTGGCTTCCAAGAAGACTCAACCTCTCGTGATTATACTAGAACTATTAAAGCGATTGAAAAGCGTGGCTATGCAGTGGAATTTGTTCCGATTCAATGGGGTCGAACAACGATTAACGATTGGGTTAAAGAACTTGATGAAGTATATAGTCGGTACGACCCAGTTCAAACAATCCTTGCAGGTTTTTCGTATGGCGCAATGACAGTATTCATGTCTGCTACGAAACAAAACCCGTCAGAATTATGGTTATTTTCGCTATCACCCTACTTTGCAGAAGACCTGGAAAGTAAGAATATGAAGCAAGCGTGGTTGAAGAACATAGGGCATCGAAGAGTAGATGCTTTTAGTGAACTTCACTTTCGTGAACTCGCAAAGTTAATTGAGTGTAAGACATTATTATTTGCAGGACAACTTGAAATAGACAAGTGGCCTGTGATTGGGGAGAGAGTAATAAACGCTCATGAACTTCTAAAAACAAATGATTTTATTACTATCCAAGATGTAGGGCATGATGTTGCTGATGAGTTATATATTAAATCCATCACAGCAACTATATAGAGATTCACACTCGTTTCCTACGTTCTACTATTGTAAGGAATGTAAGTAACACGCGCTACATTGCTTCTATAGGGGATAGATGTACACCTACACTGCGAATCGTGTCATTCCAGCGAACAACCTCCGCCACTATAGAGTTAAAAAGCGGGTAGGGAAGGGTCACCAGATTGAAAAATATATATTCTGAGAATACCTTCCAAACAACAAAAAGCTTCGGCAAAGTCCGAAGCT
>CAIJKY010000003.1 GCA_903821365.1 uncultured bacterium | reverse complement strand
CCCAATACTGCTAGATGCTGAAAAGAGGGTATATGAAAAACGATATAGAATTCTTTGACGCGCAATTAAACCATCGCGAAGAGTCCAGCATATGAACGATAATCCGGCCCTCTCCGCCTCCATCGTCATGCCAATATACAACGGAGCATCAACACTCGAAGAAGTGTTTAAATATCTTGAACGTCAAAGAAACAAGCATCTCATTAAGAAACTTATCTTAGTCAATGACAGATCAACCGACAGAAGTGCTGAGATCATAGATAACTATGCGAACAGGTCTTCTTATAACTGCCATGTTATACACAACAAAACTAACATAGGCTTGGCAGAAGGTTACAACCTTGGCGCCAAAACTGCCGATGCGCCGCTACTGATAACAATGCACCAGGACATGCTGCTTACTGATGATGATTCGATAAAGAAGATTACACAGCCGTTTGCTCAAGACGCTACGGTCGCGGCGGCTCATCCGGTCGTGCTTCATCCGATGGGAATATGGAAAAGTTACGGTTTTTGGCAGAAGGCAATGTTTAGCAGGTTTGTCGAAAAAGAAACCCCGCTACTAACGGGAAAGTTTGACTGTTTTTCTACGGATACGCTTAATCGTCTCGGTGGTTTTGACTCAAAAACGCACCGAACCGCTGGGGAAGATGGCGATATAAAAAGAAAAATTGATAATCTTGGCTTAAACATGGTGAACTCGGGCTTGAAGGTGGTGCATATTCATAACATGGAATCCAATTTTGGATTATCCAAGTATGTTAAAAAAGAAAATCAAATTGCCGAAGGTCAAGGTGTTTTGCTGAGAAAATATGGCCCACAAGGTATTATTAATGTAGTCGCAGCATTCTTTCGACCAATTTTAGTGTTTGGTTTGCTAGTACCATACATCAACATAATGACCGTTGTGTTAATCCTGATCTATTCTCTCGCTTATGTTTGGAATCTGTATCGATTTAAAGTAAAAGACATACGACTTTTATTGCTGCCAGTTATCAACATCTATATATTGTTTTCGGCAAGCTATTATAGCTTTAAAGGCTTTGTGCTGAAACGCCAAACACTCTAACTCTCTATGTGTCAAATGGTGGTAAAGTAGAGCAGTACTGTATGCAAATATTTAAAACGTATATCCAAAAAAACATAGTAGCCATATCTGCGCTCGTTATCCTATCTGCTATTGCGTTTCACGAGTGGTTTACTTTTAATATATTTTTCTCTGGTGATTGGTATTTTGAGTTTAGTAGAAATGTTCAAACACTTAAGGCGGCTGGTATATGGGATGCGAATGACACGGGCGCTATTAATTTATTAATATCACGATACCCAATTGATTTGCTAGCGAATATCATCGCAACCATGTTTGCAGTTAATTCCAACGTAGTCGATGTCTTTGTATTTTACCTCCCCGTCATAGTGGTGACGCCAATTGCCGGCTATCTTATTGGCAAGCAAGTTTTTAAAACAAATTTGGCTGGATTTATAGCGGGTTTGATATTCTCTTTTAACTCTTATTTTCTTGCCATTACTACGCAGGGACATATATTAATCAATATAGCAGCCGCATTCTGTACACTCAGTCTGTATTACGTTGTAAAGATATTAAATGAAGAGTCTGTACATAAGTTGAGAGACGCATTGCTAGCCTCTTTGTTCGTGTTTGCAGCGAGTGCGTATGACTTTCGAATCGTTTATATCTATGCATTTATTTTTATCGGTTATGCGCTGATCAAGATCAATAAACACAATACGGTAGACTTCTTGAAATACATAGGAGTTATCGTCACGGCAACTATAGCGTTGAGCCTATACTGGATACTTCCTATCGTTAAGTCTTCATCGCTTGCTGATAACGACATACTCAACAGGGCATTGTTTGGTAGTGAGTATTGGACGCTGGCATCAGCTATTACGCTACATCATCCATTCTGGACGGGTAGTGCGACTGATTGGTTCCATCTTCAAGGTATTCCCGCGTTCGCCTATCTCATTCCAATTGCTGCTATTTTAGGATTGTACGTGTATCGGAAGAATAAAGTCGTACTCTATTTTGGCGTCGTTACTATTATTGGCATCCTATTGTCAAAGCAAGAGTCCGAACCGTTTACTCAACTCTACTCATGGCTGTATGCGCATTTTCCGGGCTTTAGTGCGTTTCGGGAGGCGACGAAATTCTATATCTTGATAGCTTTAGGGTACAGTATCTTAATCGCTGGATTTGTACAGTATGGTGCGCGAAAAAAATGGCGTGTAAAAAACCTGCGGCTTGGTTATATACCGGCAATAATTGTCAGTGCGCTTTTTATTATCAATGTTATTCCTTATGTTGACGGTTCGGTCAAAGGATTGACTGCACCACGAACTATACCAACCGATTACACTGTATTGCAGAAGGCAACTCAGGCAGACAATGAAAACTATCGTACTGCCTGGTTGCCATCAGTGCCAATTTGGAGTTATCAAGACTTGAATCACCCTAAGCTCAATATGATGTCCTTGCTATCGGGCAAGCTGCCATACTTGGTCGGTGATAAAGATGATACCTTATGGAATGAAGAGTTTAAGAATTTTTTTAAGAATCCAGTGGCACAGCAAATAATTTCAAACGCTAATGTTAAATATGTTGCGGTTGCTATTCGTGACCCTGAAAATGAAAATGACTTCTTTAAATATTACGGTGATAGCCGGCAAGACTATATAGATATGCTCAATAAGGTCGGCTGGCTGAAACGAGTCGATGTGGGCACTAAAGATGTTGCCGTTTATGAAAACAGCACATACAAACCATACGTATTTAGCTCGGATAATCTTGTGGGTATTGATAATCCTGCAGCGTTACAGATGCAATATAAGTTTATTGGCACTACACTTGGGCTTACTGACTTTAATTATGCTCTATTGAATGATCTTGTGAATTCACCAACACCAAGAACTGAAGTGAGTGATGTGGGTCATTCTTTGACAAAGAAAGATTTGGTGGATGAGAAAATCGTTGTTGCGAACAGCAAACCAGCGACGGCAGAGAGCACTCTCTATTTTGACAGAAGTAAGGTGCAGTATGGGTTTAAACGGAGCGATACGCAGCTCAATTTCTACCAACAAATTGACGCAAATGTCGCCGTTGACGGTAATAAGCTAATAAACCAGGGCGAGCAGCCGCTCAGCTCAATAAAGCTTGATGCAGCAAAAACCTATTACTTGAGCATCGACAATGAGTTATTTAAACTCAGTGATCAAGATGAAACGCGCACGATCGGATCAATTTCCAATGAGCTAAGTGTGGCGGCTTCTGACAATGCTAGTCTAGTAAAAAACGGCTCATTCGAAGAGGGCACATGGCAGAACACAGTGCAAGATTGCAATAATTATGATGATACTCCAGCAATAGCGATGACTGTGTCTGAAGCTGAGCAATACGATGGTCGTAAGTCGCTAGAGCTTGATAGTACGAAGCATACTGCGTGCACGACAAGCGAGGCTGTGCCCGTCGTTGCTGGCCAAAGCTACGGACTATCGTACTTCTTCAAGTTTATCAATGGCCAGAAAGCTGGCTACGAACTGACTTTCAATGACGCTAAACATACGAAAGTAAGTGATACTCAAGTAAGTGATGCAGGTGCTTGGCATGAATACTCTCGTGCATTCACCGCGCCGATAGGGGCAACGAGCGTAAAAATAACGTTAATGGGCTACTCGGACAATCAGAGAAAAAAGTTAGCTCAAACATATTACGATAATGTCCGAATTATTAATTTCGATACTGTCGAAACGATTGCTAAGGCGAAGGCTCCGGATTTTGCAAAAATAGAACTGCCAAAGGGTAAGACGGCAGTACTATCAAATGATAGTTACAAGCAAGAGAACTTAATTGCCAATCCATCATTAGAGAAAGGCATGTGGCAAAAATCGGTAGGCGACTGTAATAACTATGATAACAATGCGATGATCGGCATGACGGCCAACAAAGCTACTAAGACGGATGGTTTGGCATCGCTAAGCCTATACGCAGAGCGGCATGATGCATGCACAGGGCCTGAGGATGTCTCGGTTGATGAAGGAAGTAGTTACTTATTCAGTTTTGATTACCAAAGCGACAATGCCAAACAAGCCGGATATTACATACGGTTTAACGACCAGAAAAACACGGTGCTAACGGAAAGAGTAGACATTAAAAATAAAGATTGGAATACATTTACAAAAACCGTTAACGTTCCTTATGGTGCTACCAAGGCAACACTCATTGTCTATAGTTATCAAGATGCTTACGGACTAACAAAAATTATTAATAATTATGATAATTTTGATCTTACCAAAGTACCCAACTTGAACGACCGTGTTTATCTGGTGTCGGCCTCGAGCAAAAAATTACAATCACCACAAGCGATAACATTCGACAGACAATCGCCAAGTACTACTAAAATATCAGTGACGTCAGCGGCAACGGCGTTTTATGTTAACTTGAGCGAAAGCTATCACCCTGATTGGAAAATACAGCTAGACAGTAAGGGTGCGGCACCCGTTGCTGAGTCCTCGCACATTAATACTATCGGATCATTAAACAGTTGGTATATTGATCCAGCAGTTATGTGCTCTAAAGCGACGAGCGCATGTTCGAAAAATCAGGATGGAAGTTACAATATTAAGCTTATCGCTCATTTTGCACCACAAGATACGTTTAAGCTAGGTGTGGTCATAAGTGGCGTGACACTCGCAATGATTATTCTAGGAATCGGGGGACTGTCATTTATTGGTAAACGACCAAAGAACAAACATCGCATCAAACTTGGTGGCGGTAGGCTACAATAAACTCACATGCACACACCCTCGCGTAAACACCATCTCTACCTAGAATACCTCCTCCTCTCCTGTCTCATCATGGGTGCCACTTTAGGCATTGGCTATGTCATGACACTCGACATGTCATGGGGCCCAATACGGCCGCTGGGTGATGAGGTGCGTAATACCTGGTTGCTCAACTGGGTGATCGCAACGCTACAAGCGTTTATTCCTGGGTTCATTGTGCAAAAGGTTATACTGCTTGCGCTGTTTGTGCTGGCCGGGGTTGGGGCGCATCATTTGGCTGCTGAGATAAAGATGGGTAAGGGCAATCACCAAGCCACATTGCTGTACGCGGCAGGCTTTTTGTATATGATCAATCCATTTATGTATACGCGTTTTGTCGCAGGGCAATGGCTGGTAATGGCGGGGTATGCGTTATTGCCCTGGGCAGTGCGAGCGGTGTGGCGGTTACTGCAACAGCCAAGTGCCAAAGCGGCTGTAAAGGCCGGTGGGTGGCTGGCAGCCATCTGTTTGACATCGATTCATGCCATGGGCTTCTTGCCATTCATTATCATCGTGCTGCTTGCGGTGAGCGGGCGAGACCATATACGGGCCAAGCTAGGGTGGCTGACAGCCATGGGGCTGGCGCTTATACTTGTTAATTTATTTTGGCTGGTGCCGCTGCTAACAGGTGGATCATCGATCACGAGTGATATTGCAAGCTTCGATAGTTCGCAAATGAAGGCTTTTGCTACTCATGGCACGGTCTTAGGCAACGTGCCGCTTTCGGCGTTGCTCCTTTCTGGATTTTGGGCGGATACAGAGCTGCGCTATATTTTGCCGCAGGCGACGGGCTGGCTGTGGGGTGTGCTAGCGGTTATTGTGCTTGGGTTGGTGCTAGTAGGTATTTACCGGGTGGTGCGCCTGCGTGATCGACTGGGTCTTGCGCTGTTGATTCTTGGCGCGATTGCTTGGTATCTCAGCATGGGCATTGCTTGGTAGGGGTCGCGGGCGGTAACGCAGTGGCTGGCGGATACTGTTCCGATGTATGCCGGGTACCGTGAGCCGCAGAAATGGCTAATGTTACTGGCATTGGCGTATGCGTATTTGCTTGTGCATGGAGCGGTGCTTTTGTATGAGCGTCTACAAGTACTTGGCAAGCGAAAGACCATCACTCGAGCGCACGCGCAACAAATGGGCGCAGGACTGATCGCAGTGGTGTTGCTAGTGCCGTTTGCATGGACACCGCTTGAGTTGTTTGGCGCGAATCGTCAGTTGCGTAGCGTGCAGTATCCGGTGGGCTGGCAGCAAGCCAAAGATGCATTGGCGATGCGTGGCGTTGATGACGACACAAAGATAGTCGTGCTGCCGTGGCACATGTACATGACTATGCAATTTGTTGGGCGCACGGCGGCGAACCCAGCACCTAATTATTTTGAAGGCGATATTATTACCAGCAATAATCCAGAATTGCGCGGTTTACCATTTGAAACAGGCGGGCCAGTCGAAGATTATATGAATTATGAATTTTTGCCATCTCGTGGCCAATCTGAAGTGACGCGGCACAAGCTACGGCAGCTTGGGGTGGAGTATATTTTGTTGTTGAAAGAAGCGGATTATGGACGGTATGAATGGCTGGGTAGTTTGAAAGGGCTTGATCGAGTGGTTGATAACGAGGACGTGCGAGTGTATAAGGTAGAGTAACGCGCTTATTTCGTTTTATAATTTCCATTCACTTTATGCTTACTTGAGGATTTCAAGGTATACTAAATAACGCCCATGTCACCATCTTCAAAATCAATTGACGGATTTGCTCCACGACGCTCGTCGGGGAGCATTCGAGTGACGCCACGACAGATGAACGACATACGTCGCCCAGCGCCATCAGGCACGCCGCCAGCACCGCGTGCGCGTGAGGTTGTTCGGTCAACGCATAGTGCCAATGCCACTGCCCAGCGCCCTCAGCCTTTACTTAGGCCAACCGCACAGCGTCCAGCATCGGCGCCAGATCTTGATATAAAACGACTGAAGCAGACGCAGGTTGTCATGCCTGACGCAAAAGCTGTTCTGGCATCGATTGCGCCAGCACATGTGACGCCATCTGTACCTATTTTGAAACCAACAGTCCCAATTGAGAAAAAGCCGACGCCAGCGGCGAAACCAGAACAGAAGGCCAAATCTCGACACTGGTATGTCAGGGTATTCAATATTGTGCAGTATCCGCTGTTTGCGGCTATTGCTATCGCCGCCTCATATAGCACTAGTATCGGTCAATGGTTCATCCTCGGCTATGTCATAATCGCTTTGCTGCGGCGTCAAGATTCTCGCGTAACGTTTGCAATTGCCATCTTTTTGCTCATCGCTATACCTGTGTTTCAATTGCTACAACAACCAGGTGTTGCGGAAAATACGGCCGTTTACGCCTATGAACTACTGGTTTTCGGCACGTTACAGGCCATTTTTGAAGTAATTAGGTCTAGTAAGAATAAACAAATTAGGGTATAGTAGACAGCTGTAAGTAACGTATCAAAACGTGAAGACATAACAAAGAGGTGTAAAAACCCTAATCGCCATTAACGGCAGCGTACCACGCGAGGAGGAGTAACATCCATGAATAAGGCTAAAACATTCGATAGCTCGTTGATCAAGAAGGGTATTTTTGCTCTAGTTGTCGTAGCAATCGCCGGTGCAACAGGTGCTGTATTTGCCGCCCCTAACACCAACCAAGGTAATGGCTACGGTAACCAACAAGCTGCTATCGACGCAGTTAACAAGTTGAACGAAGGCTACAACACTGCATCAACCAACTTCGTCAACAAAGTAAGTACTGCAGTTGATACTGCATCTGCGAAACTTGGCGAATCGAAAGACACTGATAAGTTTGCTGCTGCATTTAACACTAGCTCAAACAAGTACTACCAGTCAGTCGCTGACGCACGTGCTAAGTTCCTTGCTGCTGTCCAACAAGCTGCCAACACTGCTGAGAGCAAAGACCAGTTTATCGACAAGTTCAATAACTTGAAGGCAAACTACTTTAACGAACTTGACGCTGCAAAGAATGAACTGGCAAACAGCCTGAGCCCAATGGGTGATAGCGCTAACCAGATCAAAGATGCATTCATGAACAGCTACAACAGCGCACGTGACATGTACGGCAACGAGCTTGAAGTTATCAAGAACGACTTTGCTAACACAATTAGCAATCTCTAGATAAACATATCTAGGGGCCGGCACCAGGATAGCGGGTGGCAACACCACCCTGGCGCCAAACACATAATATCGACTAGATATTAAATAAACGTGAAAACTGCTGAGAATCTTTTATAAAAAGGCTCAGCAGTTTTTGCGTCTCGAATGAGTAAGGTATAATACCTAGAATGTTACAAAAAATACGTACCGCAGATTGGCAGCTCACCGCTGATATCGCAAAACTTCCTGGACTATATCGTCCATTTTGGTTGGCGGTAACTCAATTGGGCGGCGTGATTGTAGTGAGTCTTGTTATTGCTGTTGCTATCTTTTTATCGTATCAAGCAGGGCAATATACTATTGCATGGGTCTATGTTTTAACTATTATTGCCACTGGTGTGAACTTTCTATTGAAAGTACAGTTTCGGCGAAGGCGGCCCGATACTGAATACGCTAAAGCCATGCGTACAAAAACCTATAGTTTTCCAAGTGGGCACGCGTTTGGCTCTATGGTAACATATGGCTTGAGCGCTATGGTATTGATGCCATATGTTACAACCGAACTACATGCTGCGGTTTGGGCGGCGGCCGTAGTTATTATCGGCGCGATTGGTTTTTCGCGCGTGTACTTGGGTGCACATTACGTGCTTGATGTTGTCGGCGGTTGGGTGTTGGGCCTCGTTTATCTATCAATTTTGCGTTACAGCGGTCTTGCGTAGGTATACTGAAATTAATTAATATGAAGCGAGCAACAATGCATAAGTATTTCGTGGTGTATAACCCAAAGTCGGGGAGCGGGAGCGATAAAGCGGCTTTGCAAGCAGTTATGACTGGAGCAGGCTTAGAAGCGAGCTATCAGGGGATCGGACCCAATCTTGAGCGTGACGTAGCCCGAGCAGTCAAAGAGGGTGCTACCGTGTTGGTCGCGGCTGGTGGGGATGGCACAGTGAGTGCGCTTTCGGGCCTGGCGGTAAAACATGATGTTACCCTTGGCGTGCTGCCTGCAGGTACATTGAATCACTTTGCAAAAGATATCGCAGTTGGCGACACGCTTGAAGCCGCCGCTGCAACATTAGCCCGTGGTAACGTACAAAAGCTTGATGTGGCAGAGGTGAACAGCCAAGTATTCGTTAACAACTCGAGTATCGGCTTGTATCCTTCTTTGGTTCGTGAGCGCGAGCGGCTACAAAAATACATTACTAAGTGGCCGGCAATGGTCGTGGCTTTTCTGATAGTGTTAACACAGATTCGTCGCCACCGAATTATGGCGACTATTGATGGTGACAAGCAGCTTATCAAGGCTTCGTTTATGTTTATTGGAAATAATCGCTATAAAATCGAACAAGGTGACTTCTCAACGCGCCACAGCCTTCAAGAGGGCGTTTTGAGTGTTTACGTGTTAAAGACGGCTAAATTTCGCAAACTGCTACGTGTGGCCTGGAACGGGCTCAGAGGGCAATTAGCTGCTGAGACCGCTTTTGACATTTATGAAGCCCGCGAAGTGACATTGCAGCTGCGGTACAAGCGGGTATTTATCGCTTTTGATGGCGAAGTGCGTCGCGAGCAACCAAAACTTCGTTATATACTGCGTCCGGCCGCAATGAAGGTTGTGGTAAAGTAAAAGTAATGAATTTCGAAAAAATCCGTATCTTTTGGCTGGCCGCGCTGATTACGCTGATTGTTGCAGCGCTCGTCTGGATATATCTCGGGCCACAAGCGGCACTCATTGCCGGATTGCTGATTATCCTAGAAATTACCTTTAGTTTTGAAAACGCTGTTATTAATGCCAAGACATTAAGTCGCCTTTCGCATTTTTGGCAGCAAATATTTATGACGATTGGTATTGCGATTGCGGTGTTTGGTATGCGGATTGTGTTCCCATTGGTGCTTGTTGCGATCACTGGTCAAATTTCGGTGCCTGCCGTGCTTGATCTTGCTTTGAATCACCCACACGAATACTCTGAACAGCTCGAAAGTTCGATGCCGACGATCGCAGCATTCGGTAGTGCTTTCTTGATGATGGTATTTTTGCATTACTTTATCTTTGAAAATAAAGGTAAACATTGGCTCAAGCCGTTTGAGGGTCTAATTGCACGCCTGCCAAAAAGCTGGCTGACGGCACCACTTTTGACGCTTGTGGTCGTGCTGGTTGTTAATGGACTACTGGCGCCGCAACTATTTATGACATTGGTGATTGCTGGGGTGATGGGTATCGTGACGCACATGCTTATTAGTGGCTTGATTACAGTGCTCGAGCATCGAGAACTTGCTAAGTCGGGCGCGCTACTCACTGGCTGGGCGGGCTTTGCAGGCTTCTTATACCTTGAAGTGCTTGATGCAAGCTTTAGCTTTGATGGGGTAATCGGCGCCTTTGCTATCACCGACTCGGTGATTTTGATTGCCGCTGGTCTTGGTGCTGGTGCGGTCTGGGTGCGATCGATGACAGTCTATCTAGTGCGGCATAAAACGCTCGCCAAATATGTGTTTTTGGAGCAAGGTGCGCATTACGCGATTGGACTTCTGGCAATTGTGCTGTTATTGAATTCGAAAGTGCATGTACCAGAGGTTGTTACTGGCCTCGCTGGTGTCGGCATTATTATTGTGGCGCTCATTGCCTCTAAGCGACTTGCCCCGCAAGTGGAGCGTATATAATAGTTATGATGGATCTGCTTATTAAGGTTATGGCCGATGGACTGGTGATACCAGTGTTATTGCTCGCTGCGTATGCAGTCTTGACGTTGCCAAACGATAAACGTTGGCAAGCAATTACGCGGGGCGTGGTGGTTGCGTTAACGGCTTTGTTATTTGCTAAGTTTATCGCCCAGTTTTACCAAGGTATTCGCCCGTTCGAAACTTTGGGCGTGGCACCGCGTGCTAGCTTTTTGCCGAATCCAGGATTTCCATCTGACCACGCGCTATTAGTAACAACTGCTACGGTAGTGACATGGGCAGCGACACGACGTAAAATGCTTAGCTTGATTGTACTCGTGCTAAGCGTGCTCGTTGGGCTCGGCCGAGTCATTGCACTCGTACACACACCGCTTGATATTATCGGCGGTGTCGTCTGTGTGGTGCTTGCAGGATTAGTATGGTACGGACCACGACTGAGACAAGATTACTACGGCAATCAAGTCAATAAAGTAACAGGCAAAATTAAGCTAGCAACGCGCAAATAATCAGTATAGACTTGCTTTTTTAAGTCAAAAAGTGTTTGATATATACAGACATGCAAGAACTATATTTTACTCCTCGACGTCGTGAACTTTTGACCGTACTGCTAACTGGCCTGCTCGGTACCGCACTGATGATGCTCCTTGCTTGGCTGGCGGCGACATATTTAGTTGGCCCAGTGTTTTGCAAGACGAACCAGACTGGGCTTTGCTCAAGCCCCTTGAATGTCAGCTACAATGCATTCTTGATTATTGGTGCGCTAGTTGCGGTGGGTATTATGGCACGAGAGCGAATTTTTAGGCCAGCTTTGGTGGCACTTCCACCGGTTGTGCTGTTATGGTCACTGCCAGCCATGTATCCATACCTCAGCGGTCAAAACTTATTTGTATTTATGGCGGCGGTCAGCGTCATTGCGGCAATTAGCTACGTAACATTTTACTGGTTGTTGCGCATCAAAAACTTTGTCATCATGTTTGTTCTGCTGCTAATTGTCACTTTGGGCGTCCGTTGGTTTGTTGCTAATTAATTTGGATTTATATTGAAAAAAAGGGGGGGCGTATGGAAAGTTTATTTATCGTTGCAATCGTAGTAGTGATTGTTGGATTTGGCGTGACGATTGCAGTGCTACTAAGCCGCTTAAAAGCGATGGAGCATCAACAGCCAACATCTATGCTCAAACAGGACATTACGACGCTCAGTCACGACGTGCAGACTTTGAAGGATTCTCTAACCGAAAAGATAAACACTAAGCTTGATACCAATCAGCAATTTGTGTCGCATACAATGCAACGTCAGTTTCAGCAAAGTGCCAAAATTATTGCTGATATTAGTCAGCGACTGTCACGGCTCGACGAAACCAATCGTCGGGTTGTTGATGTAGCCGATGAGCTGCGTACGCTACAAAACGTCCTGCAAAATCCAAAACAACGTGGCGTGCTTGGCGAATATTTTCTGCAAACTGTACTTGAGAATGTATTACCAACTTCACGTTTTGAATTGCAGTATAAGTTTCGTAATGGTGATATTGTTGACGCGGCAATATTCTTAGAAAAGAACAAAGTATTGCCGGTTGATTCAAAGTTCAGTCTTGAAAATTATAACCGGCTGGTTGAAGAAACTGACAAAGAGCGACGCACGGCGCTTGGTAAGCAAATTCGCGTTGATCTAAAAGCTCGTATTGATGAAACGGCTAAATATATTCGTCCAGCCGAAGGTACGATGGATTTTGCTTTTATGTTCATTCCAAGCGAGGCAGTATATTACGATTTGTTGATTAATAAAGTCGGGACAATTGGTGCGAGCAGCCGAGACCTGATTGAATACGCCTTTCGAGATAAGCACGTTATCATTGTCAGCCCAACCAGTTTTATGGCCTATCTCCAGACTGTTCTGCAAGGCCTGAGAAGCTTGCAGATCGAAGAGCAAGCCAAAGACATACAAGTGCGGGTTGGCCAGCTTGGACATCATCTCGCAGCGTATGACACATACATGCAGAAGCTTGGTAATAGTCTTGGCACAACGGTTAACCATTTTAATACGGCACACAAGGAACTTAAGAAGGTTGATAAAGACGTCGTTAAGATTGCAGGTAATGCTGCAGCGATTGAGCCCGTCGTGGTTGATCGTCCACAGACTAACGAATAGGTTTTATACCATCCGCAATAAAAATACTCCGCTTGTTACAGCGGAGTATTTTATTACACGATGTGTATATCGATTAGATTTTTGACTCAGTGTCTTCGCGTAGTTCGCGGCTGATAAGACGGAAGAGTGCAAAGCCGATGATCGCGCCAAGGATTGGTGCAATAACGTAGGTGAGGTAAAGCATCAAGCGCTGCTGACCGTTAAGAGTAGCGATAGCGTTTGTACCAAAGGCGACTGCTGGGTTCAAAAGACCCTTCGCGCCACCTACTGTTGCAATGACCGCACCGATCAAGTAAGAACCACCAACGATTCCGGCTTGCGTGAGTACTGAGCGGCGGTATAATGCGGCGCTCGCTACACCAAAGGCGAAGATGAATGAACCGAGCAACTCTGCGTAGACCATGTTCCAGTCAGCTAGGTGCAATACCAGTGTGTCTGGATTAATGGCACCGATTGATGTCATAAGACTCATGGCAAGGAGTGCACCAAGCATTTGTGCAACAATGTAGAGCACGCCTTCGACAAGTCGAGTCGTGCGCTGTGTTAGTCGTGCGATAGTGATTGCTGGGTTTAAATGCGCACCTGAGATGCGACTAAGTACCAGCGTTAATGCTACGAAAGTAACTGCAGTAATGACAGCAGTTGCCATGAATGGAATGACACCAGCACCCTGTAGGAAGCTGTTGATATCAGTCGTTAGTGCATGACCAGCGGTAGGCTTGAGCTGTGTTTCAACGACGTTTTGCGGTACAAAATAAGTCAGCGGTGAAAACTTACCAGCAAGTACCGCGATGATAACGCTCACAAGCGTAAACGTTCCAACGAACTCTGCTACGAAGCGGCTTGGGCTTGCGGCGCGTAAGCCGATCTTAAAGCGTTCGCCAAAGCTGAGGTTGCTGCCTCGGCTTCGTGTTGAGCGACCAGTGACTGCTTCTTCGGCAGACAAAACACGAGTTTTTACTGCAGCTTCGATGCTGTCAGCTTTTGATTTAGTAGATTTTGCAGCGGCTGAGGTCTCAGCGGTTTTTGCAGACTTTGAAGTCTTTTTAGGACTCTTGGTAGTTTTAGCCATATGCGACGTATCCCTCTTACATTAACTTTCTAATGTGAGTATATCATAATGCAGAAAAAGCAAACTAGCCGCCATAAATTTGATGCAGTGCAGTATACTAAAGACATGGCTTTATTTGTAAACAACAACGAACAACGATCAAAGCTCCAAGAGCGTTTAGCAAACGAATTGCACGACCGTGCAAAGCGTCAATATGAGATTGATAATCCGCCGCCAACTAATGACGAATCAAGTTATTTAAAAGGGACAAAAGACGCAAGCCGCTACATGATTGTATGGATTACGATCGCGGTTGTTCTAGTAGCGTTACTGATCGTGTATATCTTTGTGAATATGCGCTGATTCTTATATACTGCATCCATACAACAATGACGTACTGCTAGGATTTTTTCTCATGAATATGAACGATTTTGCACAAGCGCGCGACCACTTGATTAAAGAAGCGACTGCAAGCGACGAGCCAGAAATGTACTTGCGATCTGCCGAACTACAATCGCTTGTTTCTGGTATCAAAAATGTTGCCGCTGAAGATCGCCCCGCATACGGTAAGGCGCTCAATCAATTAAAGCAATCACTTCAAGAAATAGTGGATGCAAAAGCCGCGGCTCATGCTTCGGCTGCCATTGTGCCAATTGATGTGACTGCACCTTTTGATAGTAGAGAAACGGCACCTGCACGGCCGCATTTATTACCGACTGAGTACGGGAGTGCGCACCCATTAATGAGCGAGCTTGAAAGAGTAATCGCAATTTTTACAGGCATGGGATTTGCAGCAGTTGAGTCACGGCAACTTGATAATGATTTTAATATGTTTACAGCACTCAATTTTCCCGAAGGCCACCCGGCGCGTGACGGCTATGATACCTTTCGAACTGAAGAAGGTTTGATTCCACCGGCGCACACAAGTACTATGCAAAATCGCATTTTACGTGCTGGCAAAGACGGTCTTGCGCGAGGCGAAGCAATTGCATCGATCAGTTATGGTCGCGTGTTCCGCAATGAGGATGTTGATGCGACACACGAGCATACTTTTTACCAAGTTGAAGGCGTGTATGTGAGTGAAACGGCGACACTTGCCAATATGCTGGCAGTACTACGTAGTTTTTTTGAAACGTATTATGGCCAGGCATTGAAAATTAAAACACAGCCGGGATATTTTCCGTTTGTCGAACCGGGCTTAGAATTTGCGATTGAAAAACCAGCTGCACTTGGTGGTAAACCGGGCGAATGGCTAGAAATGCTAGGCTGCGGCATGATCCATCCGAACGTGTTGAAAGCCGCTGATATCGATCCTGCAAAATATCGTGGCTTTGCGTGGGGCGGTGGCTTGGATCGCTTAGTTATGTTGGCGCACAATATTGAAGACGTTCGACATTTCGAGGCAGCAAAGCTTAACTTTTTGAGGAAATTCGTATGATCATTTCACTAAATTGGTTGAAGCAGTTTATCAAAATTGACATGCCGGTTGATGAACTTGTTACCTTGATTGGCGCACGTTTAGTTGAGGTTGAATCGGTTGTCGATATCGGCGCAAAATATGTGGGCGTTGTCGTCGTTAAGATCGCAAAAGTCATGCCGCATCCTGATGCCGATAAACTACATGTTGTTCACGTTGACGATGGTGGTGTAACGCCGAATGTCGTACGGCTTGAAAACGGCCTTATTGAGGTTGTTTGTGGTGCGCCAAATGTTCAAGAAGGTTTGGTCGTCGCTTGGTTGCCACCAGGCAGTACGGTGCCAAATAGCTATGACAAAGAACCATTTGTTTTAGAAGCTCGAGCGCTACGTGGAGTGGTCAGTAATGGCATGCTCGCCAGTGCAAAAGAACTAGCAATTGGTGATGATCATGACGGCATTGCTGAGCTCGATCAAACGATGGCTGCAGGTACGTCATTTGCCGAAGCATATTTATTAAATGACTACCTTTTAGATATTGAGAATAAGTCATTGACTCATCGGCCTGATTGTTTTGGTATTATTGGGTTTGCGCGCGAGGTGGCTGCGATTACTGGGCAAACTTTTGTCACTCCAGAGTGGCTGGCCGAACTTGTACCCGACGTCGTCGTTGCAAAAGATGCAAGCGATCTTCCAAAGATTTCAGCACACGTTGAGGGCGATGTTTCCGCACGATACCAGCTAGTGGCGCTGCAGAATATCGATGCTACTAAAAAATCGACCTTTGCAATGCAGACATGGTTGGCGCGTATTGGTACACGTCCTATTGGCGCAGTCGTCGATATTACAAACTACTTAATGTACACAACTGGTCAGCCGATGCACGCCTTTGATCTTGATAAAGTGATGGCTGTACATCCGCAGCATAGTGCAGAGCTGGTGGTGCGAGAGAGTCGTGAAGGTGAGACACTTACGCTACTTGATGGCCGCACTATCAATCTTTCGAACAGTGATATTGTAATCTGCGCAGGCGATACGCCGATTGCACTTGCTGGTGCGATGGGCGGAGCTAGCACTGAGATCGACAGTACGACAACGCGCGTATTGCTTGAAGTTGCGACTTTTGATTTATACCGTTTGCGCACCACGCAAATGCGTCATGCAATTTATAGCGAAGCAATTACTCGTTTTACAAAAGGTCAGGCGGCTGATCAAACAGCACCAGTGCTCGCGGAAGCGGTGCATATGCTACGCGATATTGTTGGCGGCGAAGCTATAAGTGAAGTTGTCGATGTCGAGACTGAATCGGAAGATGAACTGATACTTTCTGTTTCGGCAAAACATATCAATGCGATTCTCGGCGCTGACTATTCGATTGATGAAATTGCCGGGACACTTGCTCGTGCTGAATTTGTTGTTGCTCACGACGGCGAAGACACACTACAAGTAACCGCACCATACTGGCGTCAAGATATTCACATTGTTGAAGATATTGCCGAAGAAGTTGGGCGTATTAACGGCTTCGATGCCATTGCGCCAGTGTTGCCACAGCGACCGTTCCGGGCGGTAATGGCAAGTGAATTCGAGCAAACTCGTTCCGCTATCCGTTCAATGCTAAAGCGGAGTGGTGCGAACGAGATACTGACGTATAACTTTGTTTCAGGAGCACTGTTACAAAAAACTGGCGAGTCGGCTGAACCGGCTTACCATTTAGTTAATTCTCTGTCGCCTGAATTGGCGTATCTGCGC
This sequence comes from uncultured bacterium, assembly GCA_903821365.1. Lineage (GTDB taxonomy): Bacteria > Patescibacteriota > Saccharimonadia > Saccharimonadales > Saccharimonadaceae > CAIJKY01. Next base: position 126,749 of record CAIJKY010000003.1, on the reverse strand, counting down.
ACAAGCTTATTGCCAAGCGTGCTTGCGAAGGTGCACGCCAATCATAAACTTGGCTATGATGAATTTGCGTTGTTCGAGCTGAACAAGACGCATACTAAACGTGAGCTGAACGATGAAAATTTGCCACTCGAAAGACAAATGCTTGGCTTTGCATGGAGCGCAACTGACAAAGTGGCAAAGCGCTCATCAGGTGCAGCGTTTTATCAAGCAAAACACTTCTTGGAATATCTTGCGGACAGTCTACGAGTCAACCTGCGCTACGAGCCATTACACGGTTCAAAGGTGCCTGAGTGGTTGGCGCTTCATGCGACGGTGTATGAGCCGCAGCGAGCGGCAGTGGTGCATGCTGGCGATATTGCTATTGGCATTGTTGGAGAGATTCGAGCCGCTGTGCGGACAAACCTTAAATTACCGCAAGCGGTCGCTGGTTTTGAAATAGAAGCTGAACTGTTGCATGCGGCACGTATGCGTACATCAAACTATAAGCCACTGAGCCGCTATCCAGGTACGACACGTGATATCAGTGTTGTGGTTGACAATGCGACTACCTACGAAAGTGTAGTAAAGACGATTCAAGAACAATTAGCACTACTGCCAGTGACAACGTCACTTGTGCCAATTGGCATACATAAAAAGACCGATGCGGATGAAAAAACGATTACGCTACGCATTTCATTTGTTGACTCTGCAGCAACGATTGATGTCGCGATGGTTAATAAGGCCGTCGATACAATTAGCAGCTTACGTTATTAGTTGTATTCAAAAACATGAAGCATACGACTCCGTGCTGCGCTGCCGAGAAGACAGGCCTGCACGGAGTCGTTTTGCTCTCTTTTGAGTGGCGATGATCACTCTCTGCGTGGCACGATAAGCAGCTGCAGGATTGATCCGAGTCGTTCGCCGCCTGGTAGATGGAACAGCTGGGCGTTGATCGGGTCATCCTCTTGTGCGAGTGTGCCGATGGTGAGCTTCCAGCTGTCGACGCCCCAGAATCTCTCCCAGAAGTTGCGTTTTACGCTCCAGGTCTTTGCTCCGACAAACACTAAGGTCTCGCGGTCTGTGCCGCCGAATATCAGCCATGGCGTTTTGTCGATGACGACTGTCGCGTCAGTGATGACGTAGGTGGTCGAGATGCGAAGACCAGTAGACCGGCAAGCCAATTGCCGCAATGCCCACCCACGGAACGATTGGTATGGCGAAGGACAGTGTGATCAACAGAACTGTCCCCAGCAACGTGATGCTGAGGTTTCTGAGCCGTCTACGCAATCTTGACCAAAGCAGCGTAAAAAACCGTGCGCTGCGAGTGAGGACGTAGATGGCTATCACCGCCACTGCAACCAGAAGTGACGCCAGATTTGCCAGATCATGCAAGACAAGCCACAGACCCAGCGAGAACGAAGCGATCGGCGTCGGTAGCATCGCCCAGAGATCGTAGCCACTGCGGCGATGCTCGTAGTAAGCATTCTCGCCCTTGCCGAGGATGCTGGAACTGCGCAACCAGTCGCTCGGCACAATGATTTCTTGCTCGAGCGGCCGCCGCACGTATGGCTGACGCAGGTCTTCGTCTCGCCAATTGGCAAGCGTTCGCCGCACGCTGAAGCCGAGCAGGGGTACGCTGGCGATGGCCAGTAGCAGCGTCACGCCAAAAGGCAGTACCAACGCAGATACTACTAGCGCCAGCAACATCAGTCCCATGATGACGGCCTGGAACATGAACCGCGAGGCGCGAAAGTCATTCCAGGCGTCGCGCGGGTCAAAATTGCTCGGACGATCCGGTTCAGTCATGATGCCTCCACAAAAAAGAGAACGACTCAAGGGCGGGCGCCCAGGAGCTGACTATATTTATACACTGAAAAGCTGTTGACGCAAATTGTTATGTAAGAGTGTCATATGTAAGAGTGTCATTAAAGTGCCCGCATGCGGCCAGACGGAGAGCGCTGCCTCTCACTGTCTGGTCGCCTGCGGGGCGAGGTGCTCGGAAGCACCTCAGGTGATCCGGGTGAAGAATTTGGTCACGCTTGTTGCCGCATGTTCCAGCCCGTGTCCGATCTTGACGACCTTGTCCCCAGCCGTGACCGGCTGGGTGATCACGAAATAGAGGAACAATGCGATCGCTACAATGCCTATAAGCTTCTTAATACTCATGAGATGCCCCTCGCTGTCGTAGGAAATGGCATATTCGTCAAATTTCTAGTTCATATGTACAGCGCACATAAACCAGATAAGCGCCATTTAATAATAATTTGTTGGCTTTGGCAAGTGGGCGTACAATAGGGGTCATATGCAACCGTTAATTCAAACCCTTAAATATACCAAAAATCTTTGGCGCTATTATGCTGGTGTCACTATTTTTGCAATTCTGTCAGCACTGGCATCACTTGCGGTGCCTTATGTCATTAAGCTTGCAACCGATGCCGTTGTTGCCACAGCCAAAGGACAGCCTGCGGACTACATGTACATTATTTGGCTAGCCATCGCTTTGTTCGCGGCCGATGTCGCCGGTACGCTCTTTGCAAACTGGGGTGGATACCTTGGTGATATCATGGCAGCAAAAATGAAGAAGCAGCTAAGTGAGCACTACTATCAGCATTTACTGCGCTTGCCGCAAAGCTATTACGACCAAGAGCTAACCGGTACAATCATCAATCGTCTCAATCGCACGATTTTTGAAGTAACACAATTCTTAAATACCTTTGCCAATAACTTCTTTAGCATGCTGCTTACCGTGGTAATCGTATTAGTGGTGCTCTTTTTCTACAGCTGGGAAATTGCACTGCTCGTACTTGTCCTGTACCCAAGCTTTTTATGGCTGACGACACTGACAAGCAAATCATGGCAAAAATATCAAAATGCAAAGAACCTCGAAACCGATATTGCTAGCGGACGCTTTGCCGAAGTCGTTGCGCAAATCAAAGTAGTGAAAAGCTTTGTCCAAGAAAAGTTAGAGCTTGGTCATTTTGAGCGACGCTTTCAGAACACCGTTGATATTACCTATAAACAGTCAAAACAATGGCACAATAACGACGTCATTCGACGACTTGTCTTAAACGTTATTTTCTTTGCGATCTTCGTCTTCATTTTCTTAAAAACGCTGAGTGGCCGTTTTACAGTTGGCGACATGGTTTTTATTATCCAGCTTATGGCGTTAGTGCGTATGCCGATATTTGGCATGAGTTTTATCGTTGATCAGACACAACGTGCTATTGCTGGCTGTCGTGATTACTTTGAGGTGATGTCACTTGAGCCAAATATCCAAGACGCCAAAAATACGCCGACTATGAAGATCAAAAAAGGTGCTATTGAGTTCAATGAAGTTAATTTTGAATACAAAGAAGGCGAACCAGTACTCAATGACATTAGCTTTACTGTCGAGCCGGGTAGCAAGGCGGCTTTGGTTGGTGAGAGCGGCGAAGGTAAAACGACTATCACTAATTTGCTACTTCGCATGTACACCGCAACAAGCGGCGCAATCACTATCGACGGCGTAAACGTTGTTGATGTAAAGCAACGAAGCCTCCGCGAGAATATCGCTGTCGTGTTCCAGGACCCCGCGCTGTTTAGCGGTACTATCCGAGAGAATATTGCCTACGCTATGCCAGAAGCGAGTGATGAGCAAGTAATCAAAGCCGCGAAAGCCGCAAACGCGCACGACTTTATTACTAAGCTGAAGGGTGGTTATGATGCTGAGATCGGTGAACGCGGACTTAAGCTCAGTGGTGGCCAGAAACAACGCTTGGCCATTGCACGAGCACTTCTGAAAGATGCACCGATTTTGATTCTTGACGAAGCGACCAGTAGCCTGGACAGTCGCGCTGAGGTTCAAGTGCAAGAAGCGCTCGAACGGTTAATGAAAAATCGAACGACGATTATTATCGCGCATCGCCTCTCGACTATCGCTCATGTCGATAAGCTTATTACGATTAAAAATGGCACGGTTGATGAAACTGGTTCGCCACTTGAGCTCGCAAAAACAGGCGGTATTTATGCGCAGTTGCTTGAGCTACAAATGGGCGCAAGTGAAACTGCCAAGAAACAGCTCAAAGCTTTTGAGATAGCCTCTTAAATAGCTGTGGTACACTGGGAAGAGTTTATAAATTTGAAATATAGGGAGCGGCAGCATGGCAACGTCCACAACGTCTAAAAGCCAACGAATTTTTATCTGGGTAATCGCCGTCATAATGGCAGTTGGTTCAGTTGGATACTACTTTGTTATTATCATTAGTTCTAACAATCAGCAAAAGCAACAAGAAGAAGCGGTTGCCGCGCAACAAGAAGCTCAAAAGAAAGCCGTTGCCGAGCAGCAATCGACAAAACTTATCTTGCCTGGCTACACGGCGGATGCTTTTGACGCGGCCAGTGTTACTGAGCTAAAAAGCGAAGACCTTAAAGTCGGCGAAGGTGACGAAGTCGCAGCTGGCGCAAAAGTAAAAGTTAATTACACTGGCTGGCTACCTGACGGTACCGTATTTGATAGCTCAAACACTAAGGGCACTGTAACGCCAATTTCTCTCAGTCTTGATCAGGTTATTGTTGGTTGGAAAGAAGGTGTTCCAGGCATGAAAGTTGGCGGTGTCCGCAAACTCACTATTCCTGCCGAAAAAGCCTATGGTGCAGCTGGTGCACCCCCAAGTATTCCTGGTAATACGCCGCTCGCCTTTGTTATTGAAGTTGTTGGAATCGACCAATAGTACCATATATAGTGTCTTGAATTTAAATACTACACCATATATAATGTGTGTATACGTTTAATGACGTCCGTAAAAAAGAAAGTAGGGGGTATGAAACAAGTCACTGTCTATAGTAAAAACGCCTGCGCTTCATGTGTAATGGTAAAAAAATGGCTCACCATTAAAAAGATTGAATACACCGAGGTAAATACTGACATGCATCCCGAAGCATTGGAGGACGCTGTAAAGCTAAGTGGTGCCGCTACGATGCCAGTCATTGTCGTCGAGGATTCAGAAACGCTTGCAAAACATATTTCAGTTGGTTACAAACCCGCACAGCTTGCTAGTCTTGTTGTCGCTTAACCCGTAAGTTAAAGAAAGAAACAATATGAACGAAGACACAATTCACGACGTTATTATGGTTGGCGCTGGCCCAAGTGCCCTCGCCGCTGCGGTGTACACCACGCGCGAAGACATCGAGACTATTTTATTTGAAAAAGGCGCTATTGGCGGCCTTGCAGCTATTACTGATCAAGTTGATAATTACCCTGGTTTCGCAGAGGGTGTCGCTGGCCTCAAATTGGCTGAACAGCTCGAGAAACAAGCTGAGCGTTTTGGCGCCAAGATAGAGCTGGGCTCAGTTGATAAGATCGAAGACCATGGTGAATACAAGTTACTTCACACAAGTGATGGTCCGTTTAAGGCTAAAGCGGTACTTATAGCGACTGGCAGCGATTACAAAAAGATGAATGTCCCCGGTGAAGAAGAATATTATGGGCGTGGCGTCCACTATTGTGCAACGTGTGATGGTGCGTTTTATCGAGATAAGCGACTTGCGGTTGTCGGCGGTGGTAACTCTGCCGTGCAAGAGGCAATTTTCTTAACACGCTTTACCTCGCACATTGACTTACTTGTCCGTTCAACAATTCGCGCTAGTGACGTTTTGAAAAAAGAGCTACAGCGTATGGTTGATGAGGGCAAGATCACTGTTCATTTAGCGACAACCGTTGATGAGATTGTTGCTGTCGATAAAAAAGTCACTCATGTTGCCGTGCATCAAGATGGTCAGCCGGTGAATGTTGAAGTCGACGGCGTATTTGTGTTTATCGGATTAAGCCCAAACACGGCATTCCTCGAAGGATCGGGCGTTGAGCTTGACGAGCTCGGTCTTATTAAGACTGATATAGAATTACACACTTCAGTGCGTGGTATTTTTGCAAGTGGTGATGTCCGTAGCGGCGCGACAATGCAGATTGCAAGTGCAGTCGGTGAAGGCGCAACTGCTGCTCTAAAGATCCGCGAATACTTAGAACAACCGAAAGAATAATCTATTCCGGCTGTGCTAAAGCTTTGATTATTAAATCAGGCCGATCAGTCACAACTGCGTCAACGCCCCGTTCAGCGAGCTTAATAGCCGCCTCGGGGCGATTGACGGTGTAGACATACGTAAACAAGTCAAGTTTGCTTGTGAGCGCTAGAACAAAGCTATTGATATGCAAACGATGAAAGCCAACGCCGATGAGGTTGAGCTTGTCTTTGTACTGCAAAAATAGCAATGGATTTAAACGATGCAAGAGTGCAAGCTGAGCATGTGGCAATGCAGCGCGAATTTTTGTCAGTGCGCGAATTGAGAATGAAGAGAATATAAACAGTTCCCAGTCAGAGGTGCGGCGGATGTATTTTTCGATGATCGGTAACGCGTAAGGAAACACGTTTGCTTGCTTGACCTCGATATTGGTGATAACTTTACCGGCACACTCCTTTAAAGCGGCTTCGAGAGTGGTGATAGGGAACTCGCTCCCAGCAGTGCGGGCGCGCAATTCCTCAAGCGTAAACATACTCAGCAAGCGTGGGTCGTGATGAGTGCGAAGCATGAACGGGTCGTGACTGAGCACTGGCACACGGTCTTTTGTGAGGCGAATATCAAACTCAACGATATCAACGCCAAGCTCAACGGCTTTTCGGAGGCCGGCAATCGTATTTTCGGGCTTTAAGCCGCGCGCACCTCTGTGTCCAATCACTAACATAGCTATAGCGTATAGGTTATTGGTCATTACGTCTAGCGTGTTTTGACTGCATGAACGCAAAAGGCTACAATGGCAACGTATTACAAGAGTGAGCAGTGGTAAACGAAAGGCAAATAATATGGCTGATTTTAATAAAGTTTTAGTTCCTGGTGATTGGCAAAATGGTGTTATCAACACAGTGATTGAAATTCCTCAGGGATCTGCATTAAAAGTAGAATGGGATCGTGGACGAGCGTGCTTTATGCTTGATCGCGTTGAGCCTGCGATTTTTGCAAAGCCAGTTAACTATGGTTTTATTCCTGGTACGCTTGACGAAGATGGTGATGAGCTTGACACATTAGTTGTTTGCCACGAGCCAATTCCGACTGGTGTTTGGCTGGAAGGCCGTGTGATTGGGGTGCTCAATTTTATTGATGATGGCGAAGCTGACCACAAAATTGTGGTTGTGCCTGCTGATGATCGTGACAACGGCGACAGCATCAAGACGCTTGATGACCTTGGTGAGCGTTGGAAGCAAAAGATCGAGCACCACTTTAACCACTACAAGGATCTCAAAAAACCAGGCACAACGGTTGTTGAGGGCTGGGGTGATGCCGAAGCAGCCAAGCTGATTATCCAAGAATCGATCGGTCGCGTAAAGACTGGCTTGACCGTATAGAGGCAGGAGATGATCTTGTAAATAATGTTAAAACAGCCACTGATTTTCACAGTGGCTGTTTTAATTGTTAATTAGCAGCGCAATTGTGTAAAATAGAAAGCAAATAGAGCTAGTGCTTAAAAGGAGATAGATATGAAGACAAAGATCGCCATCAATGGCTTTGGCCGCATCGGAAGGAACGCATTTAAGATCGCGTTCGAGCGAAGTGATATTGAGATCGTTGCCATCAACGACCTTACCGACACTAAGACGCTTGCTCATCTCTTAAAGCATGATAGTTCATACGGCGGCTATGAACACGAAGTGGGCTTTGACGCGACCGGCATTATTGTCAAAGGGCAGCACATTAAGGTGCTTGCTGAAAAGGATCCAGCTGCGCTACCTTGGGCAGCACACGGTGTCGATGTTGTCATCGAAAGCACCGGTTTCTTTGTTGATCCCGCAAAGGCGCGAGCACATATTGATCCAGCAGGTGCTAAAAAAGTTATCTTGAGCGCGCCAGCCAAGGGTGATGGCGCATCGACGATCGTACTTGGCGTCAATGAGACTGAACTTGAGGGCGCGAGTGATATTGTGAGCAACGCTAGTTGTACAACAAACAGTATCACGCCGGTTATGGCAATCCTTGAACATAGCTTTGGTATCGAGAAAGCTATGATGACAACTGTACATAGCTACACTGCTAGCCAGCGACTCCAAGATGCTCCAGCGAAAGACTTGCGCGAGGCACGTGCTGCAGCAGAAAACATTGTTCCAACTACAACTGGCGCGAGTATCGCTGCTGCCAAGGCGCTCCCATCGCTCGCAGGTAAGTTTGGCGGCATGAGCGTTCGCGTCCCAACGCCTGTCGTGAGTATGAGCGATTTTGTTGTGCTGTTAAAGCGCGATGTTACTGTTGAAGAAGTCAACAAAGTCTTTATTGATGCTGCAAAAGAGCCATTTTATCAGGGTATTCTCGACGTGACAAACGAAGAGCTTGTCAGTAGTGACTTTAAGGGTAACAGCCACAGCTGTATTATTGATTTGCCTCTCACTGCTGTTGTCGGTGGTAATATGCTTAAAGTTGTCGCCTGGTATGACAACGAATGGGGATACAGCAATCGCCTTGTTGAGCTGACCGCTGACGTTGGCAAAGCGCTACATAAATCTGAGCAAGCCTAAAACGTTATGAAAGTATACCTCGGCTCCGACCATCAAGGCTTTCACTTGAAGCAAGATGTATTTGCATATCTCGCAAAACGTCACTTCGATGTTGAAGATGTTGGCGACACCCAGCCGGATCCCGAGGACGACTTTACCGACTATGCCTATCTTGCCGTCACGCAAGTGCTCGGCTCAAATGATGATGATCCACGGGCAATCTTAATTTGTGGTGGTGGTCAAGGTATGGCGATGGCTGCTAATCGCGTACAAGGTATTCGAGCGGCAGTTATTTGGGATGAGTTTGAAGCTAAAATGACACGCAATGACAACGATAGTAATGTACTTTGTTTGCCTTCGCGTTTGCTCGATGGCGAAGAGGCGGAGTGGCAGGCGATTGTTGATACGTGGTTGACCACTGAGTTTGCTGCAGCGCCGCGTTATATACGTCGTAACCACAAGTTAGACCAGATGTAATATGGCTGTCATTGTCCCGACTATCACGACTAATGAACCGCATATCTTTCGCGAGCAAATAGAGAGAGTGACGGCTTTTGCGCCACGAGTACATATTGATCTTGCGGACGGCGTTTTCACTGAAAATCATTTGATAAGCCCTATTCAGTCATGGTGGCCAGACGGCACTGTCGCTGATATTCATTTAATGTTTGAAGATCCAGTTGCGCAGGCAGAAACCATTATTAGTTTGCGCCCTGATCTCGTTATCATCCATGCTGAAGCCGCAGGCAATTTACTCGGCTTAGTTGATCATTGGCATCAGTTTGGGCTGAAGGTGGGGATATCACTGCTGCAGGATACGACGCCAGCTGATGCCCATGCTCTCATTGCCGTCGCTGACCATGTATTATTGTTTAGTGGTAATCTTGGTCACTTTGGTGGTGTCGCTGATCTTCGCTTACTTAACAAGATTCCTGAGATCAAAGCGATTAACGCTCAGGCCGAAATAGGCTGGGACGGTGGCATTTCGCTTGATAACGCAGGCGAGTTGGCCCGCGGCGGTGTTGATGTGCTGAATGTGGGGGGCGCGATTCAGAGGGCGGAAGAGCCAAAAGAAGCATATCGGCGACTTCTTACTGAATGTGCGTAGCCAGAACTACAAACCGCAATGATTTTTAAGGTGCAGTAGTTTATAATAGCTATAAAGCTTATGACTATTACACAACTCGAACACAAAGCCAATGACATTCGCACTGACATCATAAAGATGTTGGAGCACGCCGGTACAGGACACTCGGCCGGGCCGCTTGGGCTAGCTGACATTTTCTCGGCGCTCTACTTTTCGGTATTACAGCACAATCCTAAAAAACCGGACTGGGATGATCGCGATATTTTAATTCTTAGCAATGGCCACTGTGTGCCAGTGCGTTATGCCGCTATGGCTGAAGCTGGCTATTTTGATCGTGAAGAACTAATGACGCTCCGTCAATTTGGATCTCGCCTACAAGGGCACCCCGAACGGGTACGATTACCAGGGCTCGAAACAACGAGTGGCCCGCTTGGTAGCGGACTGAGCCAAGCAGCGGGTATGGCCTACAGCTTAATGAACTTTGATCATAATAATTACCGCTGGGTCTACGTTGTTATGGGTGACGGCGAGCTCAATGAAGGCAATATTTGGGAAGCAGCGATGTTTGCTGGTAAGTATAAGCTGCACAACCTTATCGGTATTATTGATCGCAACAATATTCAGATCGATGGCAACACTGAAGATGTCATGCCGCTTGAAAACTTACGCGCTAAGTGGGAAGCATTTGGTTGGCACGTACTTGAAATTGATGGTAATAATGTCCAAAGCGTTATCGATGCTTGCAGTATGGCTCGTGCCATCGTCGAAAAGCCAGTCGTGATTATCGCCCACACCGTTCCTGGCAAAGGGGTTGATTTTATGGAATACGACTATCATTGGCACGGCGCACCGCCAAACAGCCAACAGGCAAAAGACGCCCTTAAACGTATCCGTAGTTTAGACGGTAAGATTCGAGGTGAACATGAGTAATATACCGCTCAATATGCATTTGTCGGATGATGTCGGACATGACGGCATTGCCGAAGAGCCTATTCGCAAAGGCTTTGGACGCGGCCTCAAGAAAGCTGGAGAGCAAGACGATCGCATCGTTGCACTGTGTGCCGATCTTACGGACTCGACTCAGATGTCAGCATTTAGGGACGCATTCCCGGCGCGATTTGTCGAAGTTGGTATCGCCGAGCAAAACTTGGTCACACTCGCTGCCGGCATGGCAGCAATGGGTAAAATACCGTTTACAAGTAGCTATGCTGCTTTTAGCCCAGGGCGCAACTGGGAACAAATTCGTACGACAATTTGCCTTAATCAACGTCCCGTTAAAGTTGTCGGTTCACACGCTGGTGTGAGTGTTGGCCCAGACGGCGCAACGCATCAGATGCTTGAGGATATCGCTTTAATGCGTGTGTTACCGGGCATGGTTGTGATTGCGCCAGCCGATAGTGTTGAGGCCGAGAAGGCAACGCTTGCAACTGCCTTTAACGATACGCCGACCTATCTTCGTCTTGCGCGTGAGGCATCGCCGGTTTTTACGACTGAACACACGCCATTCGAAATTGGTAAGGCATATGTGCTACGCGCGGGCACCGACATTACGATTTGTGCAACCGGCACGATGACATATCAGGCACTTCTGGCTGCTAAAACGCTTGCAGATGATGGTATTAGTGCCGAAGTTGTGCATGTACCGACTATCAAGCCGCTCGACACCGAAACTATTGCTACTAGTGCTCGTAAGACTGGGCTGGTGATAACCGCAGAAGAAGCCCAGGCCGCAGGTGGGTTTGGCTCGGCGGTTTGTGAAGCTCTTAGCGAGCTTTGTCCAGTGCCTGTTCGTCGTATTGGCATGAAAGACCGCTTCGGAGAGTCAGGGACGCCACAAGAGCTATTGAAACAGTTTGGTTTAACGGGTGTGCAGATTGCGCTCGTTGCTCACGACCTGCTAGACAACGTTAAACCTAAATAGGATATTCTCATTATGCCATTAACTATTCGTGAAATCCGCGATAATTGTATCCGCGCTCGTCATCTGATGCAGCGCGCACGTCAACAAAAGTTTGCCGTTGGTGCATTCAATATTGATAACCAAGAAACTTTAATCGCAGTATGCCGAGCAGCTCAAAAATTGAACGCCCCTGTTATGGTAGAAGTGAGCGACGGAGAAGTGAAAGCGATGGGGCTCGATAATATTCGCGATATGGTTGATAACTATAAAGCTGAATACGCTATTGAAATGTTCATTAACCTTGACCATAGCCCAAGCGTCGAGGCGGCAAAGCGTGGCATTGATGCGGGATTTGAGTTTATCCATATTGATATATCTCAAGCTAATCACGATGCACCGCTCGAAGAAATCACTGCAAAAACTAAAGAGGTAGTTGAGTACGCGCGCTTTACTGGCGCACTTGTTGAGGCTGAAGAGCGTTATTTTATGGGCAGCTCAAACGTCCATAAAGAAACCATTGACTATGAAGAAGTCAAAAAGTGGAACACTAAGCCTGAAGAAGCGGTATCATTTGCCAATGCGACTGGCATTGACACGATGGCGGTACAGATTGGTAATCTCCATGGCCTTTATCCAGTTCCAAAACAACTTGATCTTGAGCTATTGCAGCAGTTGCGCGACAGTGTCGAGACAAACATCAGCCTGCATGGTGGCAGTGGAACGCCGCTGCACTACTTTGAAGATGCCGCTAAAATTGGTGTCAGCAAAATTAATATTAATTCAGACATGCGCTATGTCTTCCGCGAGACGCTATTGAAGGTACTCAATGACAACCCTGATGAATACGCCGTGGTTAAGTTAATGCCAACGGTCTATGGTGCGGTTCAAGAAGTTGTCGAATCAAAGATTAGCGCCTTCGGGTCGGCAGGCAAGGCGGTGGTCTAGTTTATGGCAGCCCGAGTTCTTACTATCGGCAAATCGACACAAGATGTTTTTTTGAGTGGCAAAGTTTTTGAACCACAGCGTGAAAAAGGTATTTTCTACGAACACCTTCAGCTTGGCAGCAAACTAATGCTTGATAATGTCGTGTTTTCTACTGGTGGCAACGCTACGAACGCGGCAACGACATTCGCGCGCCAAGGCATTGAGGCGGCATACATGTGGGCACTGGGTCACGATATTGCGAGCCAGGCGATTATGCAGGTGCTCGATGCTGAAGATATTGATACAAGCCATGTTGTTATCGATGAAGCGTACCGCGCAAGTTATTCGTCGGTATTGCTAGCGCCAAATGGCGAGCGCACCATTCTTAATTACCATGGTTCGAAGTTGCCCGTTAGTGGGTTTCCGCTTGATCTTAGCGCAATAGCGAAAGCAGATTGGCTATACGTCTCTTCACTTGGCACAATGGGGTTGCTTGAGGCGGTAGTTGCGCAAGCGGCAGCTGCTGGTGTTAAGGTTGCCATGAATCCTGCTGGAAGCGAACTTGCGCATGTCGATCGTTTGAAAGAAATACTCGCACACGTGACGGTATTGAGCGTCAACAAAGAAGAGGCGCAGATTTTAGTGCAAGGAACAACAACAGAAGAGCTAGCGCGTCGTTTAATAACCTATTGTCCAGTTGTTATCGTATCGGATGGCCCTAATGGTTCAGTAGCGACTGACGGCAAAGTCGTTGTGGCGGCTGGAATGTACGAAGACGTGGTAGTTGTTGATCGACTTGGCGCAGGCGATGCTTTTGCCAGCGGTTTTGTGGCCAAGATTATCCAAGGCAAAACAATTCAAGAAGCGGTCACCTTTGCCAGCGCTAACTCTACAAGTGTTGTGCAAAAGATCGGTGCCAAAGAGGGAATATTGCATCGCAATGCCCACATACACACTATGCCGCTTGTAGTAACAGATTTTTAAGAAGGAGCAACCATGGCCCATGTTTTAAGTGATTTACTCCATGCTGAAGAGCCGCTATTTTCGCTTGCACTACAGCAGCTCGAAAAAGCTAGTGGCCTGCAGGGTATTGATGCGCGTTTAATCGGTGAAATTATCGAAAAGACAAAACAATCACAGCGCGCGCTAGGGCTTGACCCAACCGATACGACTGGTGGTGAATTTTACCAAGCATTAGTCGCACGTATTGCCGCTGATGACGCACGACTTGCTAAAAAGATCGGCGGCACTGATATCGACAATGTTCGTCACATGATCCCCCATATCATAAAAGCGGCGAAATCAGTCAAGGCAAATTGGTCATGCTGGGCATTGAAGCGCTCGGTCGCCAAAGAGCTGCTACGTAAGATGCCACCGACTAAGTTGATGGAACATTTGAACTACCGCTCAATTGACTCCATGCTAAAACAAGAGCCAATTGACGAATTGTATACGGCGATCCGTTTCTCTGAAGGCCCCGAGTGGCTCAACAAATACGATGAACTTTTCAAGACGGTGACTCCAAGTGACTTTGAAACCCGTGATATTTCATTAGTAGTTATGGATCACGATAAATATGTTGGCCTAGCGGGCCATTTTGTCGCTAAAAAGCGCCATAACATTACGCATACCAAAGAGATGGGAACAATTGTTGTCGTGCCGATGGAGCAAGCGACGATGAAGGGTATTACTATGAAGAGTCTGCCGCTCATTTTCCATTATCTAAATGAAGTGCGTTTATATTCGGCATTTTTCAAACTCAAACAAGTCGAGAAGAATTTTGGCGAAGTCATCGTTACGACACTCATTGCCGATCCAGGCAACGCTGCATCTATGGCTGGGCAATATGTCCATTGGCGCGTGATTCAGCGGTACTTTGGCAAGCTAAAGGATGAGAACCACCCAGAGGCTTTCCAGCCGCATGTACAGCCCGAAGACTTACACTGGCGACGTGCCGAGGCTATGCTCTATGATCTCGATCCCGAATTAGAATTTTGGAAAGACAAAGACTATGTCGGCATGATGTATGATGGGGCGCCAGTGACACTGAATCTGATGGATGTCAGCCTTAGCGCCAGCAACGAAGAAACGTACGATAATCGCTACTCGTACCATTTCCGCGAAAGCTTATGGAATGAAATCTTTATGCGCTATATGGGACAAAAGAATCTTGAAGACCAGATACTGAGCCAACTCGATAATGATATGATCGCGCCAGAGACGCTGAAGCGAGCGTAGTATATGAGTCTCGAGTGCGCGTACACATACCGTCTCTTGCGCACTCGAGCAACATATAGTACTATTTGATTAGTAATTCCGGCCGCCAGGTCGGATTTTTTCATAAGGAGATATATGAACGGTATAGACATCAAACAGTTAACCCTAGCGGTCCGCACGATCGCTGAAGAAAAAAACTTACCAGAAGACATGGTGCATGACATTCTGGAGCAAGCAATTGCTGCTGCATGGCGCCGAGACAATGGCGACCGCGAACAAGATGTGCGCGCTACTATGGACTCGAACACTGGTGCGGTTACGGTATACATCAGCAAAGAAGTTGTTGATACAGTTGAGAATCCAGCACTTGAGATTAGCTTGATTGATGCTCAAAAAATCAAGCCTGAGATTGCCGAAGGTGATATCTACGAAGAGATCGAGCACCCAACCACGTTTGGCCGAGTTGCTGCCCAGACTGCGAAACAAGTTGTATTGCAGAAGCTCCGTGAAGCTGAGCGCGAAGTTGTATTAGCTGAATTCGAAGACCGTATTGGCTCTGTAGTTACGGGTACTGTGCAACGCGTCGAACAGCGTGTTGTTCGTATTGAGCTTGGCAAGGGTACTGGTATCATGCCAACGAATGAGCAAATTCCTGGTGAATATTACGGTATTGGTAGCCGCATAAAAGTCCTACTTAAGGATGTTGAGCGTGGCACCCGAGGTCCACAGCTTATTCTGAGTCGTTCCAGCGAGGCTTTTATTGAGCACTTGTTCCGTCAAGAAGTGCCTGAGATGAGCAATGGCGCAGTCGAGATCAAGGCAATTGCACGCGAGGCCGGCAAGCGTACAAAACTTGCTGTTCGTTCGAGTGTGCCTGGTGTTGATCCTGTCGGCACATTCGTAGGTGGTCATGGTATTCGCGTTCAGGCAGTGATGAACGAGATTGGTGATCAAGAAAAAATTGACATCATCACATTTGGTGAAGAGCCAGAAGCGTTTATCCGCAACGCTCTTAGCCCAGCTGAAATTATGTCTATCACTATTGATGAAGCCAAAAAGCACGCTCGTGTCATCGTAGCGCGCGACCAGCTTTCAATTGCCATTGGTCGTGGTGGTCAAAACGTTCGTCTGGCCGGCAAACTTACCGGCTACGAGCTTGATATCGAAGCGAGTGATGACGCAGCAGCACCTGCAGAAGCAGTGAGTGAAGAGAAAAAGCCACGTAAGAATATCGAAGATTCGCTTCTGAGCGCTGTTGAAGAGCAGGCGAGCAAGTAAATATATACCTTGCCTCGCGGCTATAATTGAATTGTCAGAAAATAGTATTAGCACTCTTGACCATAGAGTGCTAATTTCTTATAATGGTAACTATCCTCCTTATGATTCCAAAGAGCTATAAGACGAGGCAGAAAGGGAGTATAGTAATAACAGATGCCACGCGGTGAATTTATCGATTTTAGTGAATTTCTGACCGACAATGCGCGTTCAAGCTTGCAACAAGCCGAATCTATTGCCAGGTCTCTTGGAAGTGTTTACATTGGCACAGAACATATTCTCCTTGGCGTGTTAAGTCAGGGTGGGTCTGTTGGTGCAAAACTACTCGACAAAGTTGGCGTGACGCTAGAGCGCGCCCAGTTAGCTCTTAACTTGACTCCTAAAGCGCTCGTCATTAACACTGGGGCTCGTGGTCTCAGCGAAACGGCAAAATTAACGCTTCGCATGAGCTGGGATGTCGCTCAAGAATTTAATCAAGATTATTGCGGTACTGAGCATATTCTCTTCAGCATTATGACTCAAAAAAATGCTCGCGCCACCGTCTTATTGCGAGACATGAATGTCAATATTGAAGTACTCACAGGTGAGCTTGAGGGCTACCTACAGCGCCAACAAACAGAGTTTGAGTCTGATTTAAAATCAGAAACGAATAACCGTCGCAGTAATGGCAAGCGGGGTGGAATCGTTGAAAGCTTTGGCACTGATTTAACGCTCAAAGCGCACAATAACGAGCTTGATCCGGTTATTGGCCGCGAGTCTATTATTAAGCGTGTTACAACCATTCTTGGTCGTCGCACTAAAAACAACCCAGTGCTTATCGGCGAGCCGGGTGTTGGTAAGACGGCAATTGTCGAAGGCCTTGCGCGAGCGATCGCGGCTGAAGATGCTCCAGAGCACGCACTCGAAATGCGTATTGTTTCGCTTGATCTCGCAGGCATGATTGCTGGTACAAAATATCGTGGCGAATTTGAAGAGCGGCTCAAACGTTTAGTTGATGAGGCGACCAACGATAAAAACCTTGTCTTGTTCATTGACGAGCTACACTTATTAGTTGGCGCAGGTGCCGCCGAGGGTGCCATGGATGCTGCCAATATATTGAAACCAGCACTTGCTCGCGGTACGATGCGAGTTATCGGTGCAACAACTGTCGAAGAATACCGTAAGCACATCGAAAAAGATGCGGCTCTAGAGCGTCGCTTTCAACCAATTAACGTGCCCGAACCAGACATCAAAGAAGCAACCGCGATTGTGCGCGGCCTGAAGCACCACTATGAGTTATTCCATGGAGTTGCAATTAGCGATGACGTCGCAGCGGATGCAGTCAAGTTATCCGACCGTTTTATCTCTGATCGTTTTATGCCCGACAAAGCCATTGACGTGCTTGACGAAACTGCTGCACATGTTAAAGCGGAGCGTGGCAAAACAAATGCCAGCCTGCGTCGTATCCAACGCGAGGTAAAGTTAGTTGCGAGCAAAATGGAAGAGGCGGTTGAGGTTGAAGATTATGAACGCGCAGCATTATACAAGACACGGCTGAGTCGTTTAGAGCAGAAAGCTCGTGAGCTAAAGCAAGCGCATGAATCAAAGCAAAAGCTAACGATGCAAACTGATGATATTGCTTATACAATTGCACGCTCTACAGGTATACCTGTGACGCAGCTGCTTCGTCAAGAGGCACAGTTTTTGCGCAACCTTGAAGATCATTTGCAAAAAGCCGTGCTTGGGCAAAAAACTGCCACTGATGCCGTTGCAAAAGCAATACGACGCAATCGACTAGGTATTGCCAGTACGTCACGACCGATTGGCTCATTCATCTTTATGGGGCCAAGTGGTGTTGGCAAGACGGAGTTGGCGCGCGTGCTTGCCCGTGAAGTGTTTGGTCGCAAGGACGCATTGATCAAAATTGACATGAGCGAGTTTAGCGAGCGTCATAGTGGCGCACGGCTTCTCGGTGCCCCAGCGGGCTATGTTGGATATGATGATGGCGGTGAGCTTACCGAAAAAGTCCGACGCCAACCGTACAGCGTTGTCTTATTTGACGAAATCGAGAAGGCTCACCCCGATGTATTGAATATGCTGCTACAAATCCTCGAGGATGGTCATGTGAGCGATGCTAAGGGTAGACAGGTTAATTTTGCACACACTATTGTTATTCTGACGAGCAACATTGGTGCCGACAAAATGCAGCGCGAGGCCAGCTTTGGCTTTAACGTGACAAGCACCGAAGAAGAGACTAAGCTTGCCGACCTGCATGCGCGTCATGAACGTGATGCATTGCAAGAACTACGCCACACATTGCGGCCAGAGCTACTCAATCGTTTTGACAAAGTAATTGTCTTTAAGGCACTGACGCGCAAAGATGCACTCGCCGTCGCTCATTTGCAAGTGGCTGAACTTAATGAACGATTGCAGTCGCAACATTTGAAACTGCAGGTGCAAGCCTCGGCCTTTAACTACATTATTGATAAAGGATACGAAGCTATGCAGGGTGTCCGTCCGCTGCGACGAGCAATTCAAGAGCACATAGAAGACCAACTTGCTGACGCTTTTCTTAGTGGCAAGGTTGCCAAAGGTGACGTCGTGAAGGTAACCGCAAAGCGTGGTGAGCTAGCGTTCAATGCGAAACAAGAATAATCAATCAAGCCAACAGCCAATTGTGCGCCAATCTGGTCGTGCAGCAAGCATATTATTTTCAATTATTATGCTTGCTGCAGCCGGTGCGGTCTTGTTGTTTCGCCAAGACATTAAAGATTGGGCGATCTTACAGACGTACCATCCGACATCTGCAATTCAACAACTGGCCGATGGCGCTGGGCTATCGAATTATGGGCGGCAAGTTTTTTATGCTCAACAACCAGAGCTTCATGGCCGAAGTGATTTTTTGACTAAATGTCAGGCAGCTGGCGATGAAAACAGCAATGTCTTAGGCTGTTATATCGGGCAACGGATCTATGTGTTTGATGTCCAAGATCAAACGCTCTCCGGTGTGCGTGAGGTGACGGCTGCTCATGAGATGCTTCATGCGGCGTATGAGCGGCTCAGTAGCAGCGAGCGTGACCATATTAACCAGTTGGTACAGAAGCAGCTTGATACGCAGGTAGACGATCATATTAAGCAGCTCATCACGCTATATAATCGAATCGAGCCGGGCGAGTTATTGAATGAGATGCATTCTATTTTAGGAACCGAGCAAGCGAATCTTTCACCAGAGCTTGAGACATACTATAGCCAATATTTCACCAAACGATCGCAAGTTGTTGCACTGGCAACCAGCTACCAAGCGGTGTTTGATAGCCTTAAAGCCAAGCAAGCAAGCCTTGCGAAAGATCTTGATAGCCTGGCAGCTACCATCAACAGTTCAACCCAACAATTAAATGCCGATGTCACAAGTTTTAACAGTGATGTGAGCGCTTTTAATGCCAAGGCGAGTAGCGGAACGATGACAAAAGAAGAGTTTGATAGCCAGCGTGCTGCATTGACCGTGCGCAAAAATGATTTGGCGAATCGTCGATCCGATAACGACAGCCTTAGAAGTCAATACGATGAAAAACGTACTCAACTCAATTCGCTTGCCATAGAATTTAATAGTTTACAGCAAAAAGTTAATAGTAAGCCGGATTCTTTGACGGACGTCCATTAAGTCTGCATACTAGTACGCATGGCCAAAGCAAAAACATCCTTCGTTTGTCAACAATGTGGCACGAGCTACCCTAAGTGGAGCGGCCGCTGTGATAATTGTGGCTCATGGAATAGCATGGTTGAGCAGATGCCTCAAGAAACCACAGGCAATGCGGCTGTTTTTCGATCAACAGGCACAGTACTGAAACCAAAATCTTTGAATGAGGCGGGCTCAAAATCAGTGCCACGCATCACCGCAGACATCGGCGATGTCGATGTAGTGCTTGGTGGTGGCTTTATGCCTGGTAGCGTCACTTTGCTTGCTGGGCAGCCAGGGATCGGCAAAAGCACAATCCTTGCACAAGTTGCTGCAAAGATCGCCGCTCATCACTCAGTCCTTTATGTTAGCGGTGAAGAGTCACTGGAGCAAGTTGCGGCGCGCGTCAAACGATTGGGCGCCGTGCACGATAACGTACATTTCATTAGCACTAACTCGGCCGATGATGTTGCGGCAACCATACGACAATCGACTTATGACGTCGTTGTGCTTGATTCGATTCAAACGATGGCTCTCGCTGAGTTAAGCGCCGCCCCCGGATCGGTCAGTCAGATAACTAATACGACCAATGTGTTAACTATGGCCGCCAAGCAATCACACACGACTCTGATCATGATCGGACACGTCACCAAAGAAGGTAGTATTGCTGGGCCAAAAGTGCTCGAGCATTTGGTGGATGTCGTGTTGTCTATCGATGGCGACCGCTACGCTGGTTTCAAAGTACTAAGAGCGTTAAAGAACCGCTACGGCTCTACGACAGAAGCTGCCGTCTTTGAAATGGATGAAAAAGGTTTGGCACCAGTGACAAATCCATCGGCGGCGTTGCTCGCAGAACGTCAAAGCACTGATGGTTCAGTTGTGCTTGCAACGATGGAGGGCAACCGACCACTTCTTGTTGAGATACAGGCGCTCGTTAATACGACAAGTTTTGGCTACCCAAAGCGGACGGCATCAGGCTTTGACTTGAATCGCTTGAATGTTTTAATCGCAGTTATTGAGCGACGAACTAATCTTAAATTATCTGAAAAAGATGTGTATATCAATGTTGTTGGGGGCATCAAACTGCAAGACCCGGGCGCAGACCTCGCTATATGCATGGCGATCGCGAGCGCAGCCGCACAACGCCAGCTAAAAGACGATGCAATCGTTTTTGGAGAAGTTGGATTGGCTGGAGAAGTTCGCTCAACGCCAGGAGCCGAACGCCGCCTGAACGAGGCGGTTAAACTTGGCTTTGCGGCGGCTATCGTTCCACCATCGGCCGCCAACGGGAAGACAGCCGGTATCAATGTTATTGCGGCGCGCAGTTTGAGAGAAACTTTAATAGCACATTTACAATAATCCTATGTTTAATATATTCGATGGCACTCAACACTTTTCATTTTTTAATTTCTGGTTACTTCTTAGTGCGTTGCTTTTGCAGCTAGTCACGTTACGCTATCTGTTGCGTTTGAAGAGTAAAAAAAACACGCCCATGACGAGCAACCGGGTCGTTCTTGATAGCTGTGCACTAATAGACGGACGGATACTGAGTATTGCGGAGACGGGTTTTCTGGCACATACCATAATTGTGCCGCAGCGAGTTTTGCACGAACTTCAGCTGCTTGCGGATACTGCAGATCACTACAAGCGGAGCCGTGCTCGATTTGGTCTTGATATTGTCAAAGACCTTCAAAAAGCCCTCCCCAATAGGGTTATTATTCTCGAAGACTCACTTCCTGAGGCTATGCCGACTGATACAGCAATCACTGAGATAGCTTTGCAGCAAAATGCAGTGCTCTGTACGATAGACTATAACCTCAACAAAGTGGCTACTATCAAGAAGGTAACTGTGCTCAACGTCAACGAACTTGCTCACGCGCTGCGACCAGCACATCTGCCCGGCGAAACAGTGAAGATCAAGATTGTTCAAAAGGGCGAAGTTCGGGGACAAGGTGTCGGCTATTTAGAAGAAGGCACCATGGTAGTTGTAGATGGCGCCGCTAATTCTATTGGTAAAATCGTCGACGCATCAATTAGTCGCATGTTACAGACAGAGGCCGGACGAATGGTCTTTGCTAAGAAGCTTTAATGAGCAGTACTTCGTATTCGTTCACGCCAGCTCGCTACCTCTGCGTTGCGTGTGTTTCCGTCAGAGGTAGGGCTGTTGTTGAGCATTGATATTGATACGCTGATGCTTTTACTGAGTGAGCCATCATAGAGGGCTGCATCAACTGCGGTTGCAGTAACATTGATCGCGCCATTTGCGGTTGCAGTATAGCTAAGAACGTAATCACCGCTAGCGCTTGCCGTTGCAGAGCCAACTGAGTTGCCGTTAACCGTAAATTCGACTGATTGTAGTGGGTTAGTGCCGGCAGTAACAGTAGCTTTAAGCTGGTAGACGCCTGCAGACACTCGAGAGGCTTGTACATCGTTGACGAACGGCTTGGTATCGCTACATTGGTGCTTGTCGTCATCAGCGTTTGGATCATACCCATCAGGGGCAACTAGCCGCTCATTGTTACGCACTGGATCTTTCACCTTTTGAACAAGTACATCTTCTTTGGCGCGAGCTGGCGTACAGTTTGTAGCTTTCTTGCGGCTGATTTTGTCAAAAGTTATCTTTGTGCCGTCGGCGTTCGATGGCTTCTTATACCATGATGGCCAAATATCTTTTTTACCGTTGACAGTTAAATCTTGAATGCCTTGCGGGCGGGCGAACCAATCATTTGGTTTCCAGGTTCCAGCGCTTTCGTAAACGTCAGGGTGAACCTTGGCCATGTAATCATTGATGACTCGGTAGACAACGTTGCTCGCGCTGACGCCAATTGCAGACCCGTCATGGTTGCCCGACCAAGCACCGGTTGCAACGCGAGGCGAGAAGCTCATCATCCAGCTATCTTTTGATTTGCCAGAGCCGTTATCAGTTGTACCCGTCTTGGTTGCTGTTTTAACGCCGCCAGGGATAACAAAGCCAGTTGATCGGCCTTGTGCGCCAAAGACTAAGCTACGTGCGTCAGCGTCGCTGAGTGCATCTTCTAGCATGTACGCTACTTGAGGGTCGATAGCTTGTTTGCCTGCATCGTCTTTCCATTGTTTAATGGTTTGACCTTGCGCATTTTTAACTTCAAGCACATATGCTAGTGGTTTATAAACCCCGCCACGCGCGACCGTAGCGTAGGCATTTGTGTGCTCAACTTGCAAGCCGCTACATCCACCACCGATGGCCAGCGATAGACCAGGCGATGTGTTGTTGTCGCAATAATGTAAGTTACCCATGTCTTTAGCCGTCTGAACGACATTCTCGGTACCGCCAATAATCACCGACTTAACTGCTGGAATGTTGAGTGAGCTACCAAAGGCTTGGCGTATTGTTACATCACCGTAGAACCGTCCAGTGTAATTGCGAAGCTGACATTTACCCGAGGTATTACCAGCACAATAGAGATCATCAATGTTTTCATCTTTCAAGATAGAACCGGGCCCGTAATTGGTGCCAGATCGTTCCTTGAAGAGATTGGCATAGTCGTACAGTTTGGCACTTGAACCAGGTTCAATAGGATTAACTGCGGAGTTGAACTGGCCATTGATAGAGTCATTGTTGAAGTCGACACTTCCAACCATCGCAATAACTTGTGCTGTATCGACATCAACTGAGCTAAGCGCAATGTTGTCGGCACCAGCACCTGGTAGCAACTTGGCGCCAGCAGCGACTGCGGCTTCGGCGTCTTCTTGGGCTTTCTTGCTCAATGTTGTTTTGACGGTGAGGCCGCCCTTGCCGACGAGAGCATCACCAAACTCTGCCTTTAGCTGACGTTTCACTTCTAGTACAAAGTGGGGTGCAATTGCGGTAGCAAACTCTTTGTTCTCAGGCTGTAGCTTACTTTGTAGGGTTGCTGAATCGGGGAATTCTTTCTTTGCGGCATCGGCATCAGCGGCTTTAACATAGCCTTGTTCAACTAACTTATCGAGCGCCAGGCTCTGACGGGCGAGCAAGGCTTTATTGGCCTCAGGATCTTTATTGTAAGGGTTGAAGGTAGTTGGCGACTGAGGGATGGCTGCCATAAGCGAAGCTTCGGCAAGCGTCAAGTCTTTTGCATGCTTCCCAAAATAAGTTTGAGCGGCAGATTCAACACCGTTACGAGGGCCACCATATGGCACCTCATTGAGGTAGAGATTGAGAATCTGGTCTTTGCTATACATGCGTTCAATTTCAACCGCGAGAATAGCCTCTTTGATCTTACGGCTTACGCCACTGAGGCCAGAGCGCTGATTGGCCTCTTCTTCGCTAAAGAAGACCTTTTTGACAAGTTGTTGCGTCAAAGTTGACCCGCCTTGTGTACCGCCACTTCCGCCGACGTTATTGAATAAGGCACGAACCGTTCCAGTAAAGCTGACGCCACCATGCTTGTAAAAATCTTTATCTTCAAGTGCTACGGTTGCTTGTTTCATAGGTTGACTGATCTCATTGAAATCAACGACGATCTTGTAATCTCCACCACCCTTATCTTCCCAAAGAGTCTCGCCGTTACGGTCTAAGTAACGTGTCACTGTTGTTTGGACGCGTTTTGATAATTCACCTGGACGAATTGAATCAAGGTCTTTGCGGAAATAAGCAACGAGACCTGCAAATAAAATAGCGATAAGTAAAACGGCCACACCTGCAAGTTTCAGCGCCATAAGTGCACCTTTGCGGCTAAACCAATATTTGGCGACACGCTTTGGATGCATACGATACAAGAGTCGCTTTAGAGGGTGCTTTGGCAATGTCGAAAGATACTCGGCTTTGCGTCGAGCTTTGGCATCGGATTTCTCCTTACGCCGTGACGATAAGTTGGAATATACTTGCAGTTTCCCCCTATTTGAGGAAGAACGTTTTTGAGAACTCATGTATGTTATGTGCTCCTTGCTACCCTAAGAATCATACGTCATTATAGCACACCGAATAGTTTTGTAGAGCCCCTCGACTCACTACTGTTACACACTGATATATAAGCAGTGTTTCAGGTGTAATTCTGGTATACTATTGAGCATGAGTACCGACACAGAACAAACGACCGCAATGACACTTTCTGAAGAGCTTTTATGGCGGGGATTTTATCACCAGTCTACCTTTACGTCGCCTGAGCTACTTGATAAAGAGAAACGGACGCTCTATTTTGGTGTCGATCCGAGCGCTGACTCAATGCAAGTTGGCAATCTTGCGGCAGCAATGATGGTTCGTGTCTTTTTAAAGCATGGCTATAAAGCAGTGCTACTTATTGGCGGGGCAACAGGAGCTATTGGTGATCCAGACGGTAAGTCTGAAGAAAGAGAGCTTAAAAGCCTTGAGGAAGTATCGAAGAACGTCGCCGGCATTACCTCCCAGTACAAAACTGTCTTTGCAGGCAAGGAGTTCGAGATAGTCGATAATTACACCTGGTTTAAAGATATGGGGTATCTCGATTTTCTTCGAGAGATTGGCAAGCACTTTTCAATGACACAACTCCTTGATAGGGAGTTTGTCCAGTCGCGTATTGGACTTGGCGGTAAAGGAATCAGCTACGCTGAGTTTAGTTATTCGTTAATCCAAGGTTACGATTTCTTACATTTATATAGAGACAAAGGCGCAACTCTCCAACTATGTGGTGCTGATCAGTGGGGCAACAGCGTTGCGGGTATCGGACTCATCCGTAAGCTTGAGAAAGCAGAAGCTCATGTATGGTCAATGCCAATCATTATGAATAAGTCGACCGGCAAAAAGTTTGGTAAAAGTGAAGATGGTGCTGTTTGGCTCAGTAGCGAAAAGACGAGCGCTTATAAGTTTTACCAGTTCTGGTTGAATGCCGATGATGACGGGGTAGAAGACTATCTGAAAATCTTTACGACAATGTCGCCCGATGAAATTGCAAAAATAATGCAGATTTTCAAAGAGGCGCCCCACGAGCGTCATGCGCAAAAGCAACTGGCGTTTGCGGTTACGGAAATTGTTCACGGCGCGGTAGTGGCGCAAGCAGTCGTTACTGCGAGCGAGGTGATATCGGGCAAGATAGATTTTATGAACGCTGACCATAGCATTATTGAGCTAATCGCAAAAGAGATCCCCACACTGTCTATTGACGCCATCGAGGGCAAGCCGGGACGTATTTTGATTAGTGAGGTATTGGTGCAAAGGGGCTTAGCTTCTTCTCGTACTGAAGCAACTCGATTGATAAAAGATAAAGCGATCAGCATCAACAATAGTCGAATTTCAGAAGACGACTACATTGTTTCGGGTCCAGTTTTGATTAAGCGCGGCAAAAAGAGCGATAAAGTTTGCATAGTACTGTAAGGACTATGCGGAGTGTTTGTAGCGTATGAAATTAGACATGCCTCTCTCACTTATGGCGGGCATAGGCCCAAAGCGCGCTGAGCAGTTTGAACGGCTCGGTCTGGTGACGGTTGGCGATCTTTTGGATTTTTACCCGCGTAGCTATGAAGATTATGGAGATGTCATTGCAATCGGTAAAGTCCAACCAGGTAAAGTGACAATTTTGGCAAAACCGACAACAGTGACGGGGCGCTATGTGCGACGAGGGCTTCACGTTACTGAGGCTGTCGTTGCCGACACAAGCGGTGAGCTACGGGTCGTGTGGTTTAATCAGCCATATCGTGCCGCTCAAATCGACACGTCAAAGGAATACTACTTCTCTGGAGAGTATGAATTTGCTCGTGGCAGATATGTACTTAATAATCCACAGACTGAGCTTGCTGCAAATGTTGATCCAAATGGATCGCGAATTACGCCAGTTTATAAAGAAACCAAAGGATTAACGTCGGCATTCATTGGGCGCGCCCTGAGTTCGCTTATGCCGTTGGTCGATGACCTACCAGAAACATTGCCACCAGAGCTCTGCAAAGAATATGATCTTTTAGCACGTCCAGCAGCCCTCAGGGCTATACATGCGCCAATGACAAAAGCCGATTATGAAGCTGGCCGACAACGTTTTGGTTTTGAAGAATTGCTGGCGGTTGTGGTTGCAGCTGCCATGAACAAGCGCGAGAATGCGGCACTTGAAGCGTGGCACATTCCGTTCGATGAGGCGGCGGCGCAAGCTTTTGCGGGTAGCCTGCCGTTTAAATTGACGAATGCTCAGCGCAGCGCTGTCTGGGAAATTATCAAAAACCTCGAAGCTGGCACGCCAATGAATCGGCTGCTGCAAGGTGATGTTGGTTCCGGTAAAACAGTAGTTGCAGCTATGGTGGCTTTTATGGCGGCACAAGCTGGATATCAAACGGCATTTATGGCACCGACTGAACTGTTGGCAGCGCAGCACGCAGCAACGCTCGATAAATTATTGACGCCACATCACCTTACGGTCGCATTGCTCACTGGGAGTGTTAAACCAAAAGCTCGAGCGCCGTTACTCGAGGCAGTAGCGAGCGGCGCGATTGCAGTCACCGTTGGTACGCATGCCTTGATTCAACCAACAGTTAACTTTCATTCACTTGGCTTTGTGGTTATCGATGAACAACACCGGTTTGGCGTTGAACAACGCCGGCGATTAATGGACAAAAGTGCGCGCATGCCTCATTTATTGTCTATGTCAGCGACGCCTATTCCGCGTAGCTTGGCGCTCACAGTGTACGGTGAGCTCGATGTGAGTATCTTAAATGAGCTACCGCCCGGCCGTACGCCGATCACGACAAAAATCGCATCACCAAATAGTCGTGCAAAAGTGTACGAAGCGGCAGACACGGCAATCGAGGCTGGGAGGCAAGTCTATGTTGTGTGTCCACAAATCGAGCCGAGTGCGGCAGTGCCCGGTAAGGGCTCGGCAAAGACAAAGGCAGCACCTGGCGGCGATGATCACAAGAGTGTCGTCCAGGCTTTTCAAAAAATTAGCGGTAGTTTGCTCAAGCATCGCCGTGTCGCGATGCTGCACGGCGCTATGAATGCTGACCAAAAAGCGGAAATCATGGCAGGCTTCGTTGCTGGCGAAATCGACGTGTTAGTATCAACGACGGTTATCGAGGTCGGTGTCGACGTACCAAATGCTACAATAATGATTATCGAAAATGCCGACCATTTCGGTTTGGCCCAGCTACATCAACTTCGTGGTCGCGTAGGGCGGGGTAAGGAGCAAAGCTATTGCTATCTTATTCCTGCAACCAGTAAAGCGCCAAGCAGACGCTTGCGTGAGCTCGAGCAGTCAACCGATGGGTTCTATCTATCAGAAGTCGATCTTGAGTTGCGTGGCCCAGGTGAAGTCTATGGTCGAGCACAGCATGGCCAGCTTGATATGCGCCTGGCACGGATTGGTGATGTGCGATTTGTTGAGCGTGTCCAAAAAGCCGCGCAGTGGTTGCTTAACAGCACAATCGATCTCAACAACTATCCAGAGCTCGCGAGCCGAATCGAACGCGCCAAGCGAGTCATAACGCTCAACTAAGTGCGGCCCGTTGGCTGCCAATTCGCGCTTATGCTTGCTCTTTTGCGCTCTCCATTATATAATCTAGCTCAAGTAGCATTATTAAATCATGCTTAGCAGCGAAAAATAACAGTTATCAACATAACCGTGAAACCATTATGTACTCTGGAACGACCCTGCGCTCTAGCTCTGGCAAAGTGCTTGGTGCGCATCAAAAAATAGACCGAGTAGCTCGTAAGGCTATGGCGCAGGTTGCGCCTCGTTTGCCGTTCCCGTCGGCACGCGCTATTGTCCATTTTGAAGGCGTTAATGGCCCGGATGCGCTTAAACGTAAATCGCCAGCCCAGGACGAGCCGTGGCACTACTACAATCCAAATGATCCTAATGATAACGGCATCGTTGATATGGTGCGCGATCACCAATTTAACCTCGTTGCGGCGCTTAAGAGTGGCAACCATGAGCGAGCAGCGTTCGAAGCCGCCTGGATGGCGCATGCACTTGTCGATGGTCTTACGCCGGCACACCATGAGCCCTTTGAAGAAAGTCTCGAGAAGCTTCGCGGCGAGGGGAAAGAGACGCGGACGACAATCTATAAAAAATTGGTGTATCCAGGCGAGGGCGCGCGTGAAAAGTTTCGCAATAACTGGTATGTTTGGGGCGCTGGTGGTTTAATGACTGCGCATGGCACATATGAATGGGGCGTAGCAACGACCATAACGTCGCTCAAACTACTCTCTGGCTATCCGACAAAGGAAGATCTTGAACGTGTCAAAAAAGATGGTATCGCCGTTGTTTTTAAAGAAGCAGCCGCCCAGGTATATGCGCTGAAGATGTACGATACATTTCAAAAGCATGGCTGGACATCGCGATTGGCTCGATTAACTCGCGAGGAACTAACACCGCTTATTGTTAAGGTGGTTACTTTGGCTTGGTACGAAGCCGCATATAAGGCTCAATCTGCGCCAAAAACAAAGGCACGCACATGAAGCTTCGCATTATCGCCGGAGAGTTGCGCGGCCAACGCTTTGACGCACCGACTGGCTTCACGACGCATCCGATGGGTGATCGTATTCGTACGGCGTTATTTAATAAACTGGGTGATATTAGTGGTAAACGTGTGCTTGACCCATTTGCAGGTAGTGGTGCGATTAGCTTTGAAGCGATTAGCCGCGGCGCGTTCCGAGCAATAGCAATCGAGCGTGACCGCAAAGCACAGCTCGTTATCGAACGGAACATCACCGAACTTAAGCTTGCAGAAAAAGTAAAGCTTATTAAAGCGAATTGCCGCGCCTGGAGTGAAAACAACCCCGACAAATTATACGATATCGTTATCTGTGATCCACCTTATGATGACATTAAGTTATCCACAATCACTATGCTCGCCACCCATTTGCAGCCGAATGGGCTTATGGTATTATCACAACCAGGTAGAGAGACTGCGCCGAGTGTGAGTGGAGTTGTTGTGGTGGACAAATCTAGTTATGGAGACGCGGCGCTGATTTTTTACCGAAAAGGAGCTGCAGAAATTGCGGCTTCTTTTCATGTTTAATTGATTGTCAAAACCGTCAGCCTAGGGTAGTATTATCAGGTACGCGCGAGTGGTGGAATTGGTAGACACGCATGCCTTAGGAGCATGTGCCGTGAGGCGTGGAGGTTCAAGTCCTCTCTCGCGCACCATGAGATTATTATAAAAAAGACGATTGGCATGCCAACGTCTTTTTTATTTGGTTCAAGCTTCTTTAGTCCATGAGCACTGCTGTATCATAGTAGGATGGAAGAAGAAAAATTAGACTTCGGCTCGGTGAGCTCACCTGTAAAGATTGGTGATACTGTGCACCGCCAAGCCGGACCATGGACGGCGACAATACATGAATTATTACGCTTTTTAAATGATGAAGGCCTTGCTTTTGCGCCCCGTCCGCTCGGCTTTGATGACCAAGGGCGTGAGATACTTAATTTTTTACCTGGCAACGCAGCGACTCGACCTTGGCCAGCGACTCTTTTTAGCGACCACGGCTTGATCCAAGCTGCAAAAATGCTACGTAAATATCATGACGTAGTTAAGAATTTTCAGCCCTCTGAAGATGCACATTGGCGCATCGGCAAGATGGAAAAATTACCTGGACAAATAATTCGTCATGGTGATCTTGGCCCTTGGAACACTCTTTGGCAAGATGATGAGCTGACAGGAATCATTGACTGGGATTTTGCAGAGCCAGGTGAGCGAGTTACAGACTTAGCACAGATGGCTTATTATTTTGTGCCGCTTCGAGGTGAAAAAGGTTGGCAGCAAGCTGGTTTTATCGAACAGCCAAATCTGCGTAAACGCTTGAATGTCCTATGCGAGGCCTACGGTAGCTTTAAGGTAGATGATATTTTGTATGCTGCAATCGAGTGGCTTAAAGAAGAATTATGTCGAATCCAAGAGCTTGGCGGAAATAATATTGAGCCTTGGGCGAGCTTTCGTCGTCGTGGTGACGCCGAGGAGATTGTTTTAGATATTGATTGGCTGAAGGGCTTTTCTAAGTCAAAAACGAATAGTTGATGTAAACACAAAAACATTGTATTATAACTAAGCTCAAACGAGCTCACCTTAGACCACTCCCAGAGAGGAGTTGAAGTTGTGTACACGCAACCACTAGTGTTGCTGGTGCCCATCGCGAGTATCGTGATCGCGGTCGTGCTGCTGGCTGTCGGCTATTGGCTCGGTCAACGACGATTGATGAAGCCAATGCTCGACAAGCTGGCGCTCAAGCGTTTTGAAGACGAGAAGTGGCTTGAGCTGCAGATGCACGCGCTGTCGCTTGATCGCATGACGCTCGAGCACCGAGAGACTGAGCTCGAGCATCGGCGCACAAAGCTGAGAGAGGATGCAACCAAGCGGCTTCAGAGGCTGCTAGCGACCACCAATCATTCTGCCGAACAGCAAGCACTGCTGCTGCTCATTGGTGACGCAGAAGTGGAGGCGCATCGGCGTAACGAAGCCTGGACCACAGCGCAAGGTATCGTCGACGGCCTCCAGAACGCTATGTGGAAGTATCGCAAGGCGCTGAGTGAGGATGCGACATCGCTACGGTTCATCAGTGACGGAGTTCAACACGAGGTGACTCCAAGCGCGCAGAACGGTGGTTGGGAAGGCCTGGTCGCGGCTGCCGAGATTCAACTCTCTGCCGCCTGTGACCATCTCGAGATGTGCGAGAGCGAGTTCAAGACTGCGCAGCAGCGCCATCTCGATCTGCTTCGGCAGCTTCAAGAAGCCGTTCACGATGGAACGCCCGAGCCAGACCCGCCATCAACCAACTGAGTTGATCCGCCCCGGTGTGCACGCCATGCATGCTGGGGCGATCTCATGTTTCAAAATAATGTCAATACATCATGTTCAAGCCGCTTATTATGCGTTATGATAGAGCTAAAGTGCTTATTTGCGTGCAGTCGTACACAGCAAATTAAATATGTAAAACAATTATGTTGACAAAAAGACTAATTATTGTTACAGTATAAAAGATTTAAAAGTTAACTCTATTAAGGAAAAGCATTGTGCATACCCGCTCAGCCTCACTCTCTATCATAGTGCCGACGCTCAACGAAGAAGGCAATATTGCTCTATTAATTGAGCGAATTGCTCGCGCAATGGCTCCGACTACCATTCCTTATGACATTCTATTTATTGATGACTTCTCTGACGATAACACCGTTGCGGTGATTAACTCATTCAAAGACAAGTATCCCGTTGCTGTAGAACAAAAACGTGGTGAACGAGGCAAAGCTTTCTCGATTTTACAAGGTGTCGACAGCGCAACTGGCGATGTACTGTGTATGATCGATGCCGATTTACAGTACCCTCCTGAATCAATTCCTGAAATGGTTCGCTTTATTACTGAAGAAAACGCTGATGTTGTCGTTACTCGCCGTGTGAGCAATGACACGAGTGCTCTACGCAAGTTTGTTTCTGCAAGTTATAACTTTGTCTTTACTCGTGCTCTATTCGGTATTGACTACGACACACAGTCAGGGCTAAAAGTATTTCGTCGCAGCGTCTTCGATGGTCTAGAGATGCACCCATCACCTTGGAGCTTCGATCTTGAGTTCATCGTGCAGTGTTTGCTCCGTCGTTACCGAATTGTCAGTCACGACATTGACTTTGCGAAACGCCACAGTGGCCCAGTGAAATTAAGCGTCGTCAAAGCTTCGCTTGAGATCATGAAAGCAACATTGTCTTTACGTGCTAAGGTTTCGCGCCGTCAAGTACGTGCAGGTTTTGAAAATAACCGCGCCTTTGTCGCACGAATCCATGGAGCCACCTCGTGAAGAGAATCCTTATTATAGCGGCCATTGCCGTTATGGTACTTGCCGGTGCACTGATCGGTTCTTCAGCCTATGCTGCACGCATGAGCCAGACGGGCGGCGTGTCAGTGCCCGAAGTCTATTCGCCAAATCGCTTAATGCTTGAGCTTTGGAGTACGTTTAAAAAGAATACTCTTGAAAGTACAGGCCGTACTATTCAAAAAGATAATGATGGCAATTCAACCGCGATGGGACAGGCAACCACTATGCAACGTGCGGTATGGATGGATGACATCACGACATTTGATAAAAGCTGGCAATGGACAAAGGATAATCTTCAAACTGATGATTATCATTTTGCCAATACTTTTGGCGAGCTCGTCAATGGTAACTATGGTATTAAAGATGCTAAAACCTCGGCTGGTGCTGACCAGCAAATGGCATATGGACTGATTATGGCCTCTGCTCGCTGGCGCGAAGGGAAGTATCTTTGGGATTCTCGTCCACTCATGGTGGCATTATGGCGTGACCACGTCCGTACCATCAATGGTAAGCCAGTATTTGTATCGGTTGCCGATGGAAACACGCTCAACACTGCCGACTTTGCGCCCCAGATTCTCAGAAGCTTTGCCCGTGTTGACCCGTCACACGACTGGAAGGCTGTTCTTAATAATACATACGAACTTTTGCAAGGCGCTCAACAAGCCTATCCAGGCGAATTACTTGCGACATCATATGCGGTCACGCCAGTCGGTACGACTGATGTCATACTCACGAAGACCGGTGCCAATAACGGCACGGTCGGCGATGACAGCTGGCAGCTTGCGTATGCATTGGCACTTGATAGCAAGTGGAATAATGACGCTCGCGCTTTGAGTCTGCTTGCGAGCTACCAACCTCTTGCGACCGCTTGGCACGCAAATCATGAACTTGTTGCCCGTTACAGTACGACAGGTACTGCTCAGTCGGCTGCTGATATTCCTGCGACATACGGCATGCTTATGGGTTACTTCTTGGCATTCGATCAGCCAGCCGCAACTGATATTTATCAGCAAAAACTTCTGACGCTCTACAATCCTGATACTCAAAGTTACCGACAAGTACTTGGCTACCGTGATGATACATGGACATGGTTAGGTATTGCGCTGTACAACAACAATCTGCCGAACATAGGGGGCCAGTATGACCAACCACGATAACAAACGATTTGCTTTCTTGCATGGCACAGCAAGCAAACCACTCCTAGCGCTTAACTGCGTGCTCTCAGTCCTTTACTTTATCGTCATTACTTTCTTTTTCCAGCATGGCAATATTGTATTGTTTTCACTATTGATCGCTGGCGAGGTATTCCACCTCTGGCAGATTATCGGTTACTGTTACACCGTTTGGGAGAAGCGAAGTGACGCTGTTTTTGCGCCATACTTCTCAAAGTCTGTTGATGTGTTTATTACTGTTGCTGGTGAGCCTATCGAAATCATCGAAGAGACTGCTCGCGCAGCGCTGGCGATGGATTACCCAAAATTTACCGTCAATATTCTGAATGACGGCTTTGTCGCAAAAAAAGATAACTGGCACGAAGTAGTCGAACTTGGCGACAAGCTCGGTATCAACGTGATCACCCGGCAAGTACCTGGTGGGGCAAAGGCCGGCAATATTAATAATGCCCTCAAGCAAACTAAGAGCCCATACATCGTTATTTTTGATGCCGACCACGTACCGTACGTATCATTCCTCCGTGAAGTCATGGGCTACTTTATTGATCCTAAAATGGGCTTTGTCCAGACACCGCAGTATTACAATAACCAAGGCGTAAACCGCGTTACGCAAGTTGCTTGGGATCAGCAATCGCTGTTCTTTGGACCTATCATGAGCGGTAAAAACCGACTTGGCTCTGTCTTTATGTGCGGTACTAACATGGCCTTGAGCCGCGAAGCTTTGAGCGATGCTGGTGGTATGTGCGAGTTTAACATTGCCGAAGATTTCTTGACATCATTATTCATGCACGAACGTGGCTGGAAGAGCGTCTATGTGCCAAAGGTTCTCGCTGAAGGCCTTGCGCCCGAAGACTTCTTGTCATATTACAAGCAGCAGTATCGATGGACACGTGGAAGCCTCGAAGTTATCTTCAAATTTAATCCACTCTTCCGTCGTGGCTTAACATTTAAACAAAAGATGCAGTATCTTATTTCGGCGAGCTATTATCTTTCAGGCAGTGTCGTGTTGATTGATGCACTCTTGCCAATCATCTTCTTATTCACTGGTGCAACCGCAATCACAACTTCAACGATGACCTTAGCACTTGTCTTCACGCCGTACATTTTTGTCAGCCTATACCTGCTGCAAACTACGAGTAACTACGCTTATACATTCCAGGCTATATCGTTCTCGATCAGTTCATTCTTCTTGCAGATTCGAGCGCTTATCGCAGTGCTGCTTAACCAAAAGACATCATTTGCCATTACTTCAAAGCAGGCCATCCAGGGTAATTTCTTGTACCTGGTGGTGCCGCAGATTGCCTACATCGTATTGACGATCGTTGGTGCTGCCGTTGCATATCAACGCGAAGGACTGAGCGCTTCGCTGTTGGCGAACATCGCTTGGGCGCTCGTAACGGTTTGTTGCTTTGTTCCATTTATCTATGCCGCAAGTCCTAAAATCAACTTCCCGCGCCCCGCCTTTATGCGCCGTACTAAAAAGGCGAGCCACCGCGCCGCCGTGGAGCACACCTCATGAATTGGTTCCGCAAGAAAATAAGTCCGAAAGTTCGTGCCAACCGTCAGGCAGCACGTACGCAAGCGAACGCTAAAAAAGTAGCTGCGCATAAGGCAAACGAATCGTTGAAGCAGCAGTTTATCAACGCGCAGGCCGAGCTGAAAGCCGACCGCTCGACACTAGCCCAGCGCATTTATATCGGTCTAGGCTTATTATTCTGTATGGCTGGCGCGGTTGCTATTTCGCATTTCTTGCTGATCAACAACAGCCTTCGGCTTGATGAATCGCAGAGTATTTGGCAAGTTTCACACTCGTTTACAGGCATGCTCGAAGTCGTAGCCCAAGACGTGCACATGCCGCTCTACCACATCATTTTACAGCAGTGGATCTTCTTCTTTGGTGACAGCACGACCGCTGTCCGTTCGCTTTCAATGATCTTCTTCTTGTTGACCATCCCTATGGTGTACTTGTTATCGCGTCAAATTTTGTCACGTCGTTGGGCGCTGGCAGTGACTGCGTTGTTTAGTTTCTCGCCATTCATGAACTGGTACGCTAACGAGGCACGTATGTATACATTGCTCGTGCTCTTTGCGACGATCAACCAGTACTTCTTCGCACGAATCCTTAAATATAACAAGGGTTGGTGGGGCTACGCTATCAGTGCTATCTTTGGCGCCTATTCGCACTACTTCTTTATGTTCAACCTACTTGCGCAAGCGACGTACTACTTGATTAATCACAAGTCATTTGTTAAAGGTGCATTCAAGCGCTTTGTCGCGGTAATGGTTGCCATGCTGATCGCAATCTCTCCATGGATTACTTATTTTGTCATGCAAGGGTTGGCCAGTAACACACGGCCACTTATCGAACGCCCGACGGCAGTCAACTTCTTTAACGTCTACTCGCAGTTTTTGTTTGGCTTCCAAACTGATGCTGTTAACACGGCTATTGTATCGCTATGGCCTTTAATCTTGATCGTCGCCTTCTTTACGGTTAAACGACACTTGAAACTCGAAAAAACGGTCGGCTATCTACTTGCTATGTCATTTGTGCCGATTGTCGCGGCCTTTGCGTTAAGCTTCGTTGTGACGCCATTCTTCCTGAGTCGTTACATGGTGTCTGCGATCGCACCGTTGACCATTGCGATCGCTTGGTTAATTAGTCGCTATCGTCGCAACTTCGCAGTTTTCTTGATGGTGGCATGGTTTGGTATTGTTGGGGCAACATTTGCTCAGCAGGTTAACAGCTTTGACACGCCGGTAAAAGAAAACTACAGCGTTGCTGCTAAAGACATTGAAAGTCACGCCAGTATACACGATGTCATTGTTATATCGTCACCGTTTACTGTCTATCCATTTGAGTATTACTACAATGGACCGCTGCAGATACGAACTTTGCCATTATGGGACCGCCAGAATGTTGGCGCAGTGCCTGCATTCAATGAGGCGGCATTGCCACAGCAAGTTGACCAGCTAAAGCAAGGCCACGACTACATATATCTGCTTTTGAGCTATGACCAGGGTTACGAGAAAAAGATTCAACAGTACTTTGATATGCGCTATGAAAAAACGCGTAGTGAGAAGTATTCTGACGGATTGATGCTCTACGTCTATCGTGTCGGCTATGACACTATGCCTGAGATTCTGCCAACTGTGCAGAATTATCAAGCACAGCAATCGCCATAAGCGCGACATAACGCTAAAGCTTATTTAGCAATGTTATTGACATAAATCAAATCTTCTGATATACTATTTTACAGTGTAAGGTAAGGTTTAAGGAGTTTTTATGTCAAT
Organism: uncultured bacterium; assembly: GCA_903821365.1. Lineage (GTDB taxonomy): Bacteria > Patescibacteriota > Saccharimonadia > Saccharimonadales > Saccharimonadaceae > CAIJKY01. The sequence goes on along the minus strand of CAIJKY010000003.1, from coordinate 90,023 downwards.
AACAGCGAGGTCTGTTCTATTTACTATGGCAAGCGTTTCTATGATGCTTGCTGCTGCAATCAGCACAAGTGTGACCGCACGCGCAACTGACGGTGCTACTATGACACCCGACCCAAGCGTCATCGCACTTGAAATCGTGCCAGTGTGTTCAGATGCAACACTTGGCCAATCAATTTGGAAAGTCACTAACAAGAACAGTGCTGCTGTTCATGTTGACTGGAATAATTTTGAAAATAGTTTAAACGGTGGCTATGACGCAACACCAGGCGTAACCGAGCTACGTACCGGTTTTGTTGCGAGTGACCCAAACAACACAACAAAGTTTATCTACAGTGGTAATGTTTCACAGACAAACGCACGCCACGAAGCTTGCGACGACGAAGGCGATCAAACACCAACACCAGCTGACTGTATCGATGGTAAAATACAGCAGAACTTGGTAATTAACTGGACTAGCGATGGCTCAGTTAACGTTACGACTCGCGATCACATGCCACTATGTGAAGATGTCACTATCTATTTGTCTTCATACACAATGCCCGACAACTACAACGGTCAAGCATTCGAAGGCAATGTTACTGCCTATCCACAGCCAATCTTTGACAGCACATCAGTAACACTTCAAAAGGGTACTGACGGAACAAGTGATCTTTATGTTAACTTGCCTGAAGCTTGTAAAAACGTACAGATCGATGTCTACTACGGTCCAGAAATCACGACTGTTGGCGAAAATGGCCATGGTACTCAAAACATTGAGAGCAAAGTTTATCTTGCTGAAGGCAAATGCTTCTATGAAGGCCAGCGTGGTAACGGCGGCGGTTCAACAGGCGAAAATGGCGGTGGATCAACTCCAGTAACACCAACGACTCCTGTCGTCCCTGCGCAACCTGGCAACGGCGGTGGTGTTGAAACACCAGCTGCCCCAGCTCCAGTTGCTGAGCAGCCAACGATGCCTGCAAGCTTACCTGAGACGGGTAGCAGCATGTTTGGTATGACAGTGCCAGTTATTGCAGCCCTACTGACATACATCGGTATGTACGCTGTAGCACGACGACGTAGCTAGTACTATGTTAAGAATTCATCAGTCGCTCGTTTGCACTCTTTGGTGCAGCGAGCGATTTTTGATTGCTGCTGTATGGTATAATTAACCATATTATGTCATACCTATCCACGCAAAGCTACAAAGGCACACGAGACTACTATCCGCAGGATAAGTTGTTGCAAAACTATATCTTTGCAACATGGCGGCGTGTCGCTGAAAGCTATGGCTACGAAGAGTACATGACGCCACTGCTTGAGAGCTTTGACTTGTTTGCTGCCAAGACTGGACAAGAAATTGTAAACGAGCAGACCTACAGTTTTACTGATCGTGGTGATCGACAAGTTGTGATTCGGCCCGAGATGACACCAGGCGTGAGTCGTATGGTGGCGGCGCGTCGCCAAGAGATGGCGTACCCTGCGCGCTTATATTCTATAGCTAACTTTATGCGCTATGAACGTCCTCAAAAAGGCCGCGAGCGTGAGTTTTGGCAAATGAATGTCGACTTGTTTGGTGTCGAAGGACTCGAAGCTGATATTGAAATTATTAGCATGGCTGACGCGATTATGAAAGCGTTTGGCGCGACTGAGAAAATGTTCACCATCAAAGTCAATAGCCGTACCTTGATCGATGTGATGATGTGTGACTATCTGGAGCTCGATGTTATGCAGGCGGCTTTGATGATTAAGCTATTCGATCGCAAAGATAAGATGTCGCACGAAGAATTTCGCGATGCTGCAGCTGATATTTTCGATGATGGTAAGGCAACCGAAGGGTTGGGCCGCATTGCTAAGCTTGTCGGAGCGAAAACCATGCAAGAATTGCCAAAGCTCGTTCGTGAGAGTAAGCCGGTGCAAGACGTGCAACAATTGTTCGACCAGCTACGGCTTCGCGGCACGCACAGTGCGGTGTTCGACATTACTTTAATGCGTGGGTTTGATTACTATACCGATGTGGTATTTGAAGTATTCGATTTACATCCCGACAATCGACGAGCAATGTTTGGTGGTGGGCGATATGACGGCTTAGTGAGCTTATTCGGCGTTGATACTGTGCCAACCGTCGGCATGGCGCCGGGCGCGACCATGATGGAAGAATTTTTAACAACGCACAAGCTAGTGCCCAAGCTTCGCCCAGCTACAGAGGCGTACATGCTCGTCCTCGGTGATAAAACGCTTCCTGCTGCACAATCATTGGCGACACGTTTGCGCGCCGAGGGTGTGCGCGTTGCCGTCGATATTACTGGGCGTAAACTTGATAAACAGTTGAAGTCTGCAATTAAGCTCAATGTGCCATTTCTTTTGTTTGTCGGTGAGACAGAAATCGCAGAAGACCGTTATACCGTTAAATTTACCGCCGAGGCAAGCGAGCACAAAATGAGTTTTGAGCGCTTGGTTGCGACTATTCATGATCACCGCGTTCAGGATGATGAAGCGGCAGTTAATCGATTGTTCGACGTCTAGGATCTAATGGTATCTATGGAACGTCCAATTACGCATATCATTAGCAGTCGCCAGAACCCAAAGCTGAAACATATCACAGCATTAAAACGCAGCCATTACCGTAAGGAAACGGGCAGCTTTATCATTGAGGGATACCGCGAACTTGAGCGGGCGGTGGCGTCCGGCAAGCTGCAGTTTGAACAAGTGCTGATAAGTCCAGAGTGCTTTTTAGGCAAGAATGAGTGGAGCCTTGTCAGTTCGATCGGAGTTGAAATTGTTGAAGTACCCAAAGAGATATTTGAAAAGATTTCTTATCGTGATCGGCCAGATGGCTTGATCGCAGTAGCGAAACAATTTGCCTATCCGAAGCTTTCGGCCAGCGCATTGCCAAGCGAGCCGCTATTGGTTGTCGAAGGTGTCGAAAAACCAGGTAATGCTGGGACGATATTCCGTACGGCCGAAGGCGCAGGATTCCGACATATTGTTATTGCCGACCCTCGTGTTGATTTGTTTAACCCTAATATTGTGCGTGCCAGCACGGGCGTTATTTTTAATTTGCACATTTATCAGCAATCGATTGAAGAGGTATACGAATTTTGTAAATCAAATGACCGGACTGTTATCGCCATCACACCCGAGTGCGAACGTTCAGTGTATGACACTGAACTAACCGGCAAGACTGCCCTAATATTTGGTAGTGAACAGTATGGCTTGAGCGAATATGCTCGTGCGCATTACGACATTGGCTGTTCGCTACCGATGCGCGGCGCTGCCGACAGTCTTAACTTGGCAATGAGCGCAGGCATTATTATGTACGAAACGAACCGTCAAATGATGCAAAAAGCCACTGCCGTATCTGGTAAATAAGGCTGTTTCAGTTTATAATCATACAGTTATGAAGTATACCGTTGAATCCTTAAGTAAAACTCGTGTAAAAATTAGCGTTTCAGTTACTGCTGAAGATCTTGCTGATGCCCGCCAACTGACGGTTGCAAAACTCGCAAAAACGATTAAAGTACCCGGCTTTCGTAAAGGCAAAGTGCCTATTAGTGTAGCCGCAAAACAGCTTGACCCTGCGATGATAGACGCCCAGATTGCCGAAGATGCTGCTGGTGTTTATGTTGTGCAAGCATTTACCGATGAGAAGTTACAAGCACTTGAGCGCCCCGAAGTCGATGTGACTGACTTTGTACCTGGCGAGAAACTAGAGCTTGTTGCCGAAGCTGATATTCTGCCCGAAGTTAAGCTCGGTAACTACAAGAAGTTATCGGCCAAAAAAGATGTGAAAAAGGTTGCCGCAAGTGATATCGACGAAGTTGTCGAGAACTTGCGACGTGGCAGCGCAGTGAAATCACCAGCTGATCGTGCCAGTAAAGATGGTGATGAAGTGATTATTGATTTTGAAGGACGTGATGCAGCAGGAGAACTTGTTCCTGGTGCTGCGGGTAAGCAATATCCATTAGTGCTTGGTTCAAAATCATTTATTCCTGGCTTTGAAGAGAAATTAGTTGGCAAGAAGGCTGGCGACAGTTATGATTTTGCTGTCACTTTTCCTAAGGACTATCACCAAGCAGCACTGGCCGGTGCTAAAGTAACATTTACAGGCACGGTTCATACGGTAAACGAAGTTGTGTTGCCGGAGCTTAATAATGACTTCGCAGCGCGCCACGGCGAATTTGCTAATCTCAAAGAACTACGCCAGGATATTGAGCACGAGCTTGGTGCTCGCGCCGAGCAAGCAGCGCTTGATGCATATAAAAATGACTTGCTCGAAGACCTTGTTGGCAAGAGCGATGTGCCAGCGCCAGAAGTGCTTATCAAAGACCAGATTCTTAGTTTGAAGAAAGATATGTTCCAAAATCTTCAATCTCGTGGTGTAACACTTGATGATTACTTAGCAGAGCAAAAGCTGACGAGTGACGAATGGGAAGCCAAAGAACTGCGCCCAGCTGCTGAGAAGCGAGTGCAGATTGGTCTTATTCTTGCCGAACTTGCAAAAGCCGAAAATATTGAAGTCAGCCAGGGCGAACTCAACGCGCAACTCAAAGTGCTCATACAACAATACCCAAACATGAGTGAGCAACTGAGCACACCTGAAGCACGCCGAGATATTGCTAATCGTACGTTGACTGACAAAACGATTGAACAGCTAGTGGCGTTGAACGACGCACCAGCGAAGGCCGCGTAAGCAGACAGCTATGTGGGGTTCTCATGCCTGAGCGCGAACGAGAACCACAGCCTGAACTTGGTGCCATTGTGCTCGACAGACCTGCTGCGCTTGCAGTTGAGTCGCATCGTCGGCAGCATTGTCGCTCGCCAAATGACACGGTGTATTCACTCTTAGAGACAGCAATACGGCTCGACAGTGACATTAGTAACTGCGGGCTTGTGCTTGACTATCAGGTGCCTGACTCTTGGGTAATTAATGGTGCTTTGTATGATGATGGTGAAAAACTTCAGATAGAGCTGCTCGCGGAGTTTTTCTGTGAACAGGCTATTGTCGCCGAGGGCATAGAACCAAGTATCGGCGCAAAACTCTTAACTGTTGAGCTCTGCGAAGAACATGCAGAAACAGTCGCTACTATCATGGAGGATGAGCATCTAACACGTGCTCAAGCAATCAATTATTTATTGACATTAGCGGGCAAGTTCCATGCCATTGTTGATTCGGGAATGATGCCAGTGCTCTGTGACCAAGACGGCGTGGTTGTGTGGTCGGCAATGATCAAAAACTAGCACTCTATTGCATCGAGTGCTAGTTTTTTGTATACTAATGCTATGAACAAGCCTTCAAACTACTTAGTCCCAACGGTGATTGAAAGTACCGATCGCGGCGAACGTGCCTACGATATTTACAGCCGTTTACTAAAAGAGCGCATTATCTTTCTCGGCGACGAAGTGAATGAGCACACCGCTAATCTTGTGGTGGCGCAGCTACTCCATCTTGCGTATGAAGATCCAAAAAAAGATATTGCCATTTATATTAATAGTCCTGGTGGCAGTGTTTATGATGGCATGGCAATTTATGACACGATGCAATTTATCAAGCCTGATGTTGTGACCTATGGCATCGGCCTACAGGCGAGCATGGGCGCATTCTTGTTGAGCGCTGGTACGAAAGGCAAACGCTTTATGCTGCCTCATGCAACAACGATGATTCACCAGCCTAGCAGTGGATCACGTGGGATGGTCACCGATATGGAAATTTCTCTTAAAGAAGGGCTTCGTATCAAAGAGCGTCTTACGCAGATCATGGCTGACAACACCGGCCAAAAATTATCAAAAATCCGTGAAGATATGGAGCGAGATTTTTGGATGAATGCCGAAGAGGCAGTTGCGTATGGCTTAGCCGACAAAGTGGTGAGCAAAGCTTAGGCATGATAAGTGTAGAATCTGGAGCCACGGTTAGGTTGCAAGCTTTCTCTCTTAACCCATCAGAAGCGGAAGGTAAAGAGTATTACGACGCAGTCACTCGTAATGCAGATCGATTGCAGGCGGACTTTCCTGGTGTCGTAGATCGTAATAACAGTCCTGAAGCCGCTCGGGCTTCAATTGAGCGTGCAGCTCATGCGGCACAAAACCACGCAATGGGCTATTATGCAGTGCGTGCCACAGAGGATGATGCATTTGTAGGTGTTGCTAGCTATCGTCAACAACGACTGTGGCGTCCAGGACGTCTGTCATTGCCAGCAGTAAACGGACCGAACGTTGCAGGCTGGGCAGATCTTGATCGTCCAGAGGCGACGCGAGGCACTGGAGCCTATGTACTGAGCTTACTCGTAGCAGAAGCCATAAAAGATGTTGAGACGCGGGGCTATGCCTGGACGGTGGTGAGGCGAGAGAATCGACCTTCAGTGAAACTCGTTGAAGAGCAGAGCGATCCAATGTTTATGCCAAGTTTACACGGCACTCAAGTGTGGCCGGTTGGCGATGGTGTCGAGGTGGAACGCACGCTCTATGTCGCCGATACTTCAATGCGCGACCTTCGTCGTGCCGCGTAACCACGTCGTTTAATAATTTTCGTATTGACAATTTGCAATTTCTTCTAGACAATAGTATGCAAGAAGTAGTATACAGTGGCGCGCGAGTGTTCGTGTATGCGTGGGTGGCACCATGCGTACAAGCCGACGAACAATGCCACTTTAGTGATCTTCGGTTGCCATCATCGATTGCCGGTGTTTTTACCGGTGGTTGGACCAACCATTAATCTAACCTTATAAGGGGTAGTGTCTCTATGGCCACCAAGACGACCAAGACGCCCGACAGTGCTGCGAGCGGCAGTACTGCACGACGTTTTTTCACAGAAGCAGATAGCTTGCTTCCAATGCCAAACCTAATTGAGCATCAAGTACGTTCATGGCAAGAGTTTGTCCGTGAAGGACTTGGCGAAATCTTTGCGGAAGTTAACCCGATCAAAGATTACACCGAGACAAAGCTTGAGCTACGTTTCAAGCAATATCACTTCGAAGATCCTAAAATGGGTGAAGCTGAAGCTCGTGATAACAACGTTAGCTATGAAGCGCCGCTAAAAGCGACCGTTGAGTTGACGAACAAAGTCACTGGCGAAGTGAAAGAACAAGAAATCTATCTTGGCGATTACCCATGGATGACCGACCGTGGTACGTTTGTCATTAACGGCGCAGAGCGTGTTGTCGTTAATCAGCTTATTCGTTCTGCTGGTGTGTTCTTCACCGCCGACAACAATGGTAGCCGTAACAACTACGGTGCTAAATTAATTCCTGGCCGTGGTGCATGGCTTGAATTTGAGACAGCATCGGCTGGCGCTATGTACGTCAAAATTGACCGACGTCGCAAAATTCCTATTACCACATTTCTTCGTGCATTAGGGTACGGTACAAACACTGCTATCAAAGAGCTATTCAAAGCGGTTGATACCGGAGAGACATCATATGTCGACGCCACTCTCGACAAAGACCCAACTAAGGGCAGCAATGAAGCTATGATCGAAGTCTACCGACGCCTCCGCCCAGGTGATCTCGCGACTGTCGATAACGCTCGCAGCATGATTGAACGCATGTTCTTTGACTTTAAACGTTTCGACCTATCTCGCGTTGGTCGTTACAAAGTCAATCAGCGCCTTGGTGTCGATGTTCCTAACACTGTCGAAAACCGTGTTGTTCGCCTTGAAGATATTGTGGCGATCATCAGCGAAGTTATTCGTCTCAACAACACCCAGGAAGCACCTGACGACATCGACGCACTGCATAACCGCCGTGTGAAAATGGTTGGTGAGCTTGTTGGCCGTCAGTTCCGTATCGGTATGCTTCGTATGGAACGTAACGCTAAAGACCGCATGAGCATGAGCGAAATTGAAACAGTGACACCTGCGCAGCTTATTAACGCTCGCCCAGTAGTTGCTGCTGTTCGTGAATTCTTTGCCAGCTCACAGCTTTCACAGTTTATGGATCACACCAACCCACTCTCAGAACTCGCGCACAAACGTCGCCTGAGCTCAATGGGTCCTGGTGGTCTGAGTCGTGAGCGTGCTGGTTTTGAAGTGCGTGACGTGCATCCAACACACTATGGTCGCCTTTGTACGGTTGAAACGCCTGAAGGTGCCAACATTGGTCTCGTGCTTAACCTTGCAAGCTATGCTCGTGTTAACGAGTACGGCTTTATCGAGACTCCATACCGTAAAGTTGTTGATGGCAAAGTGACTAACGATGTCGTCTATCTTGACGCTGCAGGCGAAGCTAATGAAGTTATCGCAGAAGCTGGTAATGAACTCAAAGCAGATGGCAGTTTTGCAAACGAACGTGTCTCGGCACGAAATAATCTCCAGCCAGGCCAAGATAACGCTTCGGACGTCACCTACATGGATGCTGGCCGTAGTCAGATTCTAGGTTCAACCGCTGCACTGATTCCATTTATTGAAAAGAACCGTATCGACCGCTCTTTGACCGGTTCGAACATGCAGAAACAGGCAGTACCACTTGTTAAGACAACCAGCCCGATTGTAGGTACTGGTATCGAAGGCGCTGTCGCACGTAACTCAGGCCAGCTGATGATTGCCGAAGAAGATGGTGAAGTTATCAAAGCTGAGGCCGCTGAGGTTCAAGTTAAGTACAGCAAGTACACCAAGACTTACAATCCAGTTCACTTCCGCCGTAGTAACGAAGGCGAGAGCATTACTCAAAAGGTTGTCGTAACGCGTGGCCAAAAGGTCAAAGCTGGCGACGTTCTTGTTGAGGGTATGAGCATGGCTGACGGTGAGCTTGCATTGGGCCGTGACCTACTCGTTGCCTTTATGCCATGGGGCGGGTATAACATGGACGACTCGATTATCTTGAGCGAACGTATTGTTCAAGAAGACGAGCTGACAAGTATTCACATTACCGACTTTATGGTCGAAGTACGTGAGACAAAACTTGGTCCTGAAATTGTCACACGCGACATTCCAAACGTTAGCGAAGATAGCCTCCGTCACCTTGACGAAGATGGTATCGTTCGTATCGGTGCTGAAGTTAAAGCTGGCGATATTCTTGTTGGTAAGATTACGCCAAAAGGTGAGCAAGAGCTGAGCTCTGAAGAGCGCTTACTTCGTGCAATTTTTGGCGAAAAAGCCAAAGATGTTCGCGACACATCACAGCGCATGAGCAACGGCAAGCACGGTAAAGTGGTCGGCGTTAAGGTCTTCTCTCGCGAGAACGGCCACGAGCTTAAGGCTGGCGTATTGATGCAAATTCAGATCTTTGTTGCCCAAATGCGCAAGATCTCGGTTGGTGACAAACTTGCTGGTCGCCACGGTAACAAGGGTGTAGTTGCGCGTGTTCTGTCGACTGCCGACATGCCATTTATGGAAGATGGTACGCCAATCGACGTTATCTTGAACCCGCTCGGTGTGCCTTCACGTATGAACCTTGGTCAGTTGTTTGAAACTCACCTCGGTATGGCGGCACGCGCACTTGGCTACAAGGTCGCGACGCCACCGTTCAACGGTGTCACTAAAGAAACGATTGTCGAAGAGCTTGTAAAGGCTGGCTTCCCTGAAGACGGTAAATTACAGCTATTTGACGGCCGTACTGGTGAAGCATTCCAGGAGCGTACTGCTGTTGGAAACATGTACATCATTAAGCTGCACCACATGGTTGCCGACAAAATCCACGCGCGCTCAATCGGGCCATACACGATGGTTACCCAACAGCCACTTGGTGGTAAGGCGCAAAATGGTGGTCAGCGCTTTGGTGAGATGGAGGTGTGGGCACTTGAAGCATATGGCGCCTCGGCGACACTGCAAGAAATGCTTACCATCAAATCTGATGATGTGTACGGACGTGCAAAAGCCTACGAAGCGATCATCAAGAACGAAAAGATTATGGGACCTAAGGTGCCAGAAAGCTTTAATGTGCTTGTTAAAGAGCTACAAGGTCTTGGTCTTCGTGTTGACCTTATGGAAGGCAGCCAAGACATTGATGCCGAGGAAGTATTGGCAACGACAATCGGTGCCTCAGTTGATCCGGCGACAATCATTGGAGACGCTGCAGCGACACCGCTTGATGTCACCATTGCCGACGAAGTCGACGAATACGGCGCACTTGATTTAGGAGATGGCATGACCATCCGTGATGCAGAAGAAATTGAAGAAGAGATTAAGAAGGAGATTGCTTAATGGTTCGCGCTAGTACAACGACGGGCATTGCTGACTTCGATGCTGTTCGACTTGCGATTGCAAGCGACGAAGACATTCTCGGTTGGAGCTATGGTGAAGTCACCAAGCCTGAGACCATCAACTATCGTACGCAAAAACCAGAACGCGATGGCTTGTTCTGTGAGCGTATCTTTGGACCAGTTAAGGATATTAGTCCGCATGACGTTAAGCTGAAAGGTGTACGTTCACGAGAGGCGGCAGTCGACAAGAACGGCGAGCTTGTAACCCGCAGTATTGTCCGCCGTGAGCGCATGGGTCACATCCAACTTGCGGCTCCTGTCGCACACATTTGGTTTATGCGCGGTACTCCAAGCGCTATGAGCCTCTTGCTCGGCGTCACCGTACGTAATCTTGAACGCGTTGCTTATTTTGCCAGCTACATCATCAAAAATGTTGATGTTGAAAAGCGAGACCAGCTTCTTAGCGATGCTGAAGCAGAGTTTGAAGCAGCAAAATCAGCTATCAAGATTCGTTTTGAAAAAGCCGCTGATCTTGAAGGTGCTGATGTTAAGCAGCTTGCAAAAGACCAGACCAAAGAACTTGAAGAAGTCACCGAAGATTACACTAACAAGCGCAACCAACTCGAAGGCCTTGAGCGAACACGCTTGATCAGTGAGATTGACTACCGTGCGTTGCCTGACGACTATCGTGCGATTGCACAGGTTGGCATGGGCGGCCTCGTATTACGCGATTTACTTCGTGAAATTAACCTCGAGACCTTAATTGCTGAACTCGCCGAAGAAGCCGATGGCGCCAAAGGTCAGCGCAAGAAGAAAATCATGAAGCGCCTCAAGGTGCTTGAAGGCATGATGCGCGCTGGTATTAAGCCTGAAAGCCTCTGTCTCAATACACTGCCAGTGATTCCACCAGACCTCCGTCCAATGGTACAACTGACTGGTGGCCGTTTTGCAACCAGCGACCTTAACGACCTATACCGCCGTGTTATCAACCGTAACAACCGCCTAAAGAAGCTTATCGATCTTAATGCGCCTGAAGTTATTCGTCGCAACGAGATGCGTATGCTCCAAGAAGCGGTTGATGCACTTGTCGACAACAGTGCTGCGCGCAGCGGCCGTGCTGTATCAGCAACTGGTGGCCGTCGCCGCCTGAAGAGCTTGAGCGACATGCTCAAGGGTAAGCAAGGTCGCTTCCGTCAGAACTTGCTCGGTAAGCGTGTTGACTACTCTGGCCGTTCAGTTATTGTTGCGGGACCTGAGCTTAAGATCAACGAATGTGGTCTGCCAAAGATGATGGCCCTTGAACTGTTTAAGCCATTCGTTATCTCGATCTTGCTTGAAAATGAGTACGCACACAACATCCGTTCAGCAACGCGCCTTATTGATTCTGGCGACAGTGTCGTATGGGACGCGCTTGACCAGGCAATCCGTGGTAAATATGTGCTCCTCAACCGTGCGCCGTCATTGCACCGTTTGTCTATCCAGGCGTTCCAGCCTCGTTTGATCGAAGGTCGCGCAATTCAGTTGCACCCACTTGTGTGTAAAGGCTTCAACGCCGACTTCGACGGTGACCAGATGGCTGTCCACCTTCCACTGAGCGATGAAGCTCAAGCCGAGGCTGCACAGCTTATGGCGGCAAGCAAGAATTTGCTCAAGCCTGCCGATGGTTCGCCAATGTTGAACATTGCCCAGGACATCGTGCTTGGTTGCTACTACCTTACATACAACAAGCCAGGCGTCAGCGACCAAAAGCCTCGTCGTTTCAGTAGTTTGAACGAAGCGTTGTATGCACTTGACGCGAATGTCATCAAACTGCAGACGCCAATCATTGTTCATGCTAAGGGCGAGCTCCGCACAACGACTATCGGCCGTGTCTTGTTCAACGAAATTTTGCCAGAAGGTCTTCCATACGTCGAAGACATTATGAGCAAAAAGCGTCTCAACAAAGTACTCGCAAGCATCTTCACGATGTATGGCCAAGAATTAACGGCTGAAATTGCTGATGCAGTCAAGACGCTTGGATTCAAGCACGCGACTCAGGCAGCTATTTCAACTGGTATGACCGACTACTTCGAACTTGCCAACCTTGGCGAGCTTATGGGCGAAGGTGAAACTCGTGCCAAGACCGTCAGCGACCAATACGACGAAGGCTTGATCTCTGATGAAGAGCGCTACAGCCTTACTGTTGCCACTTGGCGTGCAGTTGATAAGAAAATTCTCGAATCGCTTGAAGAGCACATCAAGGGCGAAGATACCTCAGTCGCTATCATGGTTGACTCTGGTGCCCGTGGTGACATCGGTAACGTCAAGCTTGCAACAACAATGATCGGTATCATGGTTGATGCAACTGGTAAAGAAATTGAGCTTCCTATCAAATCGAGCTTTAAGAAGGGTCTGTCACCGCTTGAAGCCTTCGTGGCTACCCGTGGTTCACGTAAGGGTCTTATTGACACCGCGCTTAAGACTGCCGACTCTGGGTATCTAACTCGTCGTTTGGTTGATGTGAGCCAGGATATCTTTACGATTGACGAAGAAGCGATTGATAACGGCTATGAAATCTTCCGTAGTGAAACCGAAGAGACAATGGTTGGCTTTGGTAACCGTTTGTACGGACGATACGCGGCCGAAGACATCAAGGGTCATATTAAGTCAGGTGAGCTTATCACTCGTGAAGTTGCTGATGCTATCGATGAAGATCAAGCACTTACAACTGTCCGTATCATGAGCGTACTGACCGCTGCCAATCTCCGCGGTATCCCACTCAAGAGTTACGGTATCGACATGGCAACGGGCAAGATTGTACGTACCGCTGAGCCAGTTGGTGTCATCGCTGCGCAGTCGGTTGGTGAGCCTGGTACTCAGTTGACACTGCGAACCTTCCACGCATCTGGTGTGGCTGGTGATGACATCACGCAGGGTCTGCCACGTGTGGATGAGCTCTTTGAAGCACGTACACCAAAAGGTGAAGCCTTTATTACTGAACTCAGCGGTAACGCTGCAGTTTGGGAAGATGGTGACAACTACGTCGTGCAAGTAACGCCAAGCGAAGGCAAGAGCACACAGCTCGAGCTTGATGGCCGAACTGTCCGCCTCAAGAGCGGCACTGAGGTGCTGGCGGGTGACGTACTGGCAAGCGACGAAAAAGAAAGTCGCCCACTTACTGCTCCACACGACGGCATCGTATCGGTTGAAAAAGACATGGTCATCGTGAGCGCTGCACAACATGCACCGGTTCGTTACGAAGTGCCTGGCTTTAAACAGCTCACCGTGACTGATGGTGATGTAGTAACGGCTGGCGATCGTCTTACGACTGGTTCATTGAACTTGCATGATCTTATGCGGCTCAAGGGCGTCGAGGCAACACAACGTTACATCATCAACGAAGTGCTCCGTATCTACGCTGCACAGGCTCAGAATATCGCGGACAAGCACCTTGAGGTAATTGTCCGTCAGATGTTCAGCCGCGTTCAGATCGAAGACCCAGGTGACTCGCCATTTGTCACCGGTGATATTGTCAGCAAGGCTGCAGTGGTTGAAGAGAACATGCGCTTGACCGAAGATGGCAAGGCACCAGTTCAATTTACACAGCTGTTGCTCGGTATTACCAAAGTCTCTATTTGGAGCGATAGCTTCCTCTCAGCTGCTTCATTCCAGGACACGACTCGTGTGCTGATCAATGCGGCAACTAGTGGACGTGTCGACAACCTTTATGGCTTGAAAGAAAACGTTATCATCGGACGTAAGATCCCTGTCGGTACCGGCGTTCCGGGCCGTGGTCTTACGACTGCTGACATCGTTGAAGATAGTGGCATTGTAGCGCACGTCGCGTAAGAGACGAACGTACTACTCTGTTATAAAAAGACAGCCCCCTTGTCGGGGCTGTCTTTTGTATGTCATCACTGCTTAAACTACTAGGAAGGGCGGATTTACAATTGTTGAGTTGCTCATCGTTATTGTTGTTATCGGTATACTCGCGGCTATTGTACTCAATACGTTTGTTGGCGCTCAGGACAAAGCCCGCATGTCTAAAGCACAAGAAGATATAGCGGTATTAGTGCGCCGTATAACGCCATACAGCCTTTGAACTGCTAAATACATTCCCATAAGCTCATTAGATATAAGCGCATGGGAATGAAGACAGAGCGGGCCGCCTCCAGACCGAGCACATAGAACTAGCTCTTCGCAGGCTTGTTCTTTTCGAGATGTGGCTGCACGACATAGAGATCGTAGAGCTCTTCCGATGGCTCAACTTCAGTAAACTGATAGATGCAGAAAGGGGCAAGATTGCGTCTCTGCTTCGACACGTGCTTCTTTAAGCAGCCCATTCGCACCAGAACATCAGTCACGCGCTGACCGGCTGAACTACTCCTATCGAACGACTCCATGTAAACCTTTGGGACATTGCAAATCAAATACCCATCTTCGTTTGCGTACTGCTTCAACGCTGCATAGAATGCAACGTATACACTCAGCTGTAGCGGCTTAGGTCCCATTGTGTCGACTCCGCTCTGTCATAAGAAATCATCGATGATCTCTTGTGGATATTCACTATACTAACTAAGTCATCATTGTCAATGATTTACCTGTGGACAGCGTATCTTACAGATGGTATACTAGCAATTGAGTTTCTGCTTATGACCAAGTGAGATGGTGTGCTGCCAAACCATTTGTGTATGTAAGCGACAAATATAATGCACTGTTTGAGTAATCATGCAAAACAGTGCTAATCTCAGGAGTTAGTTTTACATGCCAACAATCAACCAATTAGTGCGTAAGCCCCGTGCGACTGCTGGCAAAAAAAGCAAGTCACCAGCGCTCGGCCGTATTTACAACGCATTAAAAGTTAAATATTACAACAGAGACGCACCACTCAAGCGTGGTGTTTGTGTTCGCGTTACCACTAAGACACCTCGTAAGCCAAACTCGGCGCTTCGTAAAGTAGCACGTGTTCGTTTGATGAACGGTCATGAAGTATGGGCGTACATCGGCGGCGAAGGCCACAACCTTCAAGAGCACGCGGTCGTTATTATCCGCGGCGGCCGTGTACCAGACCTTCCAGGTGTGCGTTACCACATTGTTCGTGGCGCTCTCGACCTTCAAGGTGTTAAAGATCGCAAGAATGCCCGTAGTAAGTACGGTGCAAAGAAGGAAGGTAAGAAGTAATGCCACGTAAAAAAACTAAATCATTACAGCGCAAGCTCAATGGTGACCGCGTCTATGATTCTGTCCAAGTTCAGCGCTTAATTAACAAGAGCATGCTCGATGGCAAAAAGCAGATCGCTGAACGCGCCGTCTACGAAGCACTCGAAATTGCTGCCAAAAAAGTCAAAGTCGAAAACCCAGTAGAGGTTTTCGAGGCTGCTTTGAAAAACATCACTCCAAATGTTGAAGTAAAAAGCCGCCGTGTTGGTGGTGCAAACTACCAAATTCCATTCCCAATCAGCGGGCACCGCTCACAGCATTACGCATTCATGTGGTTAGTGCAAGCAGCCCGTTCTAAAAAGGGTATGCCATATAGCCAACGTCTTGCCGCAGAACTTTCTGACGCGTACAACCAAGCTGGTGCTGCCTTCAAGAAAAAAGAAGACACCCACAAGATGGCCGAAGCCAACCGAGCATTCGCTCATTTTGCACGAGGTTAATACTTTTTCGTAGGAGCGCCTGGCATAACACTCTTTGTGTGGCCGGCGCTTTTACGAGTTTTATACGTAAGCCACAACATAGTAATAAGAAAGGCACGCATAAGGAATTATGGCAGCACAGAACATTCCCCTGAATAAGTACCGTAACATCGGTATTATTGCCCATATCGACGCCGGTAAAACAACGACGACCGAAGGTATTCTATACCGCACCGGTTTAAGCCACAAAATTGGTGCCGTCCACGAAGGTGAGACGACAACTGACTGGATGGAACAAGAACGCGAACGTGGGATCACTATCACTAGCGCCGCTGTTACTTGTTTCTGGAAAGATCACAAGATCAACATTATCGATACGCCAGGACATATCGACTTCACCGTTGAAGTTGAGCGCTCGTTGCGCGTACTTGATGGCGCAGTCGTGGTCTTTGATGGCAAGATGGGCGTTGAAGCTCAAACTGAAACTGTTTGGCGTCAAGCAAACAAGTACGGTGTGCCACGCATCTGCTTTATCAATAAAATTAATCAAACTGGTGGAGACTTTTACAAATCACTTGAAAGCTTGCACCAACGCTTGAGCCGTCGTGCACTGCCGATTCACCTGCCAATCGGTCATGAAAAAGAAATTAATGGTGTCATCGACCTCGTTAATATGAAGTCGTACACGTACAATGACTTTACCGACCACGAGCTTATCGAGGGTGAGATTCCTGCAGACATGCTCGAAAAGTCAAAGAACGCTCGCACGCTGCTGGTTGAAGCGGCTGTTGAAGCCGACGATGCACTCTTCGAGAAGTATCTTGATGGTGGCGAAGCAAGCATTACTGAAACTGAACTCAAACAAGCAATTCGTAAGAGCGTCCTGACTGGTGAGTTCTACATTGTTACGGGTGGTGATGGCCGCGGTGTTATCGTCGAAAAGGTTCTCGACCTTGTTACTGAATACCTGCCAAGCCCGATTGACATTGGTGAGGTATGGGGTACTCAGCCAAAAACTGGCGACGAAATCAGCCGTAAAGCTGATGTCAACGAACCACTTGCGTCACTGGCCTTCAAGATTGCCACCGACCCATTTGTTGGTCGCTTAATCTTTGTTCGTGTGTACAGCGGTAAGTTAACCGCCGGTAGTTACATTCTTAATGCCAGCACCGGTGACAAAGAGCGCATTGGTCGTATCGTCCGTATGCACGCCGACAAGCGTGAAGACGTCAGTGAAGTGGTCGCCGGCGACATCGCAGCGGTCGTTGGTCTTAAAAACACTACGACTGGTACAACACTGACCGATCCAACCAACCCGATTATCCTTGAGAGTATCGAGTTCCCAGAACCACCAGTGAGTATTGCTATCGAGCCAAAGACTAAGGCTGACCAAGAAAAGATGTCACTTGCATTAGGCCGTCTCGCCGAAGAAGACCCAACCTTCCGCGTTCACACCGACCAAGAAACTGGCCAAACAATTATCTCAGGCATGGGTGAGTTGCACCTTGAGATTATCGTTGACCGTATGAAGCGTGAATTCAAGGTTGAAGCAACGGTTGGCCAACCGCAAGTTGCTTACCGTGAGACGATTAAAAAAGAGGTTGAAATCCAAGGTAAGTACGTTAAGCAATCTGGTGGTCGTGGCCAATACGGCGATGTATGGCTGCGTGTTGCGCCAAACGAAACTGGGAAGGGCTTTGAATTCTTTGACGAAATCAAAGGTGGTGTCGTGCCGCAAGAGTACCGTAAACCAGTCCGTGAAGGTGCCGAAGAGACCCTTAAGGGCGGTGTTATTGCCGGTTACCCAGTCGTTGACGTTAAAGTGACGCTGTACGACGGTAGCTACCACGATGTGGACTCCAACGAAATGGCCTTCAAGATGGCGGGTAGTATGGCAACTAAAGAGGGTGTCAAAAAAGCCAGCCCAGTCTTGCTTGAGCCAATCATGAAAGTCGAAGTACTCACCCCTGAAGAGTTCATGGGCGATGTCATCGGTGACCTGAACGGTCGTCGTGGACGCATCGAAAGTATGGATGACCGCATGGGCGCTAAGATGGTGACCGCTATGGTGCCACTTGCGAGCATGTTTGGTTACACAACCGACCTTCGTTCAATGACCCAAGGTCGCGCCGCTAGCACAATGGAGCTTGCTCAATACGAAGAAGTCCCACCAAATGTTGCAGCCGATGTAATCGAAAAGCGCGCTGCGTAAGTAGCAGCTTCGCTAAAAAGAAATAGCCACTCCGTGAAAAGAGTGGCTATTTTGATGTAACAATGTAATAAAAATCGAAAGGGAAGGATAACGGATATCACACCATCTCCCCCTTGATCCTATCGTCTCGTTGTTGGGCGGCGCCCGCATGTGGAGCGCCGCCCAACGAGAGTAGAGGTTAGCCGATGGCCGCGAAGCCAGGAAGCGAGCCGATGAGAGTGCCGCTGTAGGCAGCACCCCCGAGCTTCAGCAGGGTCTCCATGGCCTTGAACTGGCCCGTGGTGTCACCCTCCACCGTTGGCTTGTTGTAGCTCGAGGCGATAGGGGCCAGTTGGCCCCGGCTACCGCTTGCCAGCAGCTTGATGTCGCCGCCGCCGGTGTACTTGCCCGAAACACCGGGCACCGACAGCAGCTTGATGTTCAGCACGGCCAGTGCGTCGCGCCTCCCGAAGAAGGCCGTCTGGTCGTACTTGGGGGTGCGCGCGTACTGATAGATACAGCCCGGGTTGGGCTTGGTCGGACAGCTTGCGCTGATGGTACGCGCCATCCACTCGACGGCGTAGAGATTGCCGTCAGCACGGACGATCTGCTTCTGGATGGCCATGCCGCCGGGCACGTTGTACACCCGGTCGAATGCCTGCCCGAAGTCGGGCTGAGTCGGTGTGGTCATGCCGATGGCCCGGTAGGTGACCAGCACGACCGTCGGGAGACTCTGCTCCCGCGACTCGAGATAGACGACCGGGTTCTCGACTGCGCCGAGACCGATGGCCTTCGGATCGTATGAACCACCGCTGTACTGCTGCGGCGTCGACGCCCTGAGGGTGACGAAGTTGCCAGGCAGGATGTTGACCCTGCCGTGGGTTTCCGCCTTCGCGATCGTGTCGCGAAGTGCACGCTCTTCGAGCCCCATCTGGCGCTGCTCGCTTGAGAGCGCCTGGAACTGTGTCACCAGCGGCTGGATCGCGTACTCACCACCCATGAAGGTGGTGAAGACGTTCTCGGTCCTGGCGACGGCACCTCCGGGTACGATGTCCCTGAGCTGCGTCGAGAGCACCTTGGGCGCGACGGTGTAGGTCGGTGCCGCGGGTGCTGCGGTAGTCGTTGCTGATGGCGGCGTGATAACCGGTGGCGTACAGCCACCAAGCACCACGGCCGCCACAACGAGGGCTGCAGCGTACAGTCCTGATCGTGTCATGCGGAGCATAGTGCTCCTTCCGTCGTAGGGTTCTGGAGTCTTGCGCATTAGTTAGCAATTGGCATCCTAACCAAAGCGCAAGACTCCCGTGTGTGATATCCGTTATTAAATAACTAGGCATATAAAAGAATATGCCTAACAATTCACTATAACATATATATTATATATAGTCAATGTTGCATCCGTAGGGCACTCTCCGCATATTGCTAATGTTGTCTTTATTGTTTACGATATTCATAAGCAAACGAAAGGGTATATATGAGTGGGCTGAAAAAAACATTAAAGTTAGGTCCGGTTGAGCTGGGTGTCGCAGTGGTGATCGTGGGGCTGGTCGCGCTGTTGGTCTGGAATATTATGGATCTTAATCGCAAGATTACTATTAGCTACGATAACGCTCAGGGGGTTAGTGACACCGATTCAAGCTATATCGCAAAAACTAGTGGCGCGAAAACTCAGGCCGTCATTACGATTAAAGAGTGGAACGTTGGCTTTTCAATCGAATCACCACTCCGTGCCGAGAAAATTCGTTATAACTTTACAAAAACTGGGCCCGAAGCCTCGACTGTGGCCATGACCGACGAAGACAGCCTGTCGTTTAGAGGCTGTTTGACGCCAACGATACGTATCACTCGCGTTTCAGAAGACGAAGCCAAGATCATCGGCGACACTTTCGACTACGGCAAGGACAAGAATTACAAAGCCGATGTTGTTATCGGTAGTTACTATTACTATGTTGATCGCGGTGTACGCACGTAC
This sequence comes from uncultured bacterium, assembly GCA_903821365.1. Taxonomy (GTDB): domain Bacteria; phylum Patescibacteriota; class Saccharimonadia; order Saccharimonadales; family Saccharimonadaceae; genus CAIJKY01. The sequence goes on along the minus strand of CAIJKY010000003.1, from coordinate 70,132 downwards.
TGTGACAAGTTGACTTCATTGTTGAATGGTGATGATGTAGACACACTCAAAATGCTCAATGAGCATGAAGGTGCTCTACGCACTGCAGCCAAGAAGCTGCACACGCTTCAGTAGAAGCACGGGATAATACAACGAAACACTTTACAGATTGGTTGAAATTGCCTATAATTTCGCTATACGTCTTGCGTCCTGAGGTTTGTTATCTCATGCGAGGAATATGTATTAAGTAACTTATTAAGGGAGACCCATACATGGCTCAATTCGACCGTTCAAAAGCCCATGTCAACGTTGGTACAATGGGCCACGTGGACCACGGCAAGACAACTCTAACTGCTGCGATCACTGCTGTACTTGCTGCACGCCTTCCAAGCGATGTTAACAAGCCTATTGCCTATGACCAGATCGACAACGCTCCAGAAGAGCGCCAACGTGGTATCACCATCGCAACTTCTCACCAAGAATACGAAAGTGAAAACCGTCACTACGCTCATGTTGACATGCCAGGTCACGCTGACTACGTTAAGAACATGATCACTGGTGCCGCTCAGATTGATGGTGCTGTATTGGTTGTTTCGGCAGCTGACGGTCCTATGCCGCAGACTCGTGAGCACGTTCTACTTGCGCGCCAGGTTGGTGTGCCAAAGATTCTTGTGTTCCTTAACAAGATGGACATGGCTGATGCTGAATTGGTTGAGCTCGTCGAAGAAGACGTTCGTGACCTACTTGCTAAGCAAAACTTTGACCGCGACTGTCCTATCATCCAGGGTTCTGCACTTAAAGCTCTTGAAGATCCAAAGAGCGAGTGGGGCGACAAGATCATGGACCTCGTTAAAGCTATGGACGAATACGTTCCTCAGCCAGAGCGCGATCTCGACAAGTCATTCCTTATGCCTGTTGAAGACGTCTTCTCAATCAAGGGTCGCGGTACTGTTGCGACTGGCCGTATTGAAACCGGTATCGTTAAAATTAACGACGAAGTTGAAATCGTTGGTATTCGCGACACACGCAAGTCTGTTGTAACTGGTATCGAGGCTTTCAAAAAGCAACTCGACCAAGGTCAGGCTGGCGACAACGCTGGTATCCTACTCCGTGGTATCGAGCGTGGTGATATCGAACGTGGTCAGGTTATCGCAAAACCAGGTACGGTGAACCCGCACACTGAGTTTGACGCTGAAGTCTACGTTTTGACAAAAGAAGAGGGTGGTCGTCACACACCATTCTTCAAGGGTTACAAGCCACAGTTCTACTTCCGTACAACGGACGTTACTGGTGAGGTTGAACTCCCAGCTGACAAAGAGATGGTTATGCCTGGTGACACTATCACCTTTAAGGTAAAACTGCTCGCTCCAATCGCCATGGACCAAGGTCTCCGCTTCGCTATCCGCGAAGGTGGTCGTACCGTTGGTGCTGGTGTGGTGACGAAGATTAACAAATAGTTAGTCGCTCGCACTTCTAAAAAATGCCTCCACTGTGGGGCATTTTTTATTGGTTATCCTGAATATATAAAACTTTAAAATGAAAGTGGCGCCCCGGAGGGCGCCTTTTCTAAAATCGACTACCATGCACTCTGTGCATGCACATCATCAATGACAGACTATCAGTCAACAACCACACGCCAGAGGCGCACTTTACTCTACCGTTACAGCACTATCACCAGTTCGTGCACTATCAGTCGAGACGGCTACTTACGTTGGCGGCACAAGAGCCGCTTAGTAAGAGTAGCGCTCGATTTGAAGAACCTCGTAGTCATATACCTCGCCACTATGCGGATTGGCGATAACGCAGAGGTCGTAACAAGTAGCTACGCCACAGCCGCCTTCGAAGCCATCGTATCCGACGGTGGCGTAGGCGACATAGAAGTGAAGCTCAGAAGAGAGCTCGCACTTCAGCTGCCACTGCGACGAATTGCGAAGCTCGAAGCGTCGCTCCAGTTCGCGCAGCGTCACACGACTGGTAGCTGTGCTGCTGCACGGCTGTTCGCACTCAGTCAGTGAAAGCATTTCAGCCAACACTTCGTGAGTCCGAGGATTCACGATGGCGTAGACGGCGTAAGGGTAACCGTCCAACACAATGCTGGCAGTGAAAACATACAGTACATCAGTGATGTACCGCACCTTCCACTGTCGTGGGTCGAGATGGTACTCGCGGGTAAGCGCGTCGATAGTACCGGTCATGATGTGCTCCTTTTCAGGTGCGGTGCATACTAAGTCGAGTCGATCTCAGTATATTATTATATTAACATATTTTTAATACATAGTCAATATTATATGCCTGGTAACGACGTCTTGAAAATATATCCGAAAACAGATATACTTCATTTAATCAACTTAATTGTAACGACAACTCGTCCGGTGTGACTCCGTGAAGAGATTACGTTACCCGCACTGACTGTGCAGGAGTAAGAAATGGCTGATGCCAAACCACAAGCCCCACGAATTCGTATTCGCCTCAAAGCATACGATCACAAAGTAATTGACCAGTCTGCAAAGCAGATTATCGACACTGCGCTCCGTACCGGTGCAACAATTGCCGGTCCTGTACCACTGCCAACACGACGTAGTACATACACTGTGATTAAATCACCACACGTTTACAAAAAGGGTGGTGAAGCGTACGAGATGCGCGTGCATAAGCGTTTAATTGATATTATCAACGCTACGCCAAAGACAATCGACTCACTGCAAAGCCTAAGCTTGCCTGCAGGCTGTGACGCTGAAATCCGCATGTAGTTACTGATTCGTCTGTAAAAATACCCGTCACTAAAGCGGGTATTTTTATTTCCAGTGACATCGTGGTTGTCCGTGAGGAACGAGTATGCGATACTAACAGTAATATATTATGAAAACTAAAATATCCAAAAAACCACAGGCCGCAGAGGCCGATTCTACGTATCTTTTAAAAATAGTGCTGTATATCATCCTTGGTAGTTTTTGGCTGAAGCTTGCGACGCCAGTTGTTATCGGCGGTATTTCAATCAGCGCCTTTCCGCTAGGGCTTATTATTGGTCTATTCTTTGCGAGTCATGATCATTTTCAGATAGACCGTAAAGTTGAGTATGCACTACTACTTATTGTGGCGATTATCACGCTCTTTCTGCCAACAGGTATCGTACTCTAAAGCTTCTGATTAAAACCGTTGACGAAACAGCAGTTTTATTGATACAATGCAATGGTATATAAAGCGCATCGCACGCGTCTTGGTGTTTTCGTAAGTCTCGGGAGCTGCAGTTTAGAGTGCAGTACATAGAGATACTGCGGGAAGCCAAGATTTTTGCATGTAGTAAGAGAGGCAACAGGATGAAGGCACTAATCGGTACCAAAATTGGTATGACCCAGATCCTTGGTGAAGACGGCGTTAGCATTCCAATAACGCTTGTTCAAGCCGGCCCTTGCACCGTAACTCAAGTAAAGACCGTCGACAGCGATGGTTACAACGCGGTGCAATTGGCTTATGGAACGGGTAAGAACTTGAGCAATGCCGTAGCTGGTCACGTAAAAGCAGCTGGCGTAACTCCAAAGGTTTTACGCGAAGTACGTATAGATGAAGGCGACGACGCAAGCAGTACGCTTACTGTCGGAAGCGCTTTCACTGTCGAAGCATTTAGCCAGGGCGATCTCGTAGACGTCACTGGTACCAGCAAAGGTAAGGGTTTTGCGGGTAACGTAAAACGTAACAACTTCACCACCAGCAGTAAAACGCATGGCGGTAACGGATATGCTCGTAAGCCGGGCTCAATCGGCTCGATGTATCCGCAAAAAGTGTTCAAAGGCAAGCGCATGGCTGGCCGTATGGGTGCCGAACAGGTAACCGTACAGAACCTTGTTGTTGCTTATATTAACCTAGAGCACAATCTTATTGGCCTTCGCGGCGCTGTGCCTGGTCCAAAAAAAGGCATCTTGATGATTGGAGGGGCTAAGTAATGGCAACCGCACCAACAAAATCAGCAAAACCAAGCGCTTCACTTCCTGAAGAAATCTTTGCGGTTGAAGTCAAAAACCATGAGCTTCTTAAACTCGCTTACAATGTTTACTTAGCCGAGTCGCGCACGAGCGCTGCCCGCACTAAGACTCGTGGTGAAATTAGCGGTGGTGGTAAAAAGCCATGGCGCCAAAAGGGTACTGGCCGTGCTCGTTTCGGTTCAAGCCGTAACCCGATCTGGCGTGGCGGTGGTATCGTATTCGGCCCACGCGGTAACGAGAACTACAAGCTGAACATTAGCAAGACTGCAAAGCGCGTCGCACTCCGACAAGCACTTTCTCTTGCGAACAAGGCGAATAAGATCGTTATCGTTGACACGCTTGCCTTTGATAGCGGCAAGACAAAAGATGCTGTCGCACTCGTGGCAAAGCATAACCCTATCTCACGTCGCACGCTAATGGTTGTCGAGTCGAAAGACCCAGCAACAATTCGTGCAACGGCTAACCTTCAAGATGTAAAACTCATCAGTGCCCGCTACTTGACAGTGTTCGACATTCTTAATGCCGACACAATTATCATGGCACGTCCAGCTATTGCCATCGTGCATGAATGGCTAGGAGGCAAATCATGAGTCACTTCTTAATCACCCCTCGCATGAGCGAAAAAGGGTACGCACAAAGCCAAAAGGGTACATACGTATTCGTTGTCCCAGATACGCTCAACAAGCAGCAAATTGCTCAAACAGTTGCCGAGCAATATAACGTAACGGTTACGACCGTTAACGTTGTTCGACAAAACGGTAAAGCACTGCGAACACACCGTGGTCGTGGTAAGTTTGTTAATGCTCGTCGCAGTGACATGAAAAAAGCCTATGTCCGCCTTAAAGATGGCGACAGTATTAAGGTATTCGAGGAGGCTGCGTAATGGCTATTAAACAATATAACCCAACGACGCCTGCCCGTCGTGGCATGACGAGCCAGGACTTCAGTGGTATTACCACTAAGAAGCCGCTCAAGTCACTCCTTAAAATTAAGAAAACGACCGCTGGTCGTAACAACCAGGGTCGCATTACGACTCGTCACCGCGGTGGTGGTGTCAAACAGTTCTACCGTTTGATGAACTATCGTTTGCCTGCCGGTACCGAAGCAGTTGTTGAGCACATCGAGTACGATCCAAACCGTTCTGCACGTATTGCTCGTATTAAAGATCAGCATGGTCTTCGCCACTACGTAATTGCTGGCAACACAATGAAGCCAGGCGCAACAATTAGTGTTGGTGCGGATGTTGCTATCGAACCAGGTAATCGCTTGCCACTAAGCAGCATTCCTGCTGGTAGCCTTATCTATAACCTTGAGCTTCAAGTTGGCCGCGGCGCACAAGCCGTTCGCGCTGCTGGTGGTAAAGCACAGCTCATGGCACGCGACGAAGAGTACGCTCAGGTAAAGATGCCAAGCGGTGAAGTCCGTCGTATCCGTGTCGAGTGTGAAGCCACATTGGGCGTTATCGGTAACGAGCAGCATGGCAACGTTAAGATCGGCTCAGCTGGTCGCAAACGTCGCATGGGTATTCGCCCAACTGTTCGTGGTGTTGTGATGAATGCCGCAGACCACCCACATGGTGGTGGTGATGGTGGCCGTCATGGACCTGGTAAAGCACCGCGTACACCATGGGGTCAATTGACACTTGGCTACCGTACACGCCGTCGTAAGTATTCAACTAAGATGATTGTAAAGAGCCGCCACGAGGCGAAGAGGAAGAGATAATATGAGTCGTTCACTGAAAAAAGGACCATACGTCGATTTCAAGCTCGCGAAAAAAGTGGCGAGTCTTGGCGTCAACGACAGGACCATCATCAAGACTTGGGCTCGCTCAAGCACTATCAGCCCTGACATGGTAGGTCGTACGCTTGCAGTTCACAACGGCAAGCTACACATTCCAGTGTTAGTGTCTGAAAACATGGTAGGACACAAACTTGGCGAGTTCTCACCAACTCGTAAGTTCCGTGGCCACGCAAAGAAGGCGAAATAATATGGCAGATAACACACAACTAACTGTTACTGCTAGCGCTCGCGATATCAATCAAGCACCGCGCAAGGTAAGCCTTGTTGCCAGCCTTGTTCGTGGACGCACAGTTGCTGATGCGCTTACGATTCTTGACTACACACCAAAGCGCGCCGCCTTGGTAGTTAAAAAAGCTATCTTGAGTGCTCGCGCCAATGCTGGTCATAACTTCCGCGCAGACGAAAAGACATTGGTTATTGCTGAGCTGAGTGTCGTTGCTGGTCCGCGTCTTAAGCGCTTCCGCGCTGGAGCTCGTGGCATGGCAAAACCGTACCAGAAGAAAACTAGCCATATTTATGTAACGCTCGCAGGCACTGCAAAACAGCGTGCTGTTAAGCCAGCTGCCAAAACAGCTGCGAAAGAGGAGAAGTAGCATGGGACAGAAGGTAAATCCTATTAGCATGCGACTTCAGGTCAATAAAGACTGGCGTAGCAAATGGTTTGCTACCGGTCGTGATTACGCTACATTCTTAGCGCAAGACCTGCAGGTTCGCAGCTACATCGATGGCAAGTTCGCAACACGCGCAACTATCCAAAAAGTCGATATTGAACGTTCACCAAACTTGGTGACGGTCACAATTCACACAGCGAAAGCTGGTGTCGTTATCGGCCGTGGTGGTGCAGGTGCTCAAGAACTAAAAGCGGGCATTGAGAAAATCATGCAGCGCCCAGTACGTGTCAATATTGAAGAAGTTAAGCGTCCAGAAATGGCAGCTCGACTTGTTGCTGAAAACATTGCGCGTCAACTAGAGCGCCGCATCAACTTCCGTCGTGCCGTTAAGATGTCGGCACAAAACACTATGAACTCTGGTGCCAAAGGTATTCGTATCGAGGTTGCTGGACGTTTGAACTCTGCCGAGATGGCTCGCCGTGAAAAAGTAATCCTTGGTTCTGTACCGCTGCACACACTTCGTGCAGACATAGACTACCACGCTACTCGTGCCCAGTTACCTGGTGCCGGTATTGTTGGTGTCAAAGTATGGATTTATAAGGGCGAACGAGCTCAAGGATAAAGGTCGAGGATATAAATTATGTTATTACCAAAGAAAACTAAGTATCGAAAAGTCCGTAAGGGCAAGAATGGCGGCATCGCCTCAGCTTGCAACTACGTTGCTTTCGGTGACTATGCTCTACAGAGCCAAAGTAACGAACGTATTACCTCGCGCCAAATCGAGTCCGCTCGTCAGGCAATGACCCGCTACGTCAAACGTGGTGGTAAAATCTGGATCCGCATCTTCCCACACACCCCTGTCACGCGCAAGCCACAGGATGTGAAAATGGGAAGCGGTAAGGGTAACCCTGAGTTCTTTGTCGCAAAAGTTAAAGCCGGAACCGTCATGTTTGAAATGCAAGGTGTCGATGAAGCAGTTGCTCGTGAAGCAATGCGTCTCGCAGCACACAAGCTTCCAGTCAAGACAAAGTTCCTCAAGCGGGAGAGTGCATAATATGGCCACGAAAACGATAACCGCCAAAGAATCAACAGTTAACTACGCGGCAATGAGCGAAAAAGAGCTTCACGACCAATTAAGTGCTAAGCGCACTGAGTTGCTCGAAAAGCAGCGTTCACTCAAGGCTGGCGAGTTACCTAATCCGCGCACCATCGGTGCACTTCGTAAAGATGTCGCGCGTATTTTAACCGTTTTGCAGACCGCAAGCGCAACAAGTACAGACAGCGATGAGAAGTCTGGAGAAGAGGAATAATTATGGCTAAGAAATTTACCGGTAACGTTGTATCTGATGTCCAAGACAAGACAATTGTCGTAAGCATCGCTCGCCGCGTTACCCACCCAATTTATGGCAAGCAGTATACGATCACTAAGCGCTTTGCAGTGCATGATGAAAAGAATGAAGCTGCTAGAGGCGATCGTGTTGAGATTGTCGAGACTCGTCCAATCAGCAAGCGCAAAGCGTTTGTTCTTGGCCGTATTATCGAACGATCACATGGCGAGATCGCTTTGAAAGAAGAAGTCGAAGCAGTAACGCCAAAAGCAAAGGCTGCTGCGGAGGCTAAATCATGATTCAGCAAGAAAGCATGTTAAACGTTGCCGACAACAGTGGCGCAAAGAAACTTCTTTGTATCCGTGTTCTCGGCGGTAGTGGCAAGCGATACGCACGTGTCGGCGATATTATCGTCGCCAGTGTTAAGCAAGCCAACCCAACGGGTAACACAAAGCGTAAAAGCGTTGTGAAAGCAGTCGTAGTGCGCTCAGTTGCCCCAATCAAGCGTAAAGATGGCAGCACAATTCGTTTCGACGAAAACGCTGCAGTTGTTATTGGTGATGACAAAATGCCAAAAGCAACTCGTATCTTTGGGCCAGTACCACGCGAGCTTCGCGAACATGGCTACAACAAGATTATCAGCCTTGCGCCGGAGGTACTGTAATTATGAGTGGTAAATTACGACTTCGTACAGGTGACACAGTCAAAGTAACCAATGGTGCACTTAAAGGCAAGGTCGCAAAGATTACTGCGGTCAACACCAAAGACCAGACAGTAATTCTTGAAGGCCTTAAGTCTATCAAGCGTCACTTCAAGCCAACCCAGGTAAACCCAAAAGGGTCAACCAAAGAAATGCAATTGCCCGTACATATTAGCAATGTCGCAATTGTTACTGACGGCAAGACAGCAACGAGCCGCATTGGCTTCGAGCTCAAGAAGGACGGCAGCAAAGTCCGCGTTGCGAAAGCAAACGGCAACAAGGAGATTAAGTAATGGCGACAAGTAAAACTACGGCAAAGATCACACCCGCAGAGCCACGCCTCAAAGTGCAATACAAGAAAGAAATCTTGCCAGCACTCATGAAGCAGCTTGAACTTGGCAATGTTCACCAAGCACCAAAACTTGAAAAGGTTGTGGTCAGCGTTGGTATTGGCAAGCACAAGGATGATAAAGCCTACCACGAGCGCGTCGTTACGACACTCAAAAAGATTACCGGCCAACAACCAGTTGACCGCATGGCGAAGAAATCAATTGCGACCTTTAAAATCCGTGCCGGCATGAACCGTGTTGGTGTCAGTGTGACACTTCGCGGTGCACGTATGTACGAATTTACCGACCGACTGATTAACATCGCATTACCACGTGTTCGTGACTTCCACGGTGTTAAATCAAAAGCTTTTGATGACGGTGGCAACTTTAGCCTCGGCATTACTGAACAATCGATCTTCCCAGAACTTAGCTTCGAAGACACTCAAGTGCTCCATGGCATGCAAATCAACTTCACGATCAAGAATCAAGGTATCAACGATTCACGTGCACTACTTGCAGCTTTTGGTATGCCATTCGAGAAAACCGAAGCTGACAACATAAGCGCAACGAAAGGAAAGGAGGCTTAAGTTATGGCAAAGAAATCAATGATCGCCCGCGATGTAAAGCGTAAAGCAATGCACGCTCAATACGCCGAGAAGCGCGCGTTATTAAAGTCTGTCGGTGACCTAGAAGGTTTGGCTCGTTTGCCACGTAACTCTAGCCCTACTCGCCTTAAGAACCGTTGTGTATTAACCGGTCGTCCTCGTGCATACATGCGCCAGTTTGGCCTGAGCCGTATCGCTTTCCGCGAAAAAGCCAGCAAGGGCGAAATCCCAGGCATAACGAAAGCGAGCTGGTAGGAGAATATTATGGCACTACTTTCAACAGACCCTATTGCAGATTTGCTCACTCGTATCCGTAACGCAGCGATGGCAGGCAAACGTCAGATCGCGCTACCATACAGCAAGCAAAAAGAAACGATCGCACGCCAGCTGCAGAAGTCACACTATGTTGGCGACGTATCAGTGAGCGGCGAAGGCATCACCAAGACACTCTCAATTGTTCTTGCAAAAGACGATGAGAATGTCGCATTTACCGAAATTACTCGCGTGTCAAAGCCTGGACGACGTGTATACGTCAAAGCAGCTGAGATTCCTCGCATCAAGAATGGTCGTGGCATTGTGCTTATCAGTACAAGCCATGGCATGATGACCGGCCACGAAGCACGCAAGCAAAAGCTTGGCGGCGAGATAATTTGTAGCATTTATTAGTAAGTAACAAGGAAAAGATATACGTATATGAGTCGAATCGGAAAACTACCCATTGCAATTCCTGCGGGTGTGACAATCACGGTCGACGACGGTAACATTGCCGTCGCGGGACCTGGTGGAACACTTTCGCAGCCAATGCTAAGTGACGTAACAGTGACGGTAAAAGATGACGTATTGACGGTAACCCGCAACAACGACGAACGCATCGCTCGTGCTCAGCATGGTTTAGCGCGTGCCCTTATCGCTAACATGGTACAGGGTGTAACAAAAGGTTTCGAAAAGAAACTTGAAGTTAACGGCGTTGGGTTTCGTGTTAATGGTGGCGGTCAAAACCTCGAGATGGCTCTTGGCTTCTCGCACCCTGTGAAATATCAGGCAGGGGAAGACATCACCCTTAAGGTAGAGAAGAATATTATTACAGTAAGCGGCATTAACAAGCAGCATGTCGGGCAAGCCGCCGCTGATATTCGCGCACTCAAGAAACCTGAGCCATACAAGGGCAAGGGTATCAAATATGTTGGTGAGCAAATTAGGCGCAAGGCTGGAAAGACGGGAGCAAAATAGTATGAATCGTCCTAGCAAACTCATTAGCCGTCTGCTACGCAAGCAGCGTGTTCGTGCCCGTGTTATTGGCACCGAATTGCGACCACGTCTCACGGTGTTTATCTCTAATCGCCACATTAGTGCGCAAATTATTAACGATGCGACTGGCCGCACCCTTGCCAGCGCAACAACTTTAAAGCAAAGTACGGGCTCTATGTCTGAAAAAGCTGCAATTGTCGGCAGCGAAATTGCTAAGAAGGCAAAGCAAGCAAAAGTGACAAGCGTCGTTTTCGACCGTAATGGCCGCCAATACGCTGGTCGCTTGAAATCACTTGCCGATGCTGCACGTAAAGAAGGGCTGGAGTTCTAATCATGGCTGAAGCTACACAACAAGCAAATAACAAGACAAGTCGTCCACCTCGTCGTGACGCTCGTAATCCTCAAGGTGCCCCTCGCGAAGAATCACCATTCGAAGAATACGTTATCTCAATCGACCGTGTTGCACGCGTTGTAAAAGGTGGTCGTCGTTTCCGTTTCAAAGCACTCGTTGTCGTCGGTGACCGTAAGGGTCGTGTCGGCGTTGGCGTTGCAAAAGGTCAGGATGTCCAACTTGCTGTCGGCAAGGCAACTGATATTGCCAAGAAAACCATGGTCACTATTCCACTTGAAAACGATACCATTCCGCATGATGTTGAAGTAAAGTTCAGCGGTGCTCGTGTTATGCTTCGCCCAGCCGCTCCTGGTACTGGTGTGATTGCTGGCGGTCCTGTTCGCGCTATTATCGGCGTTACAGGTATCCGTAACTTGCTCTCAAAGTCGCTTGGCTCGAATAACAAGGTCAATATTGCCTACGCAACAATCGAGGCTATTCGACAGCTCAAGCCACGTTCACAATGGGTTGGTAACGTGAACAAGAAGACCACCAAAGCTGCAAAGCCTGCTGCGGCGTCTAAAGTAGAAGAAGTAAAGGCCTAATCACTATGAAATTTCATGAACTTACAGCAGCTGCGAACAAAGATCGCAAGCGAGTTGGCCGTGGTATCAGCGCTGGCGGTGGTAAAACCGCTGGCCGTGGTACTAAGGGTCAGAACTCACGTACTGGCAAGAAACTTGGCGCAACCTTTATGGGTGGCCAGGGTGTACTTGTTCAGCGTATTCCTAAAAAACGCGGTTTCCGTTCACTCCGCACACCTGCACAAGTTGTTTACACTGGTGCACTCGAAGCATTTGAAGGTAAATCAGTTGACAACTTTAGCTTGTACGAACAAAACTTTGTCGCAACACCATACCACGCAGTGAAAATTATCTCAAAGGGCGAGCTTACCAAGGCTTTAACCGTTAAAGTCGCTGGCGCATCTGCTTCTGCGATTGCTACGATTGAGAAAATTGGTGGTAGCTACGAAAAAGTAGTTGTACCGGTCAAAAAATCAGAAAAGACTGACGAAACTAGCAAAGCCTAGGCGTTTACTGCTTTACTGTCCAATTCACTTTACCGTATACTATATACATTCGGCACACGGCCGCGAGTCTAGACAAAACTGAGGGAGTTTCTTTATGCAGTGGAAGACAATCTGGCGATCATTAAAATCGCGTGACATGCAGAAACGTTTGCTGATAGTGCTCGGCATTCTAGTAGCTTATCGCTTCTTGGCGCACGTTCCTGTGCCACTAGCAGAGCCAAAACAATTACAAGAGGTGATCAGCACCATTCTCAACAACTCCAACTTTGGCGGTTTCTTAAACCTGCTCTCTGGTGGTGCGCTAGCGTCTGTGTCAATTATGCTTGTGGGGTTGAGTCCCTATATTACAGCCTCGATTGTCATGCAGTTGCTGACAAAAGCCATTCCACGAATGGAAGAGTTGCACAAAGATGGTGAATCGGGTCGCCGAAAGATTAACCAATGGACGCGCATGCTTACGCTACCGCTCGCCATCGTCCAATCTATCGCCTTTATCTTCATCTTGCGGCAACAGCAGCTTGCGGCAAACTCTACCGTTGATATCACTTCAAACGCTACGCCACTACAATGGATATTAATGGTTGGTGCATTAACGGCGGGTGCCATGTTGCTCATGTGGTTAGGCGAGCTGATTACCGAGCAGGGTATTGGTAACGGTATGTCGCTCTTGATCTTCGCTGGTATTATCAGCCAGCTGCCAAGTACAGTGCAGTTAGTCGCTAACTCGATCTTTAACGTATCAACCGATGCCGATAAGCTCCATCTGTTTAACTGGATCCTACCGGTAAACGCCTTTATTGTGTGGTTAATGCTCGCACTGGCGGCCGCTGGGCTCATTGTGTTGTACATAATGGTCAAGATCAATGAGGCGCAACGAATCATTACCGTTAACTATGCAAAGCGTGTTCAAGGTAATCGTGCCTACGGCGGTGTCCAAAGCATCTTGCCAGTAAAGCTTATTACTGCAGGCGTCGTGCCAGTTATCTTCGCCGTTGCATTCTTGCAAATTCCAAACTTCGTTGGTCAATTTATGGCGGCAAGTGGTGATGCCGGTCAAAAGCAGATAGGCCAATTATTGATTACTTGGTTCCAATCGCCGCAGTTCGCATCACTCGCAGCACCGACACTCACGACCTTCATTTACCCGGTCGCATACTTTATGCTGATTGTCGTGTTCACGTTCTTCTACACAAACATTGTCTTTAATAGTGCAGAGATTGCCGAGAATCTGCAGAAGCAGAATGGATTTATTGCGAACGTCAGGCCAGGCATCCAGACTGAGAAGCATCTTGGCCAAATGGTTAATCGGCTGACGCTATTTGGAGCATTTGCCCTTGGTATCATTGCGACCCTGCCTTTCATAACCGAGTATATTTTGGCACAGTTTAATATACCGGCGCAAAACCTCGCAATTGGTGGTACTGGATTGTTGATTGCAGTCTCGGTAACGCTTGAGACGCTCCGCCAGATCAACTCTCGTGCCTTGATGGTGACATACGACCAAGACTACTAAAAGACGCGCTTAGAGCGTGCAGTGTGATGACACGGCTATTGACGCCGTGTCATTGTGCTATACAATAGACTTATATCAAAACGCTGATAACTCAGACGTGCGAACCTATGCTATAGGCTAGTTAAAATAAGGCTTTACAACTGATGCCTACATCAGTATAATGATATCTTGTAATCTATGGCTACAACTAAAGAAGTGATTAAAGTAACGGGCGTAATTCTAGAGGCACTTCCAGGTGCTCAGTTTCGCGTAGAACTTGAGAATGGCCATAGCATCATCGCACACGTCGCGGGTAAAATGCGTAAGCATTACATCCGACTCGTGCCAGGTGACAGGGTAGAGGTAGAGTTAACCCCTTACGATCTTACGAAGGGTAGAATCTCCTTCCGCCTGAGAGACGAATTTATTAAAGATAAGCGCTAAGCAGCGTGAGTGGAGCGTATAGAGACGTCTATGAAAGTACGACCTAGTGTCAAGAAGATTAGTGAAGATGATATCTTTGCTCGCCGTAAAGGCCGACTCTATATCATCAACAAGAAGAAACCTAAGAATAAGCAGAGGCAGGGATAATGGCTCGTATTGCAGGTGTAACTGTTCCAACCGAAAAACAAGTACAGATTAGCTTGACCTATATCTTTGGTATTGGTCCTGTCTACTCTCGTGCAATTCTCGCAGCTTGCGACATCGACCCAACGATTCGTGTCAAAGACCTAACAGAAGCACAGCTAACTAAAATCCGTGAAGAAATCACAGAAAATTACTTGGTTGAAGGCGATCTCCAGCGTGTTGTTGCCGGCAATGTCAAACGTCTCAAAGACATTAATTCATACCGGGGACTTCGCCACAAAGCTGGCCTCCCATCTCGCGGTCAACGCACCCGCACCAATGCACGTACTCGTCGAGGCAAGAAGACGACCGTCGGTGGTACCAAGAAAAAAGTAGCGAGCAAGACTTAAAGGACCTGAGGATTTAGAGCATAATTATGGCAGATTCTACGAAAGCACCAATCCGAAAGAAGCAGCGACGCGCAGTGCCAAATGGCCAACTGCACGTTCAAGCTACTTTCAATAACACCATCGTCACCATCACCGACAAGAAGGGCGCAGTACTTGCCGCTTCTAGCGCCGGTGCTTGCGGATTCCGTGGCAGCAAAAAAGGCACCGCCTACGCTGCACAGATCGCAAGTGAAAAAGCAGTCACCATCGCAAAACAACTCCACGGCATTGCCACAGTTGATGTTTTTGTGAAAGGTGTTGGCCTTGGCCGTGACGCTGCAGTTCGTGCCGTTGGGGGCCAAAACATTACCGTTGATAGTATTAAAGATGTAACTGGGGTACCACATGGTGGTTGCCGTCCGCGAAAGGCTCGTAGGGTTTAAACTATGGCACGAGATCGTTCCCCTATTGTTAAGCAGAGTCGTCGCGAAGGCTACGCCCTGCATCCAAAAGCTCACAAGGCTATGGTTAAACGCTCAACCATTCCAGGCGAGCACGGCCGCGGCCGACCAGGTAAGCCAAGTCTGTATTCAATCCAGCTTCGTGAGAAGCAAAAAGTACGCCGTACCTATGGTCTACTCGAGAAGCAGTTTGCAAGCCTTCTTAAAGAAGCAAACCGCAAGACAGGTCAGTCAGGCGAAATCCTTTTGGAGTTTCTTGAACGCCGCCTCGATAACGCAGTCTATCGTGCTGGGTTCGCAACAAGCCGTCGTGGCGCGCGCCAACTTGTTAGCCACGGTCACTTCCTTCTCAACGGCCGTCGTGTTGACATCCCATCAATCCGTCTTAACGCCGGTGATGAAATTGTCGTCCGTCCTCACAGCACAAAAACTCACTACTTCACTCACATCGATGAGGTTGCAAAAGCTAGTACCGCAGTTCCTATGAGCTGGCTTAAAGCCGACATAAAGAACTTAAAGGTTACTATTACTGGCCAGCCGAAACGTGAAGAAGCAGAGCCTGATATCAACGAACAGCTCATCGTAGAGTACTACTCACGTTAACGAAAGCAAGGAGATAAACGTGTCAAAAATAATTCACAACCCGACGCTCGCTCACATCGAAGAGCACGACGCTACTAGCGCAACCTTTGTGGTTGAACCATTGCACACTGGTTACGGTACGACACTTGGCAACTCTTTGCGACGTGTCCTCGTTTCAAGCATCGAGGGTGCAGCAGTTACAGCTTTCAAGATTGAAGGTATTACTCACGAGTTCACCACCGTTCCTGGCGTCAAAGAAGACGCTGTAGACATCATGATGAATCTAAAACTACTTCGTTTTAGGCTTCACAGTGATAACGCACAGACACTTCGTATCGAAAAGAAGGGTGCTGGTGTTGTAACAGCAGCTGACATCTCAGCGAACGCTGACGTCGAACCAGTTAACCCTGACGCCGTCATTTGTACGCTCGATGATCCTAAAGGTACCTTTATTATGGACCTCGTCGTCGACAGTGGCCGCGGCTACCGCACTATTGAAGAATCTGGTGAAAAGCGACCAAGCAGCGACATGATTGCCGTTGATGCGCTGTTCAGCCCAGTTGCACGTGTTCGTTATAAAGTAGAGAACACTCGTATCGGCCAGACAACTGACCTCGATAAACTACTGATCACTATCGACACCGATGGAAGTATCAGCCCTAAGGACGCTTTCGAAGAGGCTGCTGCTATTCTCATAAACCAATACACTGCACTCGCAGGAAGCACTCGCGTACAAGCAGGTGTCACCGCCGGTGCTGTCGAGGGTGAAGAAGCAGGCGACCTGATGACTCCTATCGAAGACTTAGGTTTGACTGCGCGTACTACCAACGCATTGATTAACAATGATATCCGTACCATCAACGATCTCGTCACTTTGGGCGATGCCGAGATGCGTGAACTGAAAGGCTTTGGCAGCAAAGCTTTGGATGAAGTTCGCGAAAAGATGACGGAGCTGGAGCTTTAGACTATGCATCGCCACGGATACCAAGGAAGAAAGTTCGGACGTGAACGCGATCAGCGCAATGCGCTGTTGCGCGGTCTCACGACGCAGCTCGTTGAGCACGGCTCAATCGAGACTACTATACAAAAAGCCAAAGAAGTTGTCCCCGTTATTGAGCGTTTGGTAACAAAAGCCAAAAAAGGTGACCTTCATAACCGACGCCAGATCGTCTCTGCACTTTTGACAGTTCAAGCTGCTCACAAGCTCGTCGACGAAATCGCACCTCGCTATACCGACCGCAACAGTGGTCACGTACGTCTAGAGCGAACACGCCTACGACGAGGCGACAACGCACAGCTCGCTAGCGTTAGCTTTATCGACGTTACAAAGAAGCCCGCCCCAGCCACGGCCGCTGTCAAGGAGACTGCATAATGAAAACAACTACCAAGACATTCATTCTCAAGCCTGCCGACGTAACGCGCAAATGGGTTGTTATCGATGCTAGCCAAGCACCACTTGGCCGTGTCGCGACTGTTATCGCAGCACGACTTATTGGCAAATATCAACCACAGTACACGCCACACGTTGATAGCGGCGACAATGTCGTTGTTATCAATGCCAGCAAGCTTGTCGTAACTGGTAAAAAGCTCGACCAAAAGACATATTACCGTTACAGCGGATACCCAAGTGGACTCACCGAAACAACTTTGGGTGAGCAAATGGTCAAAGACCCATCAAAGGCGGTTATTGCTGCAGTCAAAGGCATGCTTCCTCGTAACAAACTCTCGGCAGATCGTCTTGCGCGACTCCGTGTATTTGCAAATGACAGCCACGCCCACACTGCACAGCAGCCTGTCGTAATTGAAATAGGGAAGAAATAATGGTAACAAAAGCTAACTCATATTTTTATGGCATTGGTCGTCGCAAGAGCGCAACGGCACGCGCACGTGTTATGAGCGGCAAAGGTGAAATTTTGATCAACGGCCAAGCAGCCAGCGATTATTTCGCCAACAGCGCGCCCATCATGCGTGAGCTCAATGAGCCACTCACTGTTCTTGGCAAAGTCAATGACTTCAACGTCACACTCGTCATTACAGGTGGTGGCCATGCTGGTCAAGTTGATGCTGCACGCCTTGCAATCGCAAAAGCACTCAGCACAATGAGCGAAGACGTCAACGGTAGCCTCCGCAAGGTTGGCCTACTGAAACGCGACTCTCGTGAAAAAGAGCGCAAGAAGTACGGTCTTCGCAGTGCCCGCAAGCGCGAGCAGTTCTCAAAGCGTTAAGCATTTCGCAAACGCCCGCTCAAGCAACAATCAAAAAGCCCTATGCTCTATTGCATGGGGCTTTTTAGTTTTGCCAAGACCACTTCTGTCGCATCAGGAGCCAGTTTGCTACAATACAGTAGATATGGAGCCTACAATCACATTTTTATCTACGCTTGGCGTCACGCTCTCAGCCGCCGAACAACAACGCTTGCAGCAGTTTGTTGATGTCTTCACTGCGTACAATGCCCATACCAATCTGAGTGCTATTCGAAAAGAAGATGCCGTATGGCAAAAACACATTGGTGACAGCTTGGCCGTACTTGGCTTTGAGCAGCTCAGTGGCAAATGTCTTGATATAGGTACGGGTGGAGGATTGCCCGGCATTCCGCTCGCTATCATGCGACCAGAGATCTCGATGACATTACTTGATTCAGTCGGTAAGAAGATTACCGCTTGTCAATCATTTATCACTGCGCTAGAACTAAAGAATACATCAGCCATCTTAGCTCGCGCCGAGCAACTCGCAGGCGAGGCCAAGCACCGACATGCTTATAACGTTGTTTTGTCACGCGCAACTGCTTACTTGCCGATACTCCTTGCTTGGGCCGAAAATATGATGTCACCAAACGGACGAATTATCTTGTACAAAACGCCAAGCGACGAAGAGCGACGCGATGGTGCCGCTGTTGCACGCGAACTAGGCCTTAACTTAGTACGAGAACATAGCTATGAGTTCGAAGGTCAGCAACGGTTCATAATAGTATTTGAAAATAGTAAGAAAAAAGGTTAAAATAAGTATTATCAATGAACACTCAAAAACCGACTATCCTGACCGCGCCGCGTATCAGTAGCAACTTACACATTGGCAATTACTTTGGGGCTATTCTGCCAATGATTGACATGGCAAAACATCGATCAGATGACTATCAGATTAATATGTTTATTGCCGATCTTCACGGCCTGACAACACCCATCGACTATAGCAACGTGCAGCCACTCGTTTGGAGTTATTTGCGCACCTTTGTCGCGGCCGGATTCCCGCTTGACCTACCAAATGTGTATCTTTACCGCCAAAGTCATATACCTGCCCATAGTGAACTCACCTGGATTCTCGACTGCTTTACCGGCATGGGCGAAATGGCACGCATGACTCAATTTAAGGACAAGTCTGCCAAATTGAGTGAGGATCGTATTAGCGTTGGCTTATTCAACTACCCTGTACTCATGGCTGCCGATATTTTGCTCTACAACACAAGGTATGTGCCCGTCGGCGATGACCAAACCCAGCATATTGAATTTACTCGTGACATTGGCGAGCGTATCAATAATCGTTTTGGCGAGATATTTACCATCCCAGAAACAGCAAAAGCTCAGCATGAGTTTTTTGGCAAAGATCAAGGGCTACGCATTCGTGACTTGCAAGATCCAACAAAGAAGATGAGCAAGAGTGATGAGACGGGCAAAGGCGTTATTTTCTTGAATGACACGCCCGAACAAGCACGCAAAAAAATCATGACCGCTGCCACTGATTCACGTGGAGTCATTCATTATGATTACGCAACTCAGCCAGGCGTCAGTAACCTTATTGAGATGCATGCTCTTCTTTCAGGGCAAACCGTTGCTGCAGTGGCCGCCGAATGGGAAGGTAAGAGTAGTTATGGTGAGCTCAAAACTGCAGTCGCAGCCAGCGTCAGCGACTTTTTGACCGACTTTCAGCACAACCTGACAACTATTGATGATGCACTATTAAAGCAAAAGCTTGCTAGTGGTGAAGCCGCCATGCGGACACTCGCTAATGCAACCCTGTTACGTGTCCAAACAGCCGTAGGACTGCGATAAGCCATGCGTCTTGATATATATTTAGCCCAATACTGGCCCGAGCAGTCGCGCTCACAGTGGCAAAAGCTATGTAAGGCTGGGCACGTTACGGTGAATGGCGAGGTCGTCACTTCAACCAAGTTTGAGCTCGGCGAAGATGATGCCGTTGCCGTAAATGTACCAGCAGCTCCCGACCATAGCGACGAAGTACTTCCTGTACTGTATAGCGACGAAAATGTCATGGTAATCAATAAGCCTGCCGGTATACTGACGCACGCCAAGGGCGCACAGCTTAACGAATTTAGTGTTGCCGAATTCATGCGGCGTCACATGGCACCGGGCGAAGAGACCGGCAATCGACCAGGCATCGTTCATCGTCTAGACCGCGACACGAGCGGCATTATTATCGGTGCCCGCAACGAAGCCACGCGTACCTATTTGCAAAAACAATTTTCTCAGCGAACAGTTAAAAAGAAATACCTTGCACTCGTTGACGGCATTCTCGCTCAAGATGAAGCCATTATTCAACTTCCCATCGAGCGTAATCCAAAAAAACCATCAACTTTTCGAGTCGGAGCCTCTGGCAAAAGTGCTGAGACACGTTACAGAGTATTGTGGCGTAATGAGAAACAATGCTTAGTTGAACTTGCGCCACTTACTGGCCGTACTCATCAGCTGCGTGTCCATTTGGCGCATCTTGGCGCACCAATCGCAGGTGATCGCGTCTATAATCAAGCCGCACAGCAATCAGCCAGACTTGGATTGCATGCTTTTTCACTCGAATTGACTTTGCCCGGTGGTATTCGCAAAGTATTTACAACGCCACCGCCAAAAGATTTCCGAGCCCTACTCCCTAGTGATGCGTTAGAGGCGCTTGATGGATTTATTGCCTGAGCAATTCACAAACACCGCAGACGCATTGGCAAACAGCTCAGTCCACGCGCTACTACTGAGCGGCGTTCATGGCTTCATCCCCGACCGCGAGGCTGAATACCTCGCGCATAGCTTTACTACGCAGCACACGGGCATAGCGCAAGTCTTACGGCCTGAGGATGGCAAGACTGGCATCAGTATTGAACAAGTGCGTCGTCTGTACCAAGCGACCCGTTCAAAACGCCTTAATTCAGTTATGGTGTGGACGATTTGGCTTGATGGTGCTTCACCGGCTGCCCAGAACGCATTGCTCAAGCTACTCGAAGAGCCACCCGCTCAGACGGTTTTCATACTACTTGTCGCAACCCCGGAGAGCGCACTGATGACCATCCGCTCACGCACTCAAACAGTTGCCGCCGCTCCTTATCGAGTGGCGAACGCTGAGCAGTGGCTCGCACTCCATGCCGCTCAGCTTGATCTACCAGTACGCAAACAGCTGCTTTTCCTTGCCGAAGGCAGTGCGAGCGAGCTCTATCGTTTGACTACGGACGCCAAGTACCAACTTGCGCAGCTCGCAAACGCGAATACAGCAAAGACACTTCTTAGCGGCAGCGTGTATGATCGACTACGTTGCATTACTACTGCGATCAGCGACAGGGAACAAGCGCTCCGTATTGTCCATATTACGGTTGCGATGCTCACGATGCTTATCGAACGACGACCGAATCAAGGGCTCAATCAACAGTTGGCAACCTATATTGAATGTTATGAACACTTAAAAGAAAACGGAAGTGTGCGCCCGCAACTGCTCGCAGCCATTACCACTCGCGCGCATTAATGGTATACTGAATCCACCAATTATGTACTCATTATTTTTATTAGGATTATTCGGGGTGATGGTCGGACGATCGTGGAATCATGAGCCAAAAGCTTCAGTGAGCCACGCAACCGGTATCACTTCACGTCTCGATAAACTATGGGAAGTTGCTCAAGATAGTATTCAAGAACGTAAGTATCTGAGAGCAGAGCGTGCATTGCTGACCATTCTTAAAGTTGACGAACGAAGCGCGACTGCTTATAACCGTCTTGGCATTCTTTATGCCAAGCAGCGTGAATATACCGATGCAATCGAATGTTTCGAAATTGCCCAAAGCCTCGAGCCAAGTGCCTCAAGCCTTCATAACGTTGGGTTGATCTACTTTGAAACCGAGAACTATCAAAAAGCAGCAATTGCCTTTGAACAAGCGCTATCAATGGAGAACGGCCTCGCCTCGCGTTATATCGCCTATGGCAAAGTTCAAGAGAAGCTTGGTAACTTCAAAAAAATGACCGAAGCGTACGAGCAGGCAATGAGCCTCGAACCTAGCCCACAGACGCTGAGATTTGTTGCTGATGCATATGCGCGTACTAACCAGCCAGAGCTCGCCGCAAAAGCAAATGCTGAACTCGCGCAGATGAGCGCCGACAACAATGCTCCTGCGCGACCGTCAAAGCCGACACATCGTCGCGTCGTCATGTAATCGTGTTTCTCTTGCTTAGTTCTTAAAATTCATATACTATTATCTCTGTAATTTCTTACAGTATGCCGAAGTAGCTCAGTTGGTAGAGCAGCTGTTTTGTAAACAGCGGGTCGCAGGTTCGAGCCCTGTCTTCGGCTCCATGTATATGCTGGGATAGTGAAGCGGTCAAACACGGCTGACTGTAAATCAGCTGGCTCAGCCTTCGGGGGTTCGAATCCCTCTCCCAGCACCATTCAAAACATCCGCCAAGGCATGTAGCTTCGCGGATTTTTTGATATTTGCTATACTAAGAGTACAAATGAAGCAAAAACAGCTCATGAAAATTCTTGTCGGGATTGCGCTCATCATTATCGGCAATGTCGTTTTGGTGATCGGCTTTCTCATTGCTATTTTTGCAAGTGATGCTAACTGGTTATTTATGTCGCTTATTGGTCTTGCGGGCGCGTTGCTGGGCATCGCCCTTATTATTGGTGAATTATCGAGAACTGTACGCATCGTTAAAAAATACACCCCAGAGCCAATCAAGCGCAGAATTAAATATATAAAGCACGACTAACAAGGCAGGTCTGGCAGATGCATGCGCAATAAGGTATTATAAGCGTAATCATATAACTTTTACCGATAGTAAAGCACGTATTATGAAACAGAAACAGCAAACAAAACCTATTATCTCTGCCTTCGCCGTTGCTGCGGTTACTTTTCTTGCCGGTCTTGCGGTTGTTTCTTCGCTTGCCGCAACGACAAGTAAAGAGATCGAGGCCGAAGATGCAACGGGCGCAATAAGTATCTTTGATGAAACCGCCTCGGCAAGTCACGCAATGGCATTCCAAGCAGCATCCGAGACGCCCGTCCCTCCGCCACCTGCTACAGGTGGCAACACCGTTAATGTCACCGATGCGGCTAGTCTTCAGGCTGCGCTCGATGGCGCTACCCCCGGAAGTTCGATCGTCATGGCCGATGGTACGTACAGTGGTACATTTAGTATTGAGAAAGCTGCAACGGCAGATAAGCCGATCTCCCTTGTGGGCAGTCGTAATGCCATTATCGATGGCGGCGACGCCAAGCAATCAGGCTATGCACTTCATTTGAAAGGCGCTGATTATTGGCATCTTGAAGGCTTTACTGTCACTAAACGCCAAAAAGGTGTTATGGTCGACAATACTCAGAATGCAACCATCGAAAAACTAGCGGTTACCGCCATCGGACATGAGGGTATTCATTTGCGCTCTAATTCATCAAATAATACGGTGACCGGCAATGATGTCTCAAACACCGGGCAAGACAATATTGAATATGGTGAAGGCATTTATGTTGGCTCAGCAAAAAGCAATTGGGGCTCAACCTCGGCTGGTAATACCATTCCAACACCCGACAAGTCGGATAACAATAAGCTACTGGGCAACAATATTCATGATACTGGCGGCGAATCTATGGATATCAAAGAGGGCACAACAGGTGGCACTATTAGCGGCAACACTTTTGATGGCACAGGCATGGGCGGACCTTACGCCGACTCCTGGATTGATATGAAAGGGAATAACTGGACAATTGATAGCAATACCGGTAGCAACTCTAAGGCTGATGGCTATCAGGTGCATGCTAACACAGCATCGGGTAGCTGGGGCGAGAATAATGTCTTCTCCAACAATACTATCACTGCTGGCGTTCCTGGTTATGGCTTTAACCTTGGCAAAACAGGCGATACAAATACCGTCAAATGCGACAATAAAGCACCTGGCGCCGCTAAGGGCTTATCTGATGTAGCATGCAAGCAGTAACTCTGTTACAATTGTCCGTGTTAAACAAAAGTGGGCACTTGCCCCGATAGCTCAGCTGGTAGAGCGCATCCATGGTAAGGATGAGGTCACGGGTTCGAATCCCGTTTGGGGCTCCATATTGTTTTGCAGACGGCCCTAGTTGAAAAGCTGTCATTTATCTGCTATACTAATTTGGATTGAGAAAAGTATTACCTAATAATTTGAGTACGCATCATGGCTAAGAAGAATCAAAAGCGAAAAGTTATCGGACTTGTCTGCGAAGAGACTGGTCTACGTTTGTATTACACGACAAAAAATACTCAAAACACTCCTGACCGTTTGTCTTTCTTGAAGTACAACCCATCTGTACGCCGCCGCACTCGTTTTACTGAGGTCAAAAAGAACCTTGGCCGCAACGAAGTCAAGGCGCGCAAGCACTAGTCACAGGCTCAAACCCTGCACATTCAAAAATGCCCTCACACGGGGCATTTTTTTGTGCACTTTTGACAGATACAGGTAGACCTTGACAGCGGTGGTAATACGCCGGCTGTCAAGCGCTTACAGTTTCCGCAGCACTTACAAGCTGTTTTTCGAGTTCATCAGCGAACCAAAGACCAACCCGGACCATCTCTTCGATATCTTTCTCTTGCACGCTCGGCGCACTGTTATAGATATACAATGTCGTACCTTCAAGCTCATAATCAAAGTTGGTAAAGTGGTGCGCCAACATGCTTGTTACATTTGAGGTTAGGACACTTGCTGCGTCGTCAAACTTATCCGAAGGAGCGTAGGTGATAAAGTGCTCAAGGAATTTCGGATCATGCTCAACAAACAAACTAGTCGCAACTTGAAAGTTAGCGAAATTAATGAACAAGTTTGAATAAAAGACTTCGTCGTGGTGATGGGCGTCCATAAAGGTGTGCGGCAACTCTAAGCCTGAATGTAAATCGACTTGCACGATCACCCAATGATAGTCGCTCTCTCCCTTGCCGGGGAACCGTAAGCGATTCGTGCGCTCTAAGAGGCTCACGTCACGTTGTTTAACATTGCCGACGGCAAAATGCTTATCAACATGGCTCGTGCTGGCGGTTACGCCTCTGATAACGGCGTGCTCATCATAGCGATGGTCGACGTGGCCAAAATAGACAAGGTCAAACTTGTTGGCAAATGCTTTAATAGCACTTCCAGCATCACCGCGAACAAGAAAATCGAAGGCACCCATATTAGCTTGTAGCCTTATCTGGCATTGGGTGAGCCACCATATCAAGCAGGGCATTGATATACTCGGCCTGGCTCCAGGTGAGCGGCGCGACTGATATAAAGCTACCGTTATATGGATGGATCTGCTCTGAGAGCACACCCGAAGGCAGCATTTTGTCACGAACCCATGCAAGAATAGCACGAGCATTTTCGGGCTTGTCAATTTCAAAGTAGTATTGAGCGAGCCATAACGTTGTGATGAACCACGGATTCGAACCCTTAGCATCAACAGCATCGTAGGTGTCTTTTTCGTAGCGAGGCATCGGTGTTACATCACAGCCATCGACACAGACACCAAATTCTTGGCAAATTGTTTCATAGCTGGCGGTAACCTCTTCACTATCAATAGCGAATAGACCAAACATGAAGGCGCCATAGAAACTTGATAGATCAATGACGTCATCGTAGTAAATCTCACCGCCTCCCGCGCGAATACCCTTATAAAAGAACTTGCGCTCTTTATTGTACAATGTTGTTTTTGCAGCGGCGGCGATATCATCGGCAACCGCTTGCCAGGCCACGGCGCTGTCGGGATCGTTAGCTTTTTCTGCTAGTTCAATGGCAGCAACCAGCGCACCGTACACTGTTGCGACTGTATATGTTGAAGTGAGGAATTTTTCTTCCCACAGGTCATAACTTGGATGTGGAAGTTTTGTATCGTGATCGATGTAGCTCGCAAGGAAATTTGCCATCTTTTTGATAAAGCCATCGTAGTATTGCTTTAAGAAAAATTGGTCATTTGTTTCACGGTAGTACTCGCCACACATATAGAGGACGATCGCGGTTTCGTCTTCTTGAATCGGTGGCTCAGGTTTGCCGGCGTAGATATATGGATGCCAGCTGCTGCCAATCGCACCGTCGGACTGATACTTATGGTTCAAAAAACCATCAGTGCTGAGGCCACGTCGACAGAACTCAAAGAAACGCTGTAGTTCATCGCGATATCCTAGGCGCAACAATGGCCAGAGGGCGTAGGCACCATCACGCGGCCAGCAATACGTGTAGGCATCGCGTGAGTAGTTAAGCATGGTGGTATCGGTGCTAGCAATAACGCCACCGCGGCTATCGATATGTGATTTTGTAATCAACAATGACTTTGTGAAGCTCGCTTGAAATTCAGGATCAATGCTTGCCCGAAGTGTCTCTGACTTACCAAGCCAATAACGCCATGACTGCTCGGTAACGCTCATGCGGTGCGCTACTGTGTCGCGGATCAACTGGCGATGAAGTAGTATGGCATTCTGTGTAGTTTTGCCACATGCCACCCAATAGTTAACAGTGCCGCTCGCCTGTGGCTCAACCGTGAAAGAGCAGCGTACGACAGAATCAACATGGCCATGCTCTACCGGATTGCCTGAGAGCTCACCGTCTTCGGCATCACGAAAAGTGCCTTCTTTACCTTCGATACCAAAGACACCCATCGCATATTGGTCAAACGATTGACCTTGATGATTTGCTGCACCAACTACAAATGCACGATGTCCTTTGTAGTTAAGGATTGCTGATTCACCAGGGAGGTACTGTGCAGTGTCGCCGCTGAGACTGTTACTGATGCGGAACACTTGATGCAAGAATAAACGTATCTCTCGTGGCTTGTCGTGAGTATTCGTCACCGATATTGAACGAAGAAAGGCATCATATTCACTATCAACAGTGTCGTTAAACTCTAAACTTACTCCGAGCCGCTCACAATGTGCCTTTGTAATGCCCATCAATGTGTTTTCTCGGTACGTTTGCTCAATGACCCATGTGTTATCGTCAAGCCAGCTAAATTCGTAATCAACCCATACTCCAATACGGTGACGCATTGCACCGGCAGTCGAGTGGTTTTCGAGTCCTACGTATGGATAGAAAAAGTCATGCACCATACCGAAACGATTGATGCCGACATGCAAACTGCCGTTGCTTAAGACGATTGGTCGTGCCATTTAGTGTGTGCCCCCTTGTTGGTCTGAAACTGATGTGGTGTGTTTTTTGCTGTGCTCGGCGATTCGGAGCTTTAGGTCACGTAGACTGTTTATATAATACATGAAAGCGTCATAAGGTGAATCGTATGGGCTGAAGTACGCATGAACATCACCATCGCGGAACCACTTTGTGCACATATAGTATGGGTGGTCAGAGATTTGCATTCGTCGCCAATCCTCAATCAGCCCAAGGTCATCGGTAGCAAGCACATCAGTCTCTAGCTCATAAAGTAAATGCATGGCTTGCTGCTGCATTGGGTTTCCAAGCCAAGCCGTGAGATCACGCTCGGTGTCGGCCCAGGTAATCGTATAGGGGACGTCTACTGTGTCGACTGGTGCAAAAGCATCAATTGCTTGGGAAGGGGTCATGAAAGTATTGCCAGTACGCTGCAGGAACGCTGCGGGGAAGGCTTTCAAGAAATCAAAGATGCCCGTTTCTGCCCATTGGTGTTCACCGAATGTCTCGTAATCCATAAAAAGATTAACGTTTGTCTGTTCTGCTGGGAGGTCGTTGATCCATTGGACGTATTTATCTGCAGTGAGCGGCCATTCACGCCAGTTGTGATTGCTAAAGCGGAAGGCGATATCATCGCTCATACGATAGTTCTTCATTAATAAACGAATGTTATTCGTGTGGCTTGGGCGATATACAAAATTCGGGCTACGCCAACCGAGTATCGGATCCCAGCCCTCTGTCAGAATACCTTTGTAGCCCATGCTGTCTGCCCAATAGGCAAGATCATTATTGTAAGAGAACTCGGTATTACGGAAGACTTGTGGCTTGACGCCAAAGACCTGTTTGATCTTATCTTCGTGCATACGAACTTGCTTGGCGAACTCAAAGCGACTATAAAAGAAGGCGAGGCTATGATAATACGTCTCGGCAACGATCTCGACTCTGCCAGTTGCCACTAATTCACGAAAACTGTCGAGCGCTTCAGGTGCCCATTGCTCCATTTGTTCAATGACTGTACCCGTGATGGACAGTGCAACGTGGAATTCTGGGTGCTTATGTAGCAATTCGAGTAACACCGCGTTCATAGGCATATATGATTTTTTGGCAACTTTTTTAAGAATCGTTTCGTTATTGGCACCACCTGCTGGGTCGGCTTGATTAAAATAGTTGTGATCATGGCCAGCTTCGAAAATCGTGTAGGGTCGAACTCGATATGGTTGATGGACGTGGAGGTATAGTACAACTGCACGTGGCGTTTGTTTCGCCGCTGCGGCGTGGTGATGTGTGGTGTGACTCATGCGAGCGCCTTTGCCATTAATACTTCAGTGGTGCTGAGCTGGCTATATATTTTTTGGAATTGGTCGGCTGCTTTTTGCCATGACAAGCGATTAAATTCATAGGTAATCATGTCAGTCAGGGTAGTCTTAAGACTGTTATAATGCGCAATATCAACGATCTGCGATGCTTGTGTTTCGGTATCCCAAAAATCGAATTTTAGAACATTGTGCAGCACTTCGGCGGCGCCTGACTGTTTTGACAGCAATACTGCATTGTGATGACCGGCTGCTTCAAGTGCAACAAGCCCAAACGGCTCACTGACTGAAGGCATGATGAAAATATCACCGATGGTGTATACATCGCGCCATGCTTTACCGCGAACAAATCCTGTAAACAAAACATTTTCGGCAATACCAAGCTCAGCTGAGCGGAGCAACAGCTCGTCGCGTAGCTCGCCGGAACCCGCTAACATAAATAACAATTTAGGCTCTTTATCAATAGCGCGCTTAGCCGCCTCGAGCAAGTAGCGGTAGCCTTTTTGCACCGTCAAGCGCCCAACGCTGACAACCACCGTATAGCCGCGTTGTTTCATGGCAGTGAGATAGCGATAAGTGTTTTCATCCTCAAGCGATTGATAGTCGGCAACATCGACGCTGTTATGGACTACTTCGATTTTATCGGCCGGAATATTGTATTCTTTGACAATAATGTCTTTTGTAATTTGGCTTACGGCAATAATTCGATCAGCCATGAGCAAACCGTTATATTCGATTTCATGCACTAGAGGGTTACCGTGATGCTCGCCGGAGCGATCGAATTCAGTTGCGTGAACGTGGGCGACAAGCGGCTTACCGGTAAGCTCTTTAGCTCTGATGCCTGCCTCAAACGTCAGCCAGTCATGCGCATGAATGACATCTGGCTGTGTAGCGGCGACAATTTGCTCTATACGTTTTATGTAGTGCTGTTGTTGCTCTCTTAACGAAGTGGGGACATCATGATCACAGCTGGCTTGGTCGTCGCAGCTATAGCAAGCACTGTCATAAGCGCCATGCGTCGCCAGCGCCTCAGGTGCCATATCAATGGCGTGGTGAATAGTCATAAAATCAATGCCGTGATCAGCCCTGTAGGGCACGACAAAATCAATAGTCACGCCATCGATGGCTAATTGCTTGGCCATTTGATAGCATGCGACCCCGAGTCCACCGCTATTATGCGGTGGTAATTCCCACCCTAGCATTAAAATATTCATACGTCCGCAAATGTCCGAATGTTGGTTGTGCTTTGATTACCATTGTAGCGTTTTGCAAACACATTTACAACTACATAACCATGACGGTTATGGCTGTAGCTGCTATCCATGGCGAACCTGACGTGCGTTTTTTTCTTCGATTGGTGCGCGGCAATCATCACATTCTTCTTCTATATGCGACGTTGACTGCCATAATCGTAGTGCTTTCATAAATGGTAAGATGTCTTGATAGCCAATCAAGTCAGCTGTTTGTCGGAGCAACGAGCCAGGGAAGCCTGCAAACACAAGAGAGCCCCATTCAACAACCGACCAGTTACTTCCCACTGGAATAACAACCGGTGGTTTTTTGGCTTTATAGGCTTTGGGTGCTTGTTGGCGAAGCGCACGTTTGAGATTGCCGGCAACAAAGTCGGCGTCATACAGAGCAGTTTGAGCAAGTCCTGAGTAAGGCGTCGCCGCATTATCACCTATGATATACACCGACGGCGCAGCCTGCAAGAAAGCATCGACTTGGACGCGACCATTTGGTGCGAGTGTGAAACTGCTACTGTTCTCTTTAAAAAATGGATTATTGGCAACACCCGAAGTCCAGACGACCGTATGTGTGTTGAGCGATTCGCCGCTAATCATCACGGCGTCAGCAGTCTCAGATTCGACTTTTACTCCAAGATGCAGTTCAACACCAAGGTCTTTTAAGCGTTTTTCGACAAGTGCTGATGTGCGTTCAGTCATACGGGGCAATAAACGAGGCGCTGCTTCGATAAGGTGAATTTTTGAACGAAGCGTCACATCGTGGCATTGTGCCAAGTGGGCCAAATATGCGCCGAATGCGCCACTCAGCTCAACGCCGGTTGGACCACCGCCAATGATGACGTAGTTATCATCAAGCTGTTCTTTTTCGGCGATCTGTTTATGAAGATGCGCTTTGAGATCGGCGATATCAGATTTGCCTTTAATGCCATACGCATACTTTTCGATGCCTTCAATGCCAAAGAAATTAGTGACAACACCAAGCGCCATAACCAACGCATCATACGTATATTGCTTGCCCGACTCGCCAGTTAAATGCTTCGCACTGGTATCTATCTGGGTAATTCGATCATACTCGATGGTGACATTGGGGTATTCAGCAAAGATTTCATCAAGCGGAATAATTGATTCGTTGTACGAATGACCTGTTGCCGTCGCGTAAAGTGCAGGATAGTAACGAAAATCCGCCTGATCAGTGACGATAGATATTTTGTACGGCGTTGAGCGTGCTAGCTGTAGGGCAGTGCGAACCCCTCCAAAGCCAGCACCAGCAATAAGGATGTGTTGGTGTGTGTTCATATTACTCCCTATGATAGCGGACTTGGCGGCCGAGCAAAAGCCCATAGTCGTGCTATGATGAATAAAAGAAGCGCCGAATAACATAGAGCGGGTCACTCATGCATAGCATACGCAAAAACTTCAAAATAATCGTCAGTAGTGCTGCAGTCGGTCTCGCAGTCGCTGCTATTATTGCTATAACTAGGGGTCATACATTTGCAGTGCTCGATCCTCAAGGGGCGATTGCCACACAGCAACGCACTATCTTGATCATCGCAACGGTTTTGATACTTGTCATTGTGCTCCCCGTTATTGCCATGACTTTTGCGATTGCATGGCGCTACCGTGAGCAAAACACCAAGGCTCGCTACACACCAGACTGGGACGGCGATGGTCGGCTTGAAACAATTTGGTGGGGTATACCCGTTTTAATCATCATTGCTTTGTCATCAGTGATTTGGACAAGTAGTCATGCCCTTGATCCGTACAAGCCTATTGCAAGCGCTACGCCGCCACTCCAAGTGCAAGTAGTGGCCTTGCCTTGGAAATGGCTATTTATTTACCCTGAACAACATATTGCGAGTGTCAATCTTTTAAAAATGCCCGTTGGAAGGCCTGTAGAATTTACTATAACTTCTGATGCTGCAATGAACTCTCTGTGGATACCTCAACTCGGTGGACAAGTATATGCGATGGCTGGCATGAACACTAAGCTTCATCTTATTGCCGACAAGACAGGCAACTATCGTGGGTCATCAGCTAACATCAGTGGCACGGGCTTTGCAGACATGCATTTTATCGCTAGCGCAGTCAGCAGTGACGACTTTGCGACATGGGCAACATCCGTGCAGAACTCGGGCAAGGACCTGACTCAAACATCGTATGCAACGCTTGCACGACCTGGCACATTACCATCACCCGATTTTTACCGAGCCACCGATGCGACACTCTATGATACGATAATAAATAAGTACATGTATCCTGCGGGCACTCCACCTGATGGTGGCTCTATGGAACATACTATGATGGGTCACTAATTATAGCACTTGGGAAGGGTATACCATGTTAGGACGTCTCAGCTGGGCAGCGTTTCCGCACGAAATGATTGTGCTTGGCGGCGCAGTGTCGATGGTTGGTGCAGTAGCCTTGATTATTGCCGCACTCAGCTATTTTAAGTTGTGGACATGGTTATGGCGTGAATGGCTGACATCGCTTGACCCAAAACGTATCGGCGTAATGTATGGCGTTGTTGGCGGTGTCATGCTAGTTCGTGGTGTCATTGACACAGCCCTTTTACGAACACAGCAGGCACTCGCCGCTGGAGATAACCCAGGCATCCTTACCTCTGATCATTTTCAGCAAATATTTACCGCTCATGGCACAATGATGATTTTCTTCGTGGCAATGGGCTTAATGTTCGCGATTATCAACTTGATACTACCGTTACAGCTTGGCGCACGTGACGTAGCCTTCCCATTTCTTAACTCTGTCAGCTTTTGGCTTTTCGCAGCGGGCGCGATCTTGGTCAATGTATCACTTGTCATTGGTGAATTCGCCGCAACGGGGTGGTTAGCATATCCACCATTATCAGGTATCGCATCAAGTCCTGGAGTAGGCGTTGATTATTGGCTGTGGAGTTTACAGATTGCCGGTGTCGGTAGTTTGCTGTCAGGCATCAACTTTTTAGTAACGATCCTGCGTATGCGGGCACCAGGTATGACACTTAAAAAAATGCCGATTTTTGCCTGGAGCGTTTTGGGCAGTATGACGCTTGTGGCGTTTGCATTCCCGATCCTTACGGCGACACTGGCTATGCTCTCGCTTGACCGTTTGCTTGGCATGCATTTCTTCACATCTGAAGCTGGTGGAAACCCGATGATGTACATCAATCTCATCTGGGCGTGGGGGCATCCCGAAGTCTATATCTTGATATTGCCAGCTTTCGGCATATTTTCTGAAATTGTCGCAACCTTCTCGCGTAAGCGTTTATTTGGTTATATGTCTATGGTATACGCAATTGGTGCCATTACGTTCTTATCGTTCATCGTATGGCTGCACCATTTTTTCACAATGGGGGCAGGGGCGAATGTCAACGCCTTCTTTGGCATTATGACCGCCGTTATTGCGGTGCCGACTGGCGTCAAAGTGTTTAACTGGCTATTTACGATGTATCGAGGACGCATTCGCTTTGCAACACCAATGCTGTGGTTTATGGGTTTTGTCGTGACATTCACGATCGGCGGCATGACTGGTGTTTTGATGTCAGTGCCGGCAATCGACTTCCAAGTACATAACAGTTTATTTTTAGTTGCTCATTTTCACAACATGATCATTGGTGGCGTGCTGTTCGGCTATTTTGCTGGTTTTAGCTACTGGTTCCCGAAAGTCTTTGGCTTTACACTCAATGAACGACTCGGAAAATACGCTTTTTGGTGCTGGATAATCGGCTTTTTGCTTGCCTTTATGCCGCTGTATATTCTTGGCTTCATGGGGGCAACACGACGCCTCGACCATTACGACGCGTCGCTCGGTTGGCAAGGTTTGTTTATTGTCGCTGGCGTTGGGGTTCTCGTAATCTTGATGGGTATTGGCTTTCAGGCGTTGCAAATTATTGTTAGTATCGTGCAGCGCAATAAACATCGGGATACTACTGGTGACCCTTGGAACGGCCGCACCCTTGAATGGTCGACAAGCTCACCAGCGCCCGCTTATAATTTCGCAATAACACCAAAAGTCGAATCACGCGACCCATTCTGGGAAGCAAAACAAGCGCGAGGCAAAACCCTCCCCTTGCAGCACGCTACTAAAGAATACGTCGATATTTATCTTCCGAAAAATACTCCACTTGGAATTTACATAGCGGTCAGTAGTTTTGTTGTTGGATTTTCAGTTATTTGGCATATTTGGTGGTTAGCAGTTATTGGTTTTATCGGTGTCATCGCCTTCATTATCATTCGTAGCTTTGACGAAGATACAGAAATAAAGATAAGTGCTGCAGAACTTAAGAAAGCCGACGCCGCTCGGCTTGCGCTCCATGAGGCAGCCCGATGAACGCATTGAATGAAAAGAATAAGTTAGGCTTTTGGCTGTACTTGATGACCGACTGTGTCTTGTTCGCCAGTCTATTTGCTACCTATGCCGTACTTCGCAACAACACGTTTGGTGGGCCCTCGGGAGCCGAGCTGTTTAGTCTGCCGTTTGTGCTCGTTGAGACGGTTATCTTGCTGACGAGCAGCTTCGTGAGCGGCTTGCTGCTACTCGCAGCGCAAGCGGGCAACAAAAAGATGGCACTGTGGTGGCTGGCAAGCGTGATTATACTTGGGCTTAGTTTTCTTGGCATGGAGCTGTATGAATTTAGCAATCTCATTCACGAAGGCAATAGTTGGCAACGGAGCGGTTTCTTGTCGGCGTTCTTTACGCTTGTTGGAACGCATGGTCTGCACATTTTATTTGGACTGGTGTGGGCTGTGTTGCTTTTTTACTTGCTCGCAAAGAAAGGGCTCACGAACGGTGTCATCAAACGACTCTCTCTATTCGGCCTTTTCTGGCATTTCCTTGATATCATTTGGATATTCATATTCACCTTTGTATATATGATTGGAGCTATATAATGAAAGATTCTTTACGGGTTAAGCGACAAGGCTATATCTTTGGCTTTGTTGGCTCGCTGATTTTGACGATGCTCGCTTATCTGCTCGTCAGTAGCCAAAGCATGTCGATGGGACAGTTATTTAATCCTGCTGGCCTTATCGTCGGACTAGCTATTATTGCGGTAGTCCAGCTATTTGTGCAGCTATTCTTTTTTCTACATCTTGGGCAAGAAAGTAGGCCGCGCTGGAATCTACTTGGGTTTGGTTTTGCGGCTATCGTGGTGATCATAGTTGTTGTTGGCAGCTTATGGATTATGAACAACCTTAACTACAATATGATGACACCGCAGGCGATGGATCAGTACATGCGCGCTCAATCGCAAAAAGGGTTCTAGTGTTCAAGACGTACTATCATCTCACTAAGCCCGGTATTATCTACGGTAATGCCATAACGACTATCGGCGGATTCTTGCTGGCATCACACGGTATGGTATCGCCAGTATTGCTACTGCAGACGCTCGTTGGTATTTCATTCATCATTGCTTCAGCCTGTGTTTTTAATAATTACATTGACCGACATATCGATGCAAAGATGGCTCGTACCAAGAAACGCGCCTTAGTGAATGGTAGTATTACCGGACCTCAAGCATTGACATTCGCAAGCATATTAGGCGTGATTGGCGCAGGTAGTTTACTGCTGTTTACAAATCTTTTGACACTACTGATTGCAGCTATCGGCTTTATTGTCTATGTCGTGCTCTACGGCATTGCTAAGCGAGCTTCTGTTCATGGCACTATTGTTGGTAGCATAGCCGGTGCAGTGCCGATCGTCGTCGGCTACACGGCCGTCACTGACAGGTTTGATGCGGCAGCCTTCATCTTATTCATAGTGATGGTAATCTGGCAGATGCCACACTTTTATGCGATTGCTATGTATCGTCGTGATGATTATGCCAGTGCCTCATTGCCAGTACTCCCAGTGATTCATGGCATGGAATCAGCTCGAGCGCATATCATCGGCTATGTCGTATTGTTTTTGCTCGCGAGCATATCGCTGACGGCCGTCGGGTATGCAGGGTACACTTACTTAGTTGTTATGACAATCGTTGGTTTATTGTGGCTGCGACTTGGCCTTGGATTGGTAAAAACTCGAGCGAGCGTCTCTAGGTCTGCTGTCGCGGGTAGCACTTCAGTGACTCCAGAAATCATCTGGGCAAAAGCTATGTTCCGCTTTTCATTGATCGCATTATTGGTTTTTTCGACGCTGCTATCAGTCAATAACTTCTTGCCATAATTATCTCTGCACTAGGGCGCTTCGTCATAGAACGTACGGTGTGGCTCCAAGAAAGTCGTCGGCCCAATATCTTCAAGCTTACCAAAAGCGATGGCGTCTTTAGCACTTGTCTCGGCACCAAACATTCCAGCAGGGCGCACAACAAACTCGCCGTAACGGTTATTGATGGTGTCCATAGCGTCGGCAATCGCATGGTGACGACTTAATGAACGCTCACCGTCAAAAAATGATAGTTGTTCGGGATGAGCCGGTGAAAAATCGTGAACACCAATGCTTAGTAGCGTTATTTCGCCATCAGGGGATTGCTCAAATAGACGGCGGCTGTGTCGAAAAATATCAGCCGTCGCATACATCGGTACATCAACACGCATACCTTGCCCCCAGTAGTTATAGTTGGCCTGGCGAACGCTCACGTGAATACCGCGCGCGATGAGCCCCTTGCTGCGCAGACGACGACCAGTTTTTTCAGACAATTTAGCGAGTATAGCAGCGATATGTTCAGGATCACGCTCATGCCGAGGGATGGCATATTGGTGGCCAATAGTACTCCGTTTCGTTGGCTCATCGTCTATCTCCCATCCACGCAAGCGAAGCCACCAGTAGTGACCGACGATGCCATGGAACACCTGGCCACGTAACAGCTCGCGCGGCGCTGCTAAAAAATCAAGCGGCGAACCTATGCCCGCCAGGCGCAGACGAGCATTAAAACGACGATTAATACCAGGGAGGTCGACAAGCCGTAGCCCAGCAAAGACCTGTTCAACATTATGCGCATCGACCCTATCGAGCCCATCAGGCTTATGAAGCCCGGCGGCGAGCTTAGCTAAAAAACGATTTGGCCCAATACCAACATTGCAACGAACCGCTTCGCCAACTTGGCGGTACACTTCTTGCTTCATTTCATAGCCAATCTCTTCCATTGTCTTGCCCGCTGCGATCGATAGTGAACCCTCCATATTCACAGTAAACTCATCGATCGATTTGGCATCAACCGCGCTCGTGAAGCCCTCGAGTACACTGCGAAAACGCCGATGCGCTTCGCGATATTTTGGCGGATCAGGTTCGACAATGTATATACCCGGGCAGATGGACTGAGCTTCGCGCTTAGTTGTACCGAGGCCAATCCCAAGCGCTTTAGCTTCGTAACTTGCGGCGAGCACAATACCGTTTGGATGATCATAGGCAACAACCGCTACCGGTCGACCACGTTGCCGCCGATTCGATTGCTGCTCGATGGTCGCAAAGCATGAGTTAAGATCGATATGCATGGTGCGCGGTGGCGCTGCGTTGAAGCCTGGGTCGAGCACCGTCGTGCGTTGGCGCTTGGCTTGAGCCAGCCGATTAGCCTTCATCTTCAATCTCCTCAAGCACCCAGACCATACTGTGTGAATGGAAGGCAAGTTTCATATACATGCCGCCCGCAGCTTCACCAAGTGAAAAGTGGTAGACCCGCTCAACACCTTTTTGGGTAGCATGTAAAAAATCAACTGGACCGAGCCGATAGGCACGCTCATTCCAGACCATCTGGATAGGACGGGCGCTGAGACGTCGATCATCGAAGGCGGTTAATACTTTGACACTTTCTTGTACTTTTGTAACCATAGAAGACTCCTGTTGCTCGCGTACCATTAGGGGTAGCGAAACAATTCATTGCAGTTTAATGAATAATAACGGGGTTTCTTGCCAAAGAGGCGAGGGAGTAACGCTATGGTTTAGAATAGCAATTACCGGTTGGTGTACAGATGTACAAAGTGTAAAAGCCTAGAGGTGAAAATGAGTAGACAAGCTATTCAAGTACCTTTATTGCTATATCTATTATACCATATCCGGTCAAGCAGCTTATAGCAACTTGACGGTAAGCCAGCTGACTGTGCCATAATACATGACATGGAAACGCATCTATCTTCTCAAAACAAAAATCAGCGCAAGCTTAAACTGTTCATCGGCATTAGTGGGGCAATTATTCTGCTGTGCGCTGGTCTTACTTGGATTTTTCTTGCTCAAATCAACGCTGCTGGCTTGCCGAAAGCGATAACATTGCGCGCTAACTTTCCGGTGTATTACTATCCAGAGGGGATGCCAACGGGAATGAAACTCAAACCAGGGTCGACTCGTTATGAAAACGGCATTTTGTTTTTTACCCTTGTTGGCGATCGCAGCGAAGAAGTGATCGTAAGCGAACAGCCGCTACCAAAAGAATACCAAGCGTCTGTTGTTAAAGGTGGTGAAGCCGTACAAGGCATTGACGGGAGTGCGACAGTAAGCGTTAACGGTGAACGAACTAATGGCTATTACATTAGTGGCGACAAGAAAACGTTCATTATAATGAATGGGACACTCACTGAGATATCGACGATAAAAGACCTTATACGTTATCTCAAAGTCATACAGCCCTAAGGGCCACTCATTTCGACGATCAACTGACGGAGCGTAATGGTGTTTGAGGCACTCGCCGTACCCCATTGAACACTCAACTGCACGGCTTGAGTTGTGGTCGTATTGATAGTTGGGCGTGTAGTAGTGACCATATCACCACCACCAATAGTGATGGCAGTTAAGCCAACCGTTGCTGCACCTTGCGACTCAATTGTTCCGCTAGAGCCGGTAGTAATACAGACAAACTGACCTTCCACGCGCCAGCCACGGTTCGTTTGGGTCGTGCCCATGACAATCGCATTCGTGGCGGCAATATTAGTAGAGCCTAGCTTGAGGCGGAATGTCATCGTTGGCGATGCGGTGGTACTATACGACCCTTGTGCTGTTATACGGTACAAGCGCCCTGGTTGGCAATCGTTTGCAGGGATGGTGTAGCTTTGGGCAAAGGTTGTTTCAGTGACGGTGTTCGCCACGGCAGCTGGGACAGTGGTGTTGGCGAACAGCACGCCAGACACACAGCTACGCCAACGGCCGTTCTGGCCGCAGCGGAATGATTGTGATGAAGTATTGTAGTACATACCACCATCAATCTCTGTTGGGTCAGATGCTGAGCTTGACTGATCGAGCTGAAATAGTATAGCCGTAGCATCAATCGTGGCGCTTCCCACACGGACAAGTCCATTTGTGATGTCGACATTTAATGTGGAAGTGCCGAACTGCACGTTACTTGTGTTTGATGCGCCAACGGTCAGTTGGTTGCTTACGCCACCTGTTGTCGTTTGCTTAAGGATAAATCCAAGGTAAGTTGTGGCCATAGTGGCGCTACGTATGGTGCCAAGCGAGAAGTCGACGTTTGTTGCGGCCTGAGTGCGCACAAAAGCAGCGCTACTAGGTCCGCTAATCGGCGCCGTTATCGTAGAAGAAAGCTGTGTCCAACCAGATGGAGTCGTGAAGCCACTGCTTGCTGTTGCCGTGCCTGGGTTTTGGAAGGCAAGGCCTGCAGTGCCATATTTAACATCATTTGCGCCAGGCGTCGAAGGAAGGGTAAGAGTCCATGTATCGTTATTATTAGAGTTGCGCAAACCCGTTGCCGACCCGTATACAGGTGTCGTGGTATCGACATTAGTAAATTCAGTTGCACTGACCTCATATACATACGTATCAACGCCGCCGGCACCAATCACAAGACTCATGTTAGAGGGCGGAGAAGACCCAACAACGGCATAGAACGAACGTTGTGCGCTGTCACAAGAGGCTGAAGCTTGAATACCTGTAATTGGCACCCAGGTTAAACTACCACCCGAGAGTGTTAACGCCGAAGCGTCACTGTTGTACGACGCCGCCGTACAGTTCTGCCCAGCAGTCACCGTTGCAACAAGCACAGTGTTGGCGGCGGGCGTGAACGTTGTGGAGGTCGTGTATGATACAGTACCGATATTTTCTACAGAGGTTTCAGAGACACGCTGTGTCTGCGTAATTGGCCCAATCGCAGCACCGGTCGTCAAGGCGTTCAATGTTGAGACGGAGACGGCATCGGTCGTCGTATTCACTGTAAATGCTGAGTTACCCGAAGCATCCTGGATGTCAAAGGCACTGGCGGCGTTAAAACCAGCCCCAGATTTGAAGAGTATGCCCTTGGTTGTTGACGATGTCAAAATAGTCGCTGGCGTGCCTGAGTTATCGTAGGCATTCTGCAATGTCGTCGAACCGCCGCTGCCACCAACCAGGTTGGTGTAGGCGGCGCCATTCTGCGACACCTTAAAGACGTTGGCCGTACTATCAAAATAAATACGCCCTTGGCCAGCACCCGACACGGCAGGAGCCGACATGCCATCCAGCATTAAATCACCGCTGATCTGCAACTTGGCGCCCGGCGTGTTTGTACCAATACCAACACGTCCATTTTGCGTGTCAACGCTTAACACTGGCGTCGTACTACCACTTGACTGCACCTGGAAGGCGCCAGTGCTATCTGCCGAGTTTTTGAAGAGTACGGCGCCGGTGTTGCTAATGGACGTCACATCGACACCATTTTTCTGCAGCTCAAGTATGTTACCGCTCGCACCGGTTTTGTTGATGAATAAACTGCTTAAAGTTGAGCTATCAGCCTGCACTGCGGCCGGCGCAAGCTGTAAGAACTTGGTGTAATCAAGGCCGCCAAGCTGTTTGGCGTTAAACGCATAGGGAACTGAAGATAAGCGTCGGAATGGCAACATTTCACCATCGTATGTTGCTGTCGTGCCCGTCCCACCGATATCAACAGATAGCCAAAGAGTATTTTGGCCCCAGTCTACTAGTGTGCTAAAAGGTACAACCGATCCGAGCTGAACCGAAAAATAACCGTTACGAACGGTGACACGGTTTGTTGTTTCACGAGCTTCTGTCCATTTCAGCGTACCGCCACAAGGTGATGTACCGCCAGCTTCACACCCAGCACCATCTTGGTAGATTCTAAAACGGATATTATACGTGCCATCCGGTACAACCGCACCAGTAGAATCAAGCAAGCGAGCTTGGTAGTTCATTTGTTCGTTAATGCCTGCAGCGGCATCAGCTTTATGAACGTTTGGATTAACAACGGCAAGCATGCCAGTCAATGCCACGCAGAGAGCTGCGAGCGACATGAAAAATCGAACCCCAGAGGGGAGTCCGCGATGACGCATAGTAAACCTAGTCGTTTTTGATTTCACACTTCTCGATCACAGTTACTTTATTCAAATAGTATAGCACATGATGCTCGTGCTTATACAGGGGTGAAGAGTGACAATTGTCACGTAGGCTATTTTTTCAGTTTCAAACGATGTTTAAGATACATCGACTTTGCAATCCGCCATAAACGAAACAGAGTTGTATTTAAAAATATACCGGCGACAGTGCCCGCAATAACGCTCGGAATAACTACAGACGGCCAATACTCAATCAGCTTCGCACTACCAAACAATTCCTTAACAGCTGGTGCATTAGTATCGCCATTCACAATAGCAACGAATTGTAGATAGGCTTTATTACCATTAGCATCGGAAACTTGAATCACAATTGTCTTGAGACCGGGCGTTTTATAGGTGTGCTCTACAGTGAAACACTCTGAGTCTTGGCGACTGAAAACATCAGCTCTTGTGCCATCTCCCCAGTAGATGCTTATTGCGTAGGGTGGTTTTCCGCCAGAGAAACAAATAGGTAACTTAAATGATTTGCCTGCAAACAACCCTTGCACGGTGTAGTCGTAGTTAATA
Source organism: uncultured bacterium (assembly GCA_903821365.1). Taxonomy (GTDB): domain Bacteria; phylum Patescibacteriota; class Saccharimonadia; order Saccharimonadales; family Saccharimonadaceae; genus CAIJKY01. The sequence continues at coordinate 28,954 of CAIJKY010000003.1, read as the reverse complement.
ACCAGTGCGAAATCAGCGATAGCTTCAGGAGTTTGCTGTTGATCGCCGCCACTGCCGCCCGACTGGCCAGTATTGGGAGTCTGAGTTGATGGTGCGGTAGGTGTGTCGGGAAGATTTGGCAGTGTCTCTCCTGGCTGCAAAAAGAAGATGATTACGGTACCAGAATCTGGGCTTGCTTGATTGGCGGTATCGTATTGACGAGCGATTAAATCATTCTTGTTCTCGAAAAGGTCGGCCTGAAGAGTGAAGTGGCCGTCATTTTGACATATAGCAGAGCCGATAAACAATCCATTGCTGAATACTTTAACGATGAGTCCAACAATACAATCGCCTTCAATCGTAATGTTTTTTTTGTCAGAATTTGTCCCCGTGACAGGTGAGGTAATCTCGGGCGCATCCGCCGGAGGGCTGCCCGCGACCAAACCATTCACCTGCATTTGTCCCGACTGTACTGTTGTCGCCGCGAAGCTCACTGGTACTTGCGCAAAAGCTATAATAAATGCGGCGACAACAGCGGCAGTTCGAGAGACATGCATAACGCTTATTGTAGCATGATAGGCGAAAGTCGCTTACAATAAGCGTATGCGGTTTATTTTTTCGCGTTCAGCACCCCTCTCAAAGCTTTCATTACACTACTCCATGAGCATAGTCGCCCTTGCTATCGTGTTTGGTAGCTTGTTATATGTAGTGCCAGCACAGCGTGGTTTAGCGCTTAATTCAAATAACTATCGCATTGATGAAGATTCCGTTGGGGGAGGCGGTGGCATTAACGCCACCTCGCCAAATTATCAGTCTCAAGATAACATTGGACAGTTGGGTGTCGGTGATAGCGCCAGTGCGACGAAACGCACGCAGTCGGGTGCAGTCACAACAAACGATCCAGGACTGAGCTTTATACTTAACAGCTCGAGCGTTGCCCTCGGGTCACTATCAACTTCACTCACACGAACCGATACGACCACATTTAGCGTACTTAACTATACGAGTTACGGCTATATAGTCCAGACTCTTGGAAGCCCACCCAATAACGGCGCCTACACACTCGCAGGCATGCCAACGACAACAACTTCAAGTGTAGGTACTGAACAATTTGGTATCAACCTTGTCGCAAACACCTCACCAATAACCTACGGGGCTAATCCTGTGCAAAATCCAAGCACAAGCTTTAGCTATGGCGCGGCTGCAAGTGGCTATAACTCAGCAAATAACTACCGCTATGTGTCAGGCGAGACAATCGCCACCGCGACTCAAAGCTCCGGAAAAACTGACTATACAATGTCTTATATCGCCAATATTGGTATCAATACGCCTGCGGGCAGCTACTCGGGCAAACAGACGCTCGTTGTCACAGGTACGTATTAACATAGTGTGGCAAAAAACCGTTGACCACATATAGTGCTTATGCTAAGCTTTGACATGAACGAAGTGGCAAAAAATGCCTTAACAATTCTAGGAGTAGAATATGAAAAAAGTAAAAAAATCATTTTTAACGAGAGCCGTATTAGTTTTTGCAGTTCTGTCTTTGGTAATTGCAGGTGTCCCATTAAATGCATTTGCAGCACAGGTCACCTCACGTAGCGTAACACTTGGATCATCAGCACCTGGTGGCGTAACGACACACCAAATTAACTTTACCACTGCAACTACCGCAACCATTGGTTCGGTTCGATTCCTTTATTGTACAACTGCATCGGGTACATGTACGACGCCTACCGGTTTAGTAACGACAGCTGCAACACTTAGCGCTCAGACAGGCGCAACCGGTTTTACAATCAATGCCACTACCGCTGGCTCGCCGTACATTACTCGTACGGCCACATCACTACCAACAGCCACGGCAGTAAGCTTTACACTGAGTAACGTTACTAATCCTACGACCGTTAACTCTACATTCTTTATCCGTGTCACAACATACACCGGTACAGACGGCTCAACTGGTCCAACAGACACCGGTGTTGTTGCCGCTGCCGTCACGAACCAAATTGTCGTCAACGCCTCAGTCGATGAAACATTAACATTCTGTACTGGTACATCAGGCATCACAGCTTCTAGCTGTGCTGGTGCAACAGGTACAACCGTCAGCCTTGGTTCATTAACTCCAAGCACCACAGGTTCAGGTACATCGCAAATGGGCATTTCAACCAACGCGGGTAGCGGTTACGCAATCACCGTTAATGGTACGACGCTTACCTCAGGTGCCAACACAATCACCGCTAACGCATCGACCGCAGCGTCGACACAAGGCACAAGCCAATTCGGCATTAACCTTCGCGCTAATACAACACCAGCAGTTGGTGCAGATCCAGCAGGTGCGGGTACTGGTGCACCAGCAGCAGGTTATAACACTGTTAACCAGTACACATTCAACACTGGTGACCAGGTTGCAAGCAAAGCATCTGCTGATAACTTCCGATTCTACACAGTATCGTACATAGCCAACGTTACCGGTGCTCAAGCTGCTGGTGCCTACACCACAACTCTCGGTTACATCGCAACATCAACGTACTAGTACGATTTAAGACAATAAACCAATTGCCGATCCATATGGCGCGTTAGTATAATAAACTTCATGAACATATACCGACTATTACGACACCTCAAGAGCTTGGCGCCAACCGTTCTTGCAGCACTTCTGGTCGCTATCACCATCACGGTGATAGCGAAACCAGCAGTGACTGCACGAGCAGAAGCTGGCCAGGCATTTTCTATATCTCCTTCATTGATCGAATTGTCTGCTAATCCTGGCGATGCCGTCAAAGCGACGGTTAAATTTACCAACATCTCGCAAGGCGAGTTGCTAGTAAAGACTCAGTTCAACGACTTCGGTGCTAAAAACGAGACAGGCGACCCAAATATTATTTTCGATGATACTGACAACAGTACTCATTCACTCCGTACCTGGATTGGTACGCCACAGCCTTTCTTGATAAAAAGCAAAGAAGCCAAAACAATTGACTTTACGATCAACGTACCTAAGAATGCTGAACCAGGTGGACACTACGCAGTTATACGTTTTAGCGGTAATGCGCCGGAGCTTGAACAAACCGGGGTAGCATTGACCGCAAGTGTCGGCTCATTAGTACTTCTTACCGTATCGGGTGATATACAAGAAAAAGCTTCTGTCGCAGAATTTTACTCAGCGACTGCAGACTTCTCAAAGCGTTCTTTCTTCGAAACAGGCCCAGTTAGTTTAGTCGAGCGTGTCAAAAACGATGGTAACGTTCATCTCAAACCGACCGGCATGGTAACCGTCAAGGATATGTTTGGACATGTCATCTCTAGTTCTCGTGTCAATGGCACAGCAGGCGACCCTAAGGATGGTCCTCGCAGCATACTACCAAAGAGTATTCGTCGATTCGAACAAACGTTTGGTGCTAACCAACTGCTATTCGGACGATACGAAGCGACTATGGATCTACAGTATGGATCAAAGGGTACAAAAATTAGCTCAACTACCGTATTCTGGGTAATCCCATACACATTGATTGCAATTGTTCTTGTTGGCTTGATCGCACTCGGCTTCTTTGGCCGCACTGCACTGCGACGCTACAACGAGCACATCATCAAAAGCGCACGTAAAAGGCGATAGTAGGTATTATGGCGAGTCTCAGCACGACGATTAATGACGTCATCGATAATTCGTGGATTGGTCAAAGTGAGCCGCTAAAAATATTCGTAGTTTTCTTGGTAACTGGTATCATTGCTTACTGGTTATCAAAATTACTTGCAAAAATCGTGGTCTTGATTGCGCAGAAGGTAGCGTTGCAATCAGATGCCACGTCATCCGATGAACGTTTTATACAATTACGACGTGCCGAAACGTATCTAAGTGTGTTCATTGCTCTTATGCGCTTTGCGGTCGTGGCAGGGGCGATTATACTTGCATGGTCAATCATTTCTGACAATAACTCTTCGAGCGCTAACGCAGCAACCGCCATTGGTGCAAGTACCGTCTTTGTTGTGCTTGCTGGTGCAACGATAGGTAGCTTGCTTCGCGATGTAACCGCAGGGGCAACGATGATCATAGAGCGCTGGTTTAGCGTTGGAGACTATATTCGTGTTGAGCCTTTTGGCCATGTTCAGGGCGTCGTTGAACGAGCGACACTGCGTTCAACAAAGCTGCGCGATATTTCTGGTGAGGTTATATGGATGCATAACCAACACATGCAAGCAGTCAGTGTCACGCCACATGGTGTGCGCACTGAAGTGATTGATGTCTTTGTCGACAATGTTGAAGTCGCGACTAGAGCAATCGATGCTCTTATGAAGACACTCCATACCGGTCCGACCATGCTTGCCGCGCCGATGCGTATCCGCAAAACAGAGCAAATTGCTGGAACATTATGGCGTATATCGATTGAAGGCAAGACTGTACCAGGGCGCGAATGGCTGATTGAAGATTTCTTTGTTAACGCACTTAAAGATGCCGACCGTTCAAACGATGACTTTCATATCGTCTATGGTCCACTCGTGCGTTATCTTGATGAAACTGCCGAAAAGCGTTTTAGGCGTGCGGTTCGTATTAAACAGTGATTTTGATCATTTACGTTATTTTTAATGTAGAGTACTATTAAAATACAAACTTATAAAAACAAACAATAAGGATAGCTATGAAATTATCAGTACGAAGCGTACTTGGTACGAGCTTGTGTTTTGTAGCAAGTATCGCGCTTTTGCTGCACAGCGACGTCGTATTGGCTCGAGATAGCCAAAGTACGCAACCACCAACAGAAACATCTCAGACTGAACCAAGTTCGAATAATGGTGGCTCAGGCCAGTCTAGTGGTGGAGCGAGCGGGGGAATCAACAAGCCTACTGGCAATACTGGTGCACAAAAACCCGAAGATTCAAGTGGCTCGGGTCGAAGCAACACCTCAACCGAGCATACAACGTCAACTGACGAGAAATCTGGCAGGACTGAAACGGAAACCGAAGCCGAAAGTGGCAAAGACAAGCATGGCAAGCTCGATGCAACACGACTTCAGGTGTGCGAACACCGCCAAGGAAGCATGCGCCAAGGTGCAGCTACCATAAACAAGACACTACAAGAGCGCTTTGAAATATTTACTCAAGTATATACGCGAGTTAATGAATTCCAGCAGAAACAGGGCTTGAATGTCTCTGGCTACGGTGATCTATCCGCAAAAGTAATTGCTACACAATCAGCGGCAGCACAAGCCATTGATGCTGCAAAGACTGCACCTGCAGTTGATTGCAATAGTAGCGATCCAACAAGCCAAGCAAGTGCGAACCGCGCTACATTCGTTGCTGCTCGAGATAGTCTTAAAGCATATCAGGCCGCAATAAAACAACTTGTCAAAGCAGTAAAACAAGCCGTGACAACAAACGACAGCAAGGGAACAGCTCAATGAAAAATATAGCCACCAACAACAAAGCTGGTTTCGCTCTCGTCGAAATGCTTATTGTTGTCATCGTTATCGGTGTTATGGGATTCGTCGGCTGGCGCGTTTGGAGTGCTCAGCAAACTGGCTCGGTAGCAAGCACTACGACACCGGTCGCCACTACGCAGGCTGCAACAGCCATCAAAGTGCCTGCGATAAAAGACGCCAGCGGATTATCGTCAGTTGAATCGACGCTCAACACAACTGTGCTCGATGATACTACGCTCAACGATCTTGATAAAGCACTCGATTTCTAGATATTTACTATTCGGTTCGAAGTGCTTCAATAGGGTTGAGTCGAGATGCTTTGCGAGCAGGCATGAGCCCCGCGATAGTTGCCACAGCCATGAGTGCAAGAACAAGTAACACGATTTGATCAGCTTGGAATACAAGTAAGTTTTGTCCGCCGAGGCTTAACTGTGCAGCAATCCAAGGGTTCAATGCCGTGCCTAAGCCCACAGCAGCGGCCGCACCAAGCGCACCACCCAAGAAGCCAATAAGTGCCGCTTCAAACCTAAACAGCCGTCCTACGTCTTTTCTGCGCATACCAAGAGCTTTCATTAAGCCTATTTCACGCGTACGCTGCAAGACACTAATATACATCGTGTTAACAATGCCAAATACTGAAGCAACAACTGCGATAAGGCCAAATGCCGTAACGATCCCTTGTAGCACAGTAACGAGCTGTGTCAAAAATTGCTGAGTTTGGATAATACTTTGAACCCCATAGCCTAATTTTTCGAGCCGCTTTTGGGTCGCATCCATATTTGTTTGATTAGCACCGTCAGCAACTTGCGCATAGGCAAATGAATACGTATGGTAGTTGCTGGTTCCTTCGGTCGTGTAATCATTGAGTGCTTTTGTATCGTCGGCATTTGCATACAGATAGAGGGCAGTCGCGCTTTGAATAGAGGACGGCTTTTTGCTGACGGCAGCGATCGTGTAGCTCTCTTCTTTGAGCTCTGCGGCGGGTGCCTGCGTTGCTGCGCCACCGCCTGGCTGACCACTTAACGCACTGGCAACGCTCGATTGTAACGCCGCTTGGCTCAGTTGCTTCTGCACCGCTAGCGTTACTTGTTTGCCAATAGCGTCTTGTGCCGAGCTGAAACCAAGTGACGAAAGAAATGCTTCAGGCAGAATAATTGTTTTTGCCTTTAATGGGTCGGCAATGGTACCAGCAAGTATATCTGGACGTTGTGCTGGATTGTACGACTGTAGGGTAGCAACGTACTTACGTAGGCCGGGTCGAGTGATATACTTTAAGCCGACTGACGTCGCCTCGCGAACATTCGCGACACCCTCGACACCTTTTATTCGCTCAATATCGGCATCGTTAAGGCGCTTCACTTGGGTTGTTGTGCCAAGTTGTGTGGTAACGCTTCCATAACGGTCGTCGTATTCTTGCGGCGTCGAGGTATCGGTTCGATCAAAGACGCTCCGGCCACTGGCAACAATCAGAGAAGTCGGGTCGAAGTTGTCACTAATGATTTTATTAACATATAATTTCGCACCGTTACTAGCGCCAAGCGTCAACGTTAAGGCAAAGGCACCAACGGCGATTGCGAATGCAGTAAGTATAGTGCGCGTCTTGGCATTGAGCAGACTTCTGAGCGCGCGACGGACAATATCAATAAGTAACATTACGCGCCCACCTTTCGATTAGTGTGATGTGCGACAGGAGTTGTATGCATCGAAATGATTTCTCCATCTTTTAAACTGATCTGCTGCTGACAACGTGCCGCAAGGTCGTGATCATGCGTGACAAGCACAATTGTGCAGCCAAGCACATGATTCAAGCCGAATAGTAGCTTGATCACTTTTTCACCAGTCGTACTATCGAGGTTGCCGGTTGGCTCATCTGCAAATACGATGCTTGGCTTATTGACGATTGCTCGAGCGATCGCAAGTCGCTGTTTTTGGCCACCCGAAAGCGTGGCAGCAAAATTTTGAGCTTTGCTTTCAAGCTCAACAGCTTTAAGTGCAGTCATAACCATTTTACGTCGCTTACTTATGGGGACACGAGCAATTTCAAGTGGCAGCATAACGTTTTCGTAACAGGTTTGATTAGCTTCAACAAAAAAGGCTTGAAAAATAAAGCTCATTTCGTTAGCACGAAACTTATCCATTTCTTTTGACTTCATAGTAAAAAGATTCGTGCCGTTAACCGTAACCGTGCCCGAAGTTGGATGGTCAAGCCCGCTCATAATATGCATGAGCGTTGACTTGCCCGAGCCACTCTTACCGATAATCGCCGTCGTCTGCCGGTCGGGTATGACGAATGAGATATCTTTGAGCGCTTGAAAAATGTTATCCTTCTTCCCATACGTTTTGTTCAGTGATTCAACCGTGATCATTTCTGTAACGTTGCCTCTCTGGCTATAATTGCTTTTGCGATTGCTTGTTGACCATCATCGGTAGGGTGAAAAGCCGCTTTTGCTTGGAAATCTTGCACCCATGCATCCTCGGTGCATAATTCATGTCCAGTAAAATCAACGGGGACATACGTTGCAAAGCTATAATTATTTGCGACATCTTTAATGGTTGTGTTGAGATCATCGACTTTCGAGCGAGCCCATGCAAGCTCATTCGCATCAAAGTCTTTCATTTCACTACAGCTTTGGACAGTCGCAGCAAATGGCTGGTAATAGCCGGTGATCATTACTTTAGGGGGAGTGCCGTTCGACTTGGTATAGTCGTTTTGCAGGGTATCGAACGCATTCGTAAGATTAGTTTTTAGTCCAGCAAGCCTGGTGGAAACTAAAGCAGTTTCGGCGGGCGTGCCACAGGTAGCGGTATAGCAAGCGCCAAATATTTGTAGCCACGACATATCGTTAGCGCCGATAGTCATCGTAATCAATGTTGGCTTAGTCGCGAGAGTCGTCAGCTGTTTGATTTGTGGCTCGAGTGTTAGTTTGTTAACTTCTTGGCCTTCAAGAATACCAACTTGTGAACTAGCACCACTACATGCGATAAACTGAAGGTCGTAATGTGCCTGTTTTGCAATAAGCTCTGGGTACGAGGTCGTCGTACGATCACATGCGCTCGCATCAACATACTTTGCTAAGCCGTCACCTGCTGCGACCGAATCACCAAGCGCAGCATAACTACCGACATTTGCCGTTACCTCTTGTGTCGTGTTGGCAGAATTTGAACGTGCATGCCATACATACACGCCACCAATAGCGCCCAGAAGAAGTAATGCTCCTCCAAATAAAAGAACTCTCATTTTGCTCATGGCTTTAGTATAGCAGTCCTTGCTTAAGAAATGCCTTTTATCTATACATGGCTTCGCACGCAGAGAGTGCTATATTAAGTAACAGCAAAACCTTATGAAAAAACAACAAAATTATCTCCCAACTGTTACGTCAATTCTTGGTGTTTTGACTGTGCTTATTATTGGTTCGATCATTTTCATGGCCACACGGCCTCATCGGACTCAGCCAGGTATGCGCAGTGTCGCCGACACAGTCGAGAACATCCATTATTGCAATGACAAGAACCCAGTTCGGACGCTCGATTTTCTCCGGCCCAAGGATACTGGTGCTAAAGCATTACCCCTTGTCGTCTATATTCATGGGGGTGGCTGGCGCGGAGGCAGTCAGAACGGTCGGCTGATTAATAATTATGGCAAACAATTTTTGCAAAAGGGAATTGCTGTCGCAACCATAGGCTATCGCACGAATTCAAGTAGTCCGTTCCCGGATCAGAACCAAGATATCGCCTGCGCTCTCGAATATTTAGATGATCATGCCGACACACTCCACATCAACCCACGTAAAGTTGTTTACTTCGGTGATAGCGCTGGTGGTCAATTGGCGGCTTTTGCGGCGCTCAATATTCCTTACGCTGGACGTGACTATGAAGCACCAGTTGGTGTTATCGATTTTTATGGGGTGTCTGATTTTTCAAAAATCGTCGATGGCGCTCACCCTGACTTAAATGCGCGACGGTATCTTGGATCTCGGTATAACAAACTAGCCCGCGAAGCCAGCCCTACGAGTTACATCACCAAAAAAGCACCGAGGTTTTTGTTTGTACATGGCACTCGGGATACGGTCGTTCCCATATCTCAGTCACTCTTATTTTACGATCAATTAACGACGACCGGAATTGATGCCGAATATTTAGCAGTTGATGGCGCAAAACACGCCTTTAATGGCCCTGAGCTTCCACCGGAAACATATAAAAAGATTACGACAATCGTTAGTTCGTTCTTAAAAGAGACTATTCAGAAGTAGACGTGAGTTTATTTAAGCTTTTTTACTTGCGTTTTGCGCGTGCTGTAAGCTTTGAAAGTACTGCTGCTTGCAATAAGTTCCAAACAATCGCATTGCTGAGAAAAACAGCAGCAGTGAACAGGGCGACTTTCACCATTGTTTGGCCAAGCGAGGCAGAGAATAAACTGAGTATTCCAGCAATAAGTACGATAGCAATACTGAGCAATAAATAGATGTGCTGTAGTTTTTGTCGCTCGCTTTTGCCAGCGTGCCAGTTATTAAGAAATGTATTAAAACCGTTGATCATATAGTCTCACTCAATTAGCAATATTATTTATATAATAATACTTTAATTACTATATGTCAATTATTTGTTGTAGCATTTTGCTTGGCAAGCCAGGCTGTCACTACATCAGTCAATTGCATGCGCATTTTACCTGTAGCAATCGTTGCAGTGCCGTCACCCGCTTGAACGCCATAGTCGCCAAAGCTAGCGTGATTTGCGGCACCAATCTCTACCAGCGTCGCGGTGTTCGGAAGGTAGTGGCGATTATCTTTAATTTTTGTTGGCGTACTCAAGCCATCTTGGCCACCTGCAATGCTAAGGGTAGGAATAGTTACGGTGTTTGCACAATATGATCCGAGTAGTATCAGGCCCTTTGCAGTACCTCCCGCTGCATATTGGCACGCACGGACGCCACCGAGGGAATGACCGCCGACATACCAGACATGGACAGCCGGCGCGTCATTGGTGAATGTGGCAAGACCTCTTTGATCGAAGAATGCTAAGTTAAGAATTGGTTTCGTGATAACGACTGTTATCTCAGCCGTACTTGCAAGAGCCGTTAACTTATAGGCATACGCCCACGGATCAACTTTGGCGCCAGGGATAAACACGAGACCTTGCTTTGCTAGCGTTTTTGGCTGAATAATGATCGAATGGTCAGTTTCGGTGATTTGCACAGCTGTGTTTTGCTGCGCTAAGACACGCTCGGTGGGGGTAGCATTTGCTGTTTGCGATGCCCAGAGAACAAAACTAGTTATGGCGACCGACAGCACAAGCGCAAGTAAGGATAGTATTTTTTGGCTCCGCGACCAATCGATAAAGAAGCGTTTTTGATGCGTCATGTTACTCAACTACCAATCGTCCCACTACCTTATCAATCGTACCCTCATCATCAGATTCTGCTTCGCGGCGGGTCAGCCGTATATCAAAAGTGCCGGCTTTGGTTGGTGTAAAATCAAAATTTGAAACACTCCCACCCTGTGTTGACGTATTAAGCCCTAAACTACGAATCGATAAGTCAGTCTCGGGCTGGTCAATGGCCGAAACGTTGATACGAGTTGGCACGCCTTTTTTAATCGTTACTGTATTTGGGCCTTTGATGGCATCTTTTGAAATAACAAGGGTGTATATCTTAGGCGCATTGAGATCTTGCTTGGTAGCTGTTTGGAAAGAGTTATTACCATGTAGCTTGTAAGCGACAATTAAGCCGTATCCTGCAAGGCAAATAATGATTATCGCAACGATAGGTATGAGCTGTTTTTTCTTCATGGTAACTTTGATGACGTGCGAAGTCGTATGTTGATAGTGGTTATAGCATAACGAATGCCAAGAACGAGCGCAATGCTCAGTCACTATCATGCGAAACGTTTGAGTGTTATTATTACATCTAACCATTAACACTATGTCTACTATGATACATAACCATCGTAATCGTAACACTTACATCAGCCTTATCACTGCCTTTGCCCTTATGGCCGTTGGCTACACTGTTTTTATAAGCTTGGCCGCTACGCCAGAAATAAAAGTCGAGCCCGAAAATTCGACCTTAAGCAATCCAGAACTTGCCATAAGTGATTCTGGAGCGTCGGGCGGCAAGGCAGTGTTGTTCAAGGAAATAACAAGTACAGGCGGTGGCGCTACAGGCGGCGGGACATCAGGAGGCGGCACCGGCGGCTCATTCTTAATTGCTGCCGCAGGTGACATTGCGCAAAATAGCGGTGCCGAAAAAGGCACAAGTGACATCATTTATAACGATACTTCAATCAATACCGTATTGACTCTTGGCGACAATGCCTATGAAAATGGGCTTATCGATGAATTTACTCAAAAATACGAGCCAACATGGGGACGTTTTAAAGATAAGACAAAACCGTCACCTGGCAATCACGAGTACCAATCTGGTGGCGCTGGCTATTATGAATACTTTCAAGGAGTGCAACAGTACTATTCGTTCGATGTTAATGATTGGCATTTTGTGTCACTCAATGGCGACATCGATCACAGCGCCAGCAGCACCCAAGTGACATGGCTAAAGAATGACCTCGCAGCATCAACTAAAAAATGCACCTTAGCTTATTGGCACGAGCCGCGCTTTACAGCGGGCTCGCATGATGACGACACCTCAATGACACCATTTTGGGATGCATTTTATGCAAGCGGTGTCGACGTAGTACTTAATGGCCACAGCCACACATATGAACGCTTTGCGCCGTCAAAGCCCGACGGCTCAGTTGACGCTGTCAATGGCATTCGTGAATTTGTCGTAGGCACGGGTGGCGCCGATATGAGCCAAGGCGGCAACACTGTGGCCACCCGTGAATTCTCTGATGCGAGTAATTACGGCGTCTTGAAAATGAATTTATCGGCGACAGGTTACGATTGGAAGTTTATTACCAGCGGCGGCCAAACGATTGACCCGGGGACGGGGACGTGTCACTAGGTGTACACTTGAGATAGTGCAAATAATAATAGTTGGAGATTTCGCAATGAATCAAGCAATCAAAGTAATCGCCTACCCAGTCAAAGACCTCGAAGCAGCAAAAACACTTTATAGCAAATTCTTAGGCCTAGAACCCTATGCCGATAGTCCATACTACGTTGGATACAGAGTAGGTGATATGGAAATTGGCCTCGACCCTAATGGCGAGCGAGTCGTGAGTTATATCGAGGTTGCGGACATCGAGAGCGCCACTCAAGGGTTATTAGATGCGGGCGCAACAATGCACCAAGAGGCAAAAGATGTTGGCGGCGGCATGCTGATTGCGCAACTTGTTGATGCGGATGGGAATGTGTTGGGGTTGCGGCAGTTACCTCAGTAGACTTTAGTGCTTCCTACTTTAGCATGTCGTGTTGAGGCAAACGCTTTTGCGCTGAAGAGTATTACCAACTTACGTTTTATACTTCTTGTAGAGCACTGGCCAATGTTTAAAGTAGTGCCAAAATCCACTAATATAGCCTGCGCGAAACACATCTCCTTCGGTTTTGACCCTTAACTTTGGCAGGTATACAATCTCTCCTATCTTGGCGAGCCTGAACGACAAGTCGACGTCATCGAGCATGTCTTGTTCAGCATCGAACCCACCTGCCTTAATATATGCCGACCTTCTTACTGCGAACGTACCACCAGTTACCATGTAATGGCCCATTAGCAGACGATACATTCTCAGACTAAACGGCATGCCGATAGCCATTGTGGCATTGGTTATCTTACTACCATCGGTGATGTAACTGGGGCTCGTAGAGGCAATCACCTTTGGAGCCATGGTAATCGCGTTCACTAATACTTCTACCCAATCCGTTGGCACCACACTATCTGCATCTGTTGATAGAATGATGTCTGTACGCGCTATAGAAAAACCCGCTTTACGAGCGGCGCCTCTGCCGAGTCTTGGTTCTGTGATGATTTTTAAATTAAGCCTATCCTGCCAAGCAGATGCGACCTTCGAGGTTTTATCAGTAGACGCGTTATCTACGATAATCACCGTAACCTCATGCTGAGTTTTTTGTGTTGCCAAGCCCTGAAGACAATAAGCGAGTGCTTGCTCCTCATTATGCGCGGGGATGACTACGGAAACATTCATATTGTCATGATATCAAAAAGATCTTAAAGCTGAGATCTTGGATGATTATTCCTGGCAAGGGTGTCAGTTCTGGAATGGAATTCTAGAGCAGTACAATGATAACAAAGAATGGAACTTTGCCTTTGAGGAAATCCAGCTCTTGCTAGGCAATAGCGAAATGGCAGATCAAGTAATATCTAAGTAATGCTAGATTTATAAAGATGCTTATGAGCATCTAGAACTGCCAATGAATCAGGTGAAAGCATGACATCAATAACTTCTTAGACAAAACGTATATAATATATAATATGAAAATTAAAACAATTGAAGTTTCAAATATACTGAGCTTTAAATATTTTGAAAGTTACGACGATTATACTTCTATCAATTTTGAAGATGACCTTAATATTTTAATTGGAGAGAACGGCGCCGGAAAATCAACTGCTTTAGAAATAATAAACTTCATCTTTAAAAAGGTGCTATTCACTAATTTTAGCTTAGACGAAAATTCATACAATCAGAGAGCAAGTTTAAATGCAAGAGATCGCAAAAACATAGTCACAGCCGCAACTTCCAATTCGTATGCTGGATTTAGATTGGATAAAAATTGGAATTACTCAGATAAGCCGCAGACTATAAGATTTACCGTAGAACTTGACGAAGCCGATAAATCTAATATTGAAAAGCTAAAAGTGAATGACACATACATTCGTGGCATGCTGGATGAATATACGTCTCTTAGTTTGATGCCTATGAATATTTACGAGAGTAAATTCGCGGTTACCATTTCTCTGAATGCAGATAATCAGTTCTCGACATCCATAAGTTCTAATGCAGCGGATGCCGGTTACACATATTTGACTAACTATAATCTTTACAGAAGTCTTATAAACTTGTACAACAGAGCTAACCCTGAGGCTCAAATAGATAATTTAGTAGAAACCTTTACTCTAATCAGTAGTTACCGAAACTATAATGCTTTTGTTCCGTCGGTATCATTGCAAGCATCAACTTCCGCTCAACAGCTGAAAGAGTTAAAAGATAGTGAGTATACTTTTAGCTTAAACTCCGTGTTTCAGGATGAGCCGACAATTTTTAGGATGGTAAGATTGTACGTTGCAGAAAAACACTATGAATTATACGATATCGCCAGTGGGAATACCGAAGCAGAGGATGAAGCCAACAAAGTACTGTTGCTTGAGCAAATTAACAAAAGGTTAGAAATAATAAACATTAAATGCAAAGTTAGACTAGTAGAAAAAAGGACTTGGTCATATGCATTCGAAATGCTGGATTTAGCCCGCAATAGAGTAATCGAAGATATTAATAGCCTCAGTGCAGGTCAAAAAGCAATTATGCACTTAGTATTTGAGGCCTATGGGCGCGGCACGCTAAAAGGCGGTCTAGTAGTTATTGATGAACCTGAGATACATCTACATTACCAATTTCAAAATGAGTATCTACAGGTCATAAAGGATATTAACCGTGAACAGAAGTGTCAGTATATATTAGTCACTCACTCGGAATCACTAATAAACTCAGAGACTATCTCTTCAGTAAAGCGACTTGCGCTAAATGCCGATAAAAACACAGTCGTAATGACCCCTAGTTTGAGCAATGATCAAAAAACTTTAGTTAAAATCTTAGATAACACTCGTTCAACATATGCCTTCTTTGCAAAAAAAGTTCTTTTAGTTGAAGGTGACACGGATAGGTACTTTATTAAGGCAGTGATTTGGCAACTTGGGGTAGACTCGCGACAAACTGTAGCTGTAATTGATATTGGAGGTAAATCATCTTACGAGAAATGGAGAGCTTTTTTTGAAGATTTTGGATTAGAAGTTTATTTTATTGGCGACTTTGATAATGTATATAACCTGAAAATAGCAGGTACTACACTCGTCGATAAGACCGATGAGTCTAAAATTAGATCAGAAGCAAAACAAGATCAACTGGACAAACTAACTAAGTCGCAGAAAGATAGGCTCAAAGCTAAATATAATATATTAGTCGCTGATGATGATTTTTTAGGTAAACCTAAAATGACTTCGTGGAGGCCACTTCTTGACGATTTTACTAAACTATCAGAAATTCCTAATGGCGCATTAACAAAGAAAACATTAGCAGCTCATCCGGGCTTAGAGGCCAAAATAGAAGCTACTTATGAACATAATATTTTCATACTTAAGTATGGCGTTACGGAGGATTACATTGACATTAAACATAGTGATATGAATGCTTTAGTGAGTTTTTGCAACAAAGATTTGCTAACTTGGCTAAATACTGACCGTCGCTCAACAGAGATAAAAACTATACTAAGCAAAATTATTGACACTTAAAGTAGTCTAATGAAATATGTTTACCTGTAAACTTAGTGAAGATTCATAGCAGGACTGCCAGTCCTAGAATGGAACTTTAGCCTTCTGTACCAGACTTACCGTTCAAACTTATGCGCTCACTAAGTTTTTTAGCCCAGAGCTCACAAGTCGCCCTCATTGCACCAGCTACGATACGAATTTTAATTTGCCGATCCTTCCATAATGTCTCAAGATATAAAGAAGGCATAAAGTTGTCGGCTTCGATATGTAGGATTTGTCTATCATATTGACTGCCTATCTTTTGCAGAGCTTTGACGATTGAAGTCCTTCCAACACTTGTTGGGCCACTTAAGAGAATGAGTACACTTTCATTTGAAGTGATTTGTTGTATATCTATTGAAATAGCTTGGCAATTTTCTGCTCCATTGGGGAAGTAGAGAGTGGTCTCGAACTTTTTAACAAAAGTAAACTTTGACAAGAGAATATAATATGACATAGGTAAGAATTAATTGAAGTTCTATTGACTGAGCAAATAACAGTGGTCGTGACGGCAAAAAAAGCGCTTATGGAAGTGCTTATATCTGTTTGGCAGGGGTAGCAGGACTCGACCACTTTTGCTCGCTCTACGTTCGCCAACGCTCACCCGCTCGGCCAAGCATTGGTACCATAACCGCCACTGGCGGTTATGCCTATCGGTTCGAGTCCCACATGCATCTAACAAGAAAATGGCTCAGACGTAAATGCCTAAGCTATTTTCTTGGCAGGGGTAGCAGGACTCGAACCTACGACACCTGGTTTTGGAGACCAGTGCTCTACCAACTGAGCTATACCCCTATGATTTGGATTGCTGCGTTTTAATCGTAACAGATCAACGCGTCATTAGTATACCAGATTTTGGTTGCGAGAATGATGAAGTTGCATTTATAACATTCGACGAAATAGTCAACGGTAGCGTACAATAGGAAAGATGAAAGTTCTTCCCGTATCAACACCGACAATGTTTATTATGGTAGGCATTCCTGGAGCTGGCAAAAGCCAATTCGCTCGTGCCTTTGCCGACCACTACGATTTACCAATTATTACCATCGAGGAGCTGGCCGCCAGCTTACCGCCAGCTGCGCAGCATATTACTACAAATACACAGGCAGCCTCAGCCGTGGCCAACCAATTGGCGGGTGAGTTTCTCAAAACGCAGTCTTCATTTATTCTCGATAGCGCGCACAGTAACAATCGTATTGAGCGCATGAAACTGCAACGCATGGCCAACGCCAATCGCTACCAAACCATTGCCGTTTGGGTTCAGGTGGACGAGCCAAGTGCTCGACAACGCTCGATGCGCCAGCGCGACAGTGGCGTCTCTATGAATGAGCGGCAATATATGGATGCCGTCAAAAACTTCACTGCGCCCACGACAGAGCGCTATGCAGTTGTTAGCGGCAAACATACCTTTACAACACAGCACAATGCCGTGCTACATAAGCTGCGCCCACAAGTTAAAAAGACGGCCCCACCGGCCTCGCCAAAGCCTGAAAGCCCAACAAGCGCACCAAAACAAAGGCCCGAGACAGACGAGCCAGCCGCACCCGCAACGCAGCATCCAAGTGACCCATCTGCACCGCCAACCGCACCAACGGTGCCTCGTCGCCATATTCCCGTAGCCGCCAAGCGACCAGTGCCAACCCGACACATCAAAATTGGCTAAATACGCCAGAATTCTGACTTCTTTTCTATGAAACAAACGTTTTACGACGCCCAGTTTGGCACCGTTCAAGTCCGCCGGATTGCTACGGCAAAATTTGTGCGTATTCGAGTCGCCACCGATGGCGCCTTGGTCGTAACCGCGCCGCATAGAGCTCGCATGACCGAGATCTCCGCATTAATCAATAGTGCCCGCGATAAACTACATACTTTAGTCGCTGAACATAGCACTAAGCATCCCGCATGGGAGAATGGCAGCCGTATTGGCGAGCGACATGTTTTAGCGATTATTCCCGATGAACGTATTAGTGCTATCAAGTGCTTTGCTAAAGATGGAACCATCACAATTCGATATCCAAGGGGCACGCAACCTGAAGTTATTCAACAAAAAGCTTACGACACAATCAAAAAAACACTCCGTGCCGAGGCAAAAAAATACATGCCTGAGCGACTGGCAAAGCTTGCAAGTGCCCATGGGTTTCATTATGAACGATTACGTTATTCAACCGCCAATGGGCGATGGGGGAGTTGTAGCAGTAGCGGCACTATTAGTTTAAATATATGGCTGATGACCCTTCCCGATGCAGCTATCGATTACGTCATGATTCATGAACTCGCCCACACAAAACATATGAACCATAGCCAACAGTTCTGGGATCAAGTCGCAACATGCATGCCCGACTATAAAGCGCGTAAGAAAGTTCTGAGCCAGCACAGTCCACGCAATTAAACCGCTTAAGGCTAGCGTGCAAACAACCGTTTGTGGCATACTAATAAAGATGCCACAGTCACATCCTTATTTTGCGAGCACCGTTACTATTGTACGGCGCTTTGAGACCATACTACCGCTATTACTAATGCCGGTGTTACTGTATTTTCCAGCAAGCTTTGTCCGTGGGTCAACTTATCCTTCGACCTTATTGCTTGAGCTGGTGTGCTTGCTGTTCCTTGTGTTCATTATGCGCTTAGCTTTTCGGCAGCCACCGGCCTCAATTCAGCTTTTCATTACTATAGCGCTGCACACTACTATGGCTATAGTGACGTTGATTATTACCGGTTTTTACTCGCCGCTGACTCTTTTTTGGCTGCCATTGTTGCTATTCGCCTCGATGCAACACGGTAAAACAGGGCTTATTCTTAGTTACTTAACGCTGGTCAGTGTCGCAGCACTTGATATTATCATTGAGTCGGCTATATACAGCACAAGTGATGCGTACTTTGCTACCGTTGGTATCGTCCTTGTCGTATTTGGCGTTATAGGATTCTTTTTATCGCAAATACTCGCAGGGGTCAGCGCTACGCAAGAGGCGTTGCATCGTAGTCGCGTCGCCAGTGCTTTTGAACATCAACGCGTTACGACTATACTCGAAAGTGTCAGCGAGGCCGTCATTATCACCGATCAAGCCGGTATAGTGCGTATGCATAATGATGCCGCCCAAGCGCTCTTTGAGCAGCGGCATAGTTTTGCAGGAAGTCCACTTTCGCGATTGACCCACCTGTACGACAAGGCCGGCACTCGCGTGTCTATCGCAACACTGCTCAAAGATATCGATGAGCCACAAATCTACCCACACTTGCATATACGAGATAAAAAGGGTGTTGATACGCCGTATGAGCTCAAAGTCGCGCCTATCGCGATCCCCGGCAAGGCCATTACGCGGCCAGGCTACGTTGTGACACTACGACGTCTCAATATCGTACCCGACCAAGTCACCGAACGCGACGAGTTTATCGATATCATCAGCCATGAACTCCGTACGCCGATTGCTATTGCTGAGGCGAGCCTTAGTAACATGCTGCGCCTACCCAAGAAAGGTGTGCACGTTTCTGATGAATTACAGCGTCAGTCAGCAGAAACTGCCTATCGCCAAATCGTGTTCCTCGCAAACATGGTGAATGACCTGGCGATTCTTTCTAACAACACGAGTGACACCAGCACGCACACTAGTCGTTTCTCACTCGACACGCTTGTGCACGAACTTTACTCGACGTATCAGCCACAGGTTGCCTCCAGTGGCCTTGAGCTCCATCTTGATGTGCCGGCGCGACTGCCTGTGATCACTCAAAATCGTTTATACATTGAAGAAATCTTGCAAAATTTCATCACCAATGCGATCAAGTACACAAGCAAGGGCTCGATCACACTCGAGGCAAAGCATGCTGGTGACTCTATTGAACTTGCCCTCATTGATACGGGTATTGGCATTAGCATCGCTGACCAAAAAGCAATGTTCCAAAAATTTTATCGCGCAGCTGACAACCGCACAAAGACTGAAATTGGTAGTGGGCTTGGCCTGTATATTGCGAGTAAACTTGCTGCATCGATAAACGCGACTATCGAGTGCCAAAGTAAACTTAACCATGGGGCACGTTTCAGTCTTATACTCCCGTTGCAAGCCGCAGACACAACAAAGGCAAAAGCTCGCTTGACGAACGGTCGCCCAATACGGTAAACTTGACATTAACGACCTTTACCGTAATAGTAAAGGCTTTTTTATTGTAACGTACATAACCACCGGCTTCGCGTGCGAAGCGGCAGAAAGAAACTCGTGGCCCGCACTACACAATCCACTACAGACAAACCGTCAGCCAAAGCAGTAGCTAGTTCGACGAGCAGCAAAGTTGTCAGTCGCAGCTCGACTCCTAAATCATCAGAACCACGCCGCTCGCGCGCTCCACGCCCGCTCCGTGCTATCGGTAACTATTTTAAAGGCTCATGGTATGAGCTACGCCAAACCAAGTGGCCAGACAGGCGTGCCAGCTGGAGCCTCACCGTAGCCGTGATTATATTCACTGCCGTGCTTATGTTATTCATTGTCCTTATCGACTTTGGTTTTGATCAATTATTTAAACAGATTATTCGTTAATCATAACGATCCAGAAAGGTATTACCAGATGAGCTCAAAACGATACGATTCTACCCGCCTATGGTACGCCATCCACACGTACTCAGGCTATGAAGAGAAGGTTGCCGATTCGATCCGACAGCGTAAAGACACTGTTGACATGGGCGACAAGATTTTTGAAGCTATTGTGCCAAAAGAAAAGCAAATCGAGATCAAAAACGGCAAGCGCCGCGTTGTTGAAAAGAAGATTTTCCAAGGCTACGTACTGGTTGATATGAAAATGACCGAAGACGCTTGGTACATTATCCGCAACACGCCAGGTGTTACCGGCTTCGTTGGAAGTGGCACCGAGCCATCGCCAGTCTCTGAAGAAGAGATGAGCAAGATCAAGAAGCGCATGGGCGTTAGCGATCCTAAGCACAACATCAATTACAAGGTTGGTGAAGTGGTTAATATCGTCGATGGTCCATTTAAGGGCTTTGACGGTGCGATTAACGAAATCGATACTCAAAAGGGTAAGATCAAGGTGCTTGTAAGCATGTTTGGTCGCGACACGCCAGTTGAGCTTGATGCACTCCAGGTGAAAAAAGTTTAATTCAAGTATAGCTAGTATGGCGATCGAGAACCGGGCCGTCCACCATGGACACGCCCGGTTCTCTTTCCCTCTCGCCACCAAGAAGATTGTTTAGATCGTCTTGGGTTTCAGTGCCACAGGTTGCGCGAGCCGCGAACGGTGTCGTGCACTGCACTGACGGCGCTCGACCAGCACGAGCATGAGCAGGAGCATGGCAGGCGCCAGAACCGCACACATGACGCCGACAACGACGAAGCAGTTGACAATCGCCGAAGCGTCCACTGCCGTCACCTGCGTAGCACACAGCTGCAGATAGTCGAGTACTGTGTTCGCTGTGAGCATCCAGATTACCGGCGCAGCGTTGATCGCGCCGATAATCAGCAGGGACGCTTCGATCGCGAAGCGGTGCGAACCGTCGCTGTCCGTGTCGATGCCGATCATGAATACGACGAACATCACCGCTGATAGCGCGATATTCACCGGACTCACGGCGAGCAGCAAATGTACTACTGATTGATTCATGTGCATCCTTGGTGGGAGAGGGTGGTCCTGCAGGATGAGGACTTATCTATATTATACCATTTTTGTCAAATATTGTCTATAATATTGACCCCAGACATAGACTTAAAGTGATATTTATAGTAAAATATCCAAGTTACGCACTTCTAAAGCGCAGCCGTCCGTGAAACGGTTGTCAGTAATCAGAGAAGTAAAAGGAAATTATGGCGAAGAAAATCATTGGAAATATTAAGTTCAAAGTGCCCGCAGGGCGCGCAACCGCAGCTCCTCCAGTAGGATCTGTTCTTGGTCAATGGGGCCTCAACATGATGGAGTTTATTAACCCCTTCAACGACGCGACCAAAGATCAAATGGGCAAAGACGTTATCGTGCATATTCAGGTGTTCGAAGACAAAAGCTTTACTTGGAAAAGTCTTGGCCAACCAGTTGACGACGCGATCCGTGCAGCAATTGGTATAAAAAAGGGTTCAGGCAAGCCACAGGCTGACAAAGTTGGCAAAATTACCCGCGCACAGCTCGAAGAAATTGCTAAAGCCAAAATGGATCATCTTAACGCCAACGACCTCGATGCCGCCGTTAAGACTATTGCTGGTACCGCACGCTCTATGGGCGTTGACATTACCGACTAGAACGACCAGTATTTTTATTAATTGATGTGGGAGGCAAGCTCAGCTCGCCGTTTGGACCACAAAGGAGTTACTACCATGGCAAAAGCCAAAGAAAAGGCTATCGAAGCCACAGAAGCACAAGAAGCCGACGTTATTGTCGCTGAGCAAAACGAACAAGCGATCGTTGATGTAGCAGCGCCATCGAGCGCCGATGAAACTACTGATGAAAAATCAGAAGCAACAACTAAAGCTGGCAAGCGTAGCGCAAAAGCACTTAAAGAAGCCGAAGAAAAAGCCGACAAAGAAGCTCGTAAAGCTACTGGCGACACAACACCTCAAGAAGGTAGCGAAGCGGCTGACACCAAAGGCCCACGCCCAGTTACACGCCCGCTTATCGAGCGTCGTGGCAAAAACTACCGTAAAGTTGCCGAGCAACTCGAAGCAGGTAAGGTTTACAGCCTTAGCGAAGCACTTGAATTGGCTGCAAAGACCAACCCAAGCAAGTTCGATGCCGCGGTCGAGATTCATGTTGTCCTTGGTGTCGACCCACGCCAAGCTGACCAGAATATCCGCACAACAGTAAGCTTGCCGCACGGTACTGGTAAGAAAATCCGCGTTGCTGTGTTTGCACCAAGTGATCAACACGCTGCTGCTAAAGAAGCTGGCGCTGATATCATCGGTGACGACGAATTCTTACAGCAACTCGATAAAGGTGAGCTGAACTTCGATATTCTAGTTGCAACGCCACAAATGATGCCGAAACTTGGTAAGTATGCACGCGTACTTGGTCCACGCGGCCTTATGCCAAACCCAAAGAGTGGTACGGTTGCAGTGAACGTCGCAAAGGCTGTTCAAGAAGCAAAAGCTGGTCGCGTTGAATATCGCGTCGACAAGCAAGCGATTGTGCACCTTTCTGTTGGCAAGGCAAGCTTTGGTGGCGCTAAATTGACTGAGAACGCAAAAGCCTTCTTTGCAAGCCTTCAAAGCGTTAAGCCAAACAGCCTCAAGGGTAACTACATTGTCTCGATCTACACGGCAACGACCATGGGTCCTGGCATTAAAGTTGATGCAAGCACTTTAGTTTAAGTTAAACTTGCCCCCCAAACAACCAAACGCGTGGGCAATGTCCCACGCGTTTTGAGTTTTTATGCAGCCAATTCATCCTATCCACATTATTATTTTACGGGCACTGCGCCACACCGATACCGCACGCTATAGCACCTTACGCGCGCAAGCGGGTCTTGAAAGCGATGTCTTTAAGTTCCATACTCGAAAGCTTGTTACGCTGGCGTTGATAGAAAAACGAACCGATGGTGCGTATCAGCTTTCACCAAGCGGGAAAGAGTATGCGAATCGGCTCAATGAATCAGAGCGAGCAGTACAACATCAGCCGAAGCTATCGCTATGTGTTGTCGTTGAACATACACGCGCTGGACAGCCGAGTCGCTATTTGTTGCAAGAGCGCAAGCGACAGCCGTTTTTACATTACTGGGGCTGTATTAGCGGGCCGGCTGTGTGGGGAGAACAGTTTGAGGTAACTGCCGCACGCGAGTTGGCTAAGCAAACTGGCATTGAGCTTGCTTGTCAGCTGCGAACTTTTATGCGTGTGCGTGATTATGCCGCTGACGGTGTGGCAATTCTTGAAGACAAGCTTTTTGCCATCGTCTATGCACGTACTCGCAAGACACTAGAACCACACCAGCAATGGACGGGCGGCGCAAATGCATGGCTGACGCTTGCTGAGCTCGAATCAAAGACTACTTATTTTGAAGATACGGCTGCCATTATCGCCAGTGCTCAATCAAAGCGTTTCGCCACTCGTGACCATATGTACGAATCTCATAACTATTAAATAAAGCTAGGGTAACAGCGTACCCTAGTATTTTGCGACACATTGGTGTAAAAGCTACGCCATATTTCCTTGCGCATCTTGTATATACTAAGAAAAAGATAAGCGTATTCAAGGTAAACGGAGGGTCTATGGCGTTCAAGGCGACAATACTAGCTGATTCAATAAGTTCGCGCGGACACCGTGTGACAACAATGGAAATTGTTTTTCCGCGTATTGTGCTTTCGGAATTTAACACGCATCGTATGCTCAGCCGTAACACCGCTAGCTCGCGGGCGATTCCGGTTGATAAGCAGATTGAGCGCGTAATGAGCGAGCCCTTCATCCCGCATTACTGGGGTGCACGCGAGGCTGGCATGCAAGCGACAAGCGAAATCGATGAGGCAGATATCGAGCAGGCAAAAAAGGAATGGCTTGCCGCGCGTGACGACGCCGTTCGACACGCAAAAGCCTTACTAGCATTGAATGTCCACAAGCAGTTAACAAACCGTATCTTTGAGCCATTTATGTGGCATACTGCCGTCGTAAGTGGCACTGAATGGAGCAACTTCTTTAGCCTCCGCAATAACAAAGAGGCGCAACCCGAAATTCACGCCATCGCCGAGCTCATGCAAGCCGCTTGCGAATCATCAGACCCAACACCGCTTGGCCCCGATGATTGGCACCTGCCGCTTATTCAGCCCGAAGAATATGATGGCATGTTTGAGCACACTGAGGAGGCGCGCAAAATAGCTGCTGCTCGTTGCGCACGTGTCAGTTACTTAACGCATGATGGACGACGCGACCAAGCAGCCGATCTTGCACTGTACGAGCGTCTCACCAGTAGTGGCCATATGTCACCGCTCGAACATGTTGCGCGGCCTTTGAGCGACGCCGAATTCGCCGAAAATGAGTGGCGTGGTAATTTTCATGGCTGGATGCAACTGCGCAAGCTTATTCCGTACGAACATGATTACTCATTGGTCGAAGAAATGGACGACTAGGCGGCTCTATGGCAGTCTTCAGCAATGTTGAAATCCGAGAGGCAATTCGTGAAGGCGCAATCGTCAGCGTGCCGTTCGAGCCAAAGCATGTGAGTGAGGCAAGCCTCGATATTACGCTCGGCTACTATTATTACAAGCAGGAGTATGGCGATAGCATCCGTGTTTATAATCCTTTTGATCAAAGCGACGTCGATCGTTATTTCCGTGGTCCGCTTGAAGCAACGCCACATAAGAAGTGGTGCGAGACAAATCACCATACGCCGTTCAAGAATATTCCCGCCGAGCATCCCATTATCGTCCTAAAGCCAGGCGAGCGAATCTTGGCGCACACACATGAATTTGTCGGCATTCGCCCAGAAGGTGGTGCCTGCGAGATCCGTAGTCGGAGCAGCTGGGGACGCAATGGTGTTGCAATCTGCTTTGATGCCGGCTGGATTGATCCAGGCTACATCAATCGCATCACGCTTGAGATTTACAATCTTAACCAACACGAATCAGTGGTGTTACCAGTTGGCGAACGCGTTGGGCAAATTATTTTTCATCATACTGGATATATTGAGGGCAATTATAGTCATGGACGGGGCGGTATGAGTGGTAAATATCAGCACACCGACAATCTTGATGAGCTCATTAGCACATGGTCGCCCGATCAGATGTTGCCACGCGCCTACAAAGACAAGCGAGTTATGCCGAAAAAAATAGCAACTTTACCAAAAACCATCAAATGAATCGCGGTTTATTTATCGCAATCGAAGGCGGCGATGGGAGCGGCAAAACTACTCAAGCCGATTTACTTGAACAACGCCTGAGTCAAACTGGTGAAGTATTTCGAATTAAATTTCCGCAATATGGTGGCGTATCGTCAAAGCTTGTAGAGGCCTATCTAAACGGACAGTTCGGCGAGCTTGGGACGGTTATTCCGGAGCTTGTCAGCCTCGCCTATGCGATCGACCGATTTGCTGCAGCAAAAACTATACGAGCAAAACTTGATGCAGGCATTACAGTTATGGCCGACCGCTACGTTGCATCAAATTTAGCGCATCAAGCAGCCGGTATCGATAGCCGTGAAAAGCGTGAAACATTTTATGAGCTGATCAAACAAATTGAGTACGGCGTGCTTGAGCTACCAAGGCCTGATTTAAATATCGTACTTCTCGTACCGATTGGCATTGCGGTCGCGCATATGGATAGCCGTGCGGCGCGTAGCTATACAGCCAAGAAGCGTGATCTGCATGAAGCCAACCACGAACATCTTGAGCACGCCAAGCGTAACTACGAAGAATTGTGTCGACTCTATCCCGAGGAGTTTGTCGGTGTTGCGTGTATGAAAAATAATAGTTTACTACCCATTGCGGCTATACACCAGTCTATTTGGGAGATTATCGAAGAAAAACGGACACATCGCTAAGAGGAAAGTGTCGGGAGAAGATACACTCGCCCCGCGTGGCGACACTGAGGCGATTGCCCGAGTGTCGCCGCATAGCGTTCATGCATCACAACGGAGGGTTGGCCTCCGAGTGCGCCTGGTACATCTCGAGGGCATCGAGCGCCGATAGTACCATGGGGTGTTCATCCCAGTAGGCCAAGAACGCGGTGATGTCATCCCCGTTGGTCTCTGCGCGAGGCGGTAGCGGATGACCACGTCGCAGCCCAAGCAACACAGCGGCGTAGACCTCGTCATAGGCGCCAAGCGCGTTGAGGCTGATCACCGATGGCGGAAGGCGCTGCATGCCGACACCGTAGACCTTGATGACGCGCATCCAGAGCCGTGCGTACGCCGAGAACTCACGCTCAACGCTGAGGCACTCTGCCTCACGGCGCTTCAAGTAGCGACGCACTCGACGACAGATCGTCAGCCAGTCGGACGATTTGGGGTGGGGCAGCTGAGCATCGATCTTTTTTCGCGCCGAACTGACAAAGCCATGCATGATCAGCCCAGCAATCTCAGCGATCGTTTCGGCACTGACAACGTGGCGCATGGGCACATCGTCATCGTACCAACCTCTAGGAGTAATCAATTGTCCTCCATGGACTCGATGTAGTGGGGCACTTCAGCCACGGCGGGTTCGGATCGTATCTTCTCCCGATTGTTAAACACCGCCATACCAAATATATCCCTTGTGGGGATTATGCAGTATGGCGACGTGACTCCAGGTATTCCACTTGTGGTGGTAACCCGGTCGGAGGCAAGCGAGCGTGCCGGCGTTTGCCTCCGACCGAATGGCCATCTGTATATAAAAAGAGCTCATTCCCTTAGTGCTTTGCCGGGGGAGTGAGCTCGTCTATGTTTTGTTCTATCTAGATCGTATGAATTCTCACTCCCCGAAACGGCATGCAATAATAAAACGGCCAATAAGAAGATTCTTTTTGGTCAACATGTCGTTATAGTGGAATGAGGTATGGTGTTGCATACGTATAAATAGTATATACACGACTTGGCATAATTTTCAATAGGTACGTCTATATTTGCTCTAGTCTTAATAATATGTTTAAGTAATAGTATCCCAGCTGCCTGGGTTCGAGATACGGAGATTGACTGATGGCAACATCGACATGGCGTAGACTGGTGAACGCGGTGGACAAGGTCATCGACAAATGCCTGTCAGCCACGATCGCGAGAGGACGACACAACCGAAGGTGGGAAGGACTGTAAGGCTACTGACTAGCCCCAACCCCGTCTCGACGCTCCACGCACGTCCAACACCAAACCGCGGCGTGCGTGGAGCAAGTAATTTATTGACAACCTCTGTTATTTTTTATACAATAAGTTTTAGTATTTACCAAAGACCGTAGCTGCATACGCCAATCGAAAGAAACGCCACCGCTTAATCTGCTACCGAGGTGATAAGTATTGTAGTTTTTCTGCGTACCCTCACTCAACAAACGTCTTTGGTAAACCAAAGGCTTTTTTATGCCTACATACGTCCATTAACAACTAGTCAACGAATACGAAGTAATAACAAGGAGTAAACCGTGGCAATTTCACGAGACACGAAACAATCCCAAGTATTGCTCATGGCTGAGTTGCTCGCTGACAGTAAAATGACTGCCGTCGCAGCCTATGCTGGCGTGAGTGTTGCCGAGTTGCAACAATTACGTCGCGCCGCTCGCGAAGCAGGTGTCACCATCAAGGTTGTCAAAAACCGCCTTGTCCGTGTCGCTATGCAACAAACTGAAGTATATAAAAACACTGACACATCATTATTGACTGGCCAGCTTGTATACGCAATCAGTAGCGAAGACGAAGTAGCACCAGCCCAGGTGCTCGCGCAGTTCTCAAAAAAGCAGCCAGCATTACAGCTCGTCTGTGGCTTTACAGCAACTGGCGAAGCTTTAGACACTGCCGGCATTACTGCTCTTGCAGCGCTTCCAAGTAAGCAACAACTCCGTGGCATGTTGGTCAGCACAATCGCCGCACCATTATCTGGTGTGGTTGGCGTTCTTTCTGGCAATGTCCGCAGCGTTTTGTTTGCGCTTAAAGCACGACAAGAACAGCTCGAAGCATAACACGCAGCCAATTTAGCAATACGTACTATCAAGCAAATAATCGAGGAGATTATCATGGCAGAAGAAGAAAAGACTGTAATTGAATTAACAAAAGACCAACAAGCAATTGTTGACCAGCTCGACAAGCTCAGCGCCCTCGAGATCAGCAACGTTGTAAAATACCTTGAACAACATTGGGGCGTAAGCGCTGCAGCTCCTGCTGCCGCTGCTGCTGCACCTGCCGCCGACGCTGCTGCTGCAGAAGACGAAAAAACTGAGTTTACCGTTACGTTGAAAGACGCCGGTTCACAAAAAGTTGCCGTCATCAAAGCGGTTAAAGAGCTTACCGGCCTTGGCCTTGGTGAAGCAAAGGGTCTTGTTGACAACGCGCCAAGCCCAATTAAAGAAAAAGTCAGCAAAGACGAAGCTGAAACTGCTAAAAAAGCCCTCGAAGCTGCTGGTGCAGCCGTCGAACTTAGCTAGTATCAGTTAACTATAGCCGTGTTCGTTGATTGGTAAATGTCTACACTCATGGCACCCATAGGTGTAGGCGAATGGCAAAACCCGCCTATTTCAACACTGATACTGCTCTTTGAGCGTACAAGCGT
>CAIJKY010000002.1 GCA_903821365.1 uncultured bacterium | reverse complement strand
TTCTTGGTTTCATAGGCTGGCGAGCGTATACCAGCGGTGGAATGACAGGTGATACTACGAAGAATTCTAGTCCAGCAGCCGTTACGGCTCCTGCGCCTGCAAAAAAAGATACACCCGTTCAGCTTCCCGTAAAGAAGCCTGAAGTGCCAATGTCAAACTATGAGACCTCGGCGTACAGTTTTCAATATCCATCATCTTGGGGTGAAATAAAAGTTACGAATAAAGATAGGTACGGCTTCTCCTTGGAGCCGTATGCGCACATCGTCGTCTATCTAAACGATCAGTATCCCGATTATGCTACGACATATACGAGTCTCGTCAATGATTTGCCCGTGCTTAAAAAGGCTGTTGTAGTGACAAATGTCAGCCCAATAGTAGCCGTTATTGACTCTGACTATGGGAATCAACTTGTGGACTATTACGGTGCTCAAAAATACGGTAATGACCAAATTGTGATCACCGATGCAAGAACACCAGCTGCCGTATCGGGCTGCTTGAGTAATCTCAACGATAAAGGTGAAATTATTCCTGACACACGTGTATCATTGCAATGTTATTCTGACGAAGAACGCCAAGGCTTCTCCAATGCCCTTGCCAGTCTAAAAGTAAACTAGTTGCAACAATCAGCCCAGTTGCAACACTTTTGCATCACCACGCTCGTCACTGTACTATAACTCCAATGCAAAGGAGCAGTTTTTAATGCTGAACAAACGAAATATCGTGGTATTGAGTGGGCTGGTGATTGTTGTGGCGATTGCCATCGGCGCGTACATGATGAACAAAAATACGAGCAACCAGACCGCAAAAGGCATTTCCGTCACCGCTAGTTACTATCCACTGTACGACTTCGCCCGTAACATTGGCGGCGATAAAGTAACTGTTACGAACATCACCCCAGCAGGGGCGGAGCCGCACGATTACGAGCCAACGCCGCAGCAATTGGTGGGTGCACTGAAAAGCGATGTCTTTATATATAATGGCGGCACGATGGAGCCCTGGGTGAATAAGTTTTTAACGGATTATCCACACACGGCCGTGAAAGCGAGCAATGGAATCATGCTGAACAGTGGACAAGCCGAAGACGGTGGTGCGGCGCCTGCTGGTAGTAGCGATCCGCATTTTTGGCTCGACCCGGTACTGGCAGAGAGAATCGTCGATTCAATTAAGGATGGGCTGAAGCGTGCCGACCCGGCCAATGCTGCGTACTATGAACAGCGCGCCACCGCCTACAAGGCAAAACTTGCCGCGCTCGACCGAGATTACGCCAGTGGCCTCGCCAACTGCCAGACCCGCACCATCGTAACGGCTCACCAAGCCTTCAGTTATATCGGAAAAAGGTATAATCTAAACATAGTAGCAATTGCTGGGCTGACACCAGACGAAGAGCCAAGCGCTGAACGCATGGCTGATCTGGCAAATAAGGTGCGTGAAAATAACATTAAGTATATCTTTTTTGAAACCTTAACCAGCCCGAAACTTGCCCAAACCATAGCCAACGAAACCGGCGCCCAAACCGCCGTATTTGACCCAATAGAAGGACTTAGCGATGCCGATCAAAAACAAGGAAAAGACTATCTCAGTGTCCAGCGCGAAAACCTCGCCAACCTCCGTACCGCCCTTGCATGCCAGTAGTCATGTGCTTATTGATGCGGATGATGTAAGCCTAGTAATAGGCGACACTAAAATTCTCGATGAGGTTTCTTTTTGCATCCATAGCGGCGAGTTTATCGGGCTTATCGGACCAAACGGTGCGGGCAAGACAACACTGCTTAAAGCAGTGCTTGGTTTGCAACCTATTTCGAACGGCACGATCGAGCGGGCGAAAAGTACGATTGGCTACATTCCGCAGCGCGGCTCGATGTACGACAGCCAAGTCGCCATATCAGTCATGGAGGTAGTCCAGCTTGGCTCTCGCGGTGACAAAAAAGTGGCGCTGGCGGCGCTTAAAGAGGTGAAGATGGCTGATAGCGCAGGGCAGCGCATTAGTGAGCTATCGGGCGGCCAGCAGCAGCGTGTATTGATCGCTAAAGCGTTGGCATCAAAATCGGATATCTTGATATTGGACGAGCCAACGACTGGTATCGACGAGCGCTCGCAAGATGAGTTTTACGCTATTTTAAAAAAGTTGCGCAGCCGGGGTATTGCGGTAGTGATGGTGTCGCACGATGTTGACACCGTGCTCACTCTTGTCTCTCGCGTCATCTGTTTGAACCGTACAATCTTGTACGATGGCCCACCAGAGCATTTTGAAGCCGACCGCTATTTGCCACGCCTATACGGTAGGCAGCATCGTTTGCTACATCACGACCATAAGTCAGAAGGGGATAACTAAATGCCTGAAATTCTCCAGTATGGTTTTATGGTGCGGGCACTTATTGCAGGGCTTTTGATTGCGCTCACTATTCCGCTCATGGGGAGCTTTTTGGTAGCGCGACGATATTCTTTGATTGCCGATAGCTTGGCACACGTTAGCCTTGCTGGTATTGGGGCGGGGTTGTTGCTTGGTTTTAGCCCAGTGTTGGTGGCGGTGCCCGTAACGATTGCGGGTAGTTTACTGCTTGAGTATCTGCGCCAGAATAAACGAATTAGCGGTGAGGCAAGCCTGGCGATTCTAATGAGTGGTGGGCTGGCGATTGCGGTAGTGCTAGCAAACCTGGCGCGCGGTGCACGCACTGATTTTAGTAGCTATTTGTTTGGTAGCATCACCACGACGAGCATGAGCGACATTGTCACCTTACTCATTGCAACGGTGATAGTACTACTGGTTATTGGCTCCAACTACCGTGCGCTACTTCACATTGCTTTTGATGAAAGTAGTGCGCGCATAGCGGGCTATAAAGTTTCGCTGCTCAATTATGTGCTTGCTGCCATGACAGCCCTAATTGTTGTATTGAGTCTACGTATTGTTGGCGGGCTGCTTATTAGCGCGCTACTGGTAATTCCAGTTATCACGGCTAGCCGTTTCGCAAAAAGCTTTATGCAAACAGTCATTATCGCCATGGTAATCGCTGTCATCGCGGTGGTGGTTGGCTTGGTTTTGGCATTTTATGTTGGCATTGCTGCCGGTGGGGCTATCGTTATATCAGCGCTGGCAATGTTTATTGTATCGCTCTTGCTGAAGCCCTAAACACTGTGCGTGTCGATGCCAAGCTCGAATAACCGTTTTGATAATTCTTCAGTCGATAAATTACTAGAAAGCGATAAAGGGAATTCTGCTGATCGTGTGGCTAGTGACCAAAACTACAACTGGCCCGATGATAATGTTCATAATTACGTAGGCGATCAGTGCTCCATTGATCACTTTTACGACGGTTTCATCGACATAGCGTCGCAGTAACGGTACGCGTTGTAAATGATGAGTGAGCGATATGGCGACCATCACAAATGCAAGCATCAAAACGTAGGTGAGCAGGGCGTAGATAGGGTTCATGGTTAATTCCTTCGGCGTGAGCCATTGTATTACTGCTTAGTGTAACGATGTCTCCCCGGCCGCACAAGTTGGCGGCCGGGGAGACTGGCCCTTTGTCATTCATCTGCGGCTACACTGGGTCGGTACTCCAGCTGCTGAAATCACCACCAACGATGTGGGCGCGTACCCTCAGTGTTGGTGAGTAGATCATCGGCGAGTAGAAATTCCCAGCCCCCGTGCCGTAGTAGTTGCCCGCGATCTGCCGACACTGCTGGTAGCCAGAGTCCTGGGTGGCGCAGATCTTCTCGACACCTCCTGCGCCGTCGTTGAGATTGAGTCGAGCCCAATTGGTCTGGCAGCGCGCCGACCAGCGGAGCTCAATCGTTCCCATGTAGACGCTGGTGGTTTGCAGTGCCAGGCCGTTGTTCCAGCTTGGCGCCAACGTGTTCATCTGGGCGGGCACATGCGCCACGGTGATGGCGTCGGCCGAGCAACCGGTAGCAACTGGGTCGGCACCAGAGCAGTAGTTACCGTAGCAACCGGCTGCGGCCGAAGCTTGCGATGCCCCAGCGAGCATAAGCGCCCCCACGAGCGCGGCGAGCAGTAGACTAATGCGGGATGATGCAAAGGGCCGCATTGGCCCTCCTCTCGAGTGACGGACAATGCTACTGGCACTATAAGGACAAGCACCCAATAATAGCAAAATATTCGCAATGTGTTTTAATATTTATTTAATCTTTTAACAAATTCACAGAGGTGAATATTAAATAGTTCATATTTTCTTGAGGCGACCAAGTCACGGCGTGCCATAATAAAAGTACGAGGAGGTCAATTCTATGAACATTTATATGTGGGACAAACCAGAGCGGCCTACTGAAGCCGAGGTAAAACAACAAGTACGCGATAGCGGTCTAGAGGCTATGCGCTGGACGGGCGACGCTCATCAGCACTGGAATGGGCATCATCACAGCCGTGAGAAAACTCTGTGGTGCGCCGCCGGTGATATCACATTCTACGTCGACGATAAGCCAGTGCACTTGCAAGCAGGTGACAAAATGGTGTTACCGCCCGAGACGATACATACAGCTGATGCCGGTGCGAATGGCGTTGTTTGCTATGAATCGCCGCCAGTGCATGATAATACGAGCACCTATATCGACTAGCCGTTGTTGCATTTGCCTTAAATTATTTTAAGCTAGGTTAAGTTCCACCTCATGCCGAGACTTTAGTATTGGCAAGTGTCGCTGGCGCTGTTTTACTCGAAGCGCGCGACTGCCACCAATCTAAGCAGGAGAAATAAAACAATGAACGTACGCAAATCATTGATAGTAGCAGGCGCAGTCGCCGGCATGGGTATTGCAGGACTTGGGACGGCCGGAGCTGTTTCGGCAATGTCTGGTCAAACGGATGGCCAAGATGGTTTAGTGACGAAAATAGCTCAAAAGTTTAACCTCAATGAGGCTGATGTAAAAGCTGTGTTCGATGCTAATCGCACCGAACATCAAGCAGCGATGAAGCAGAAGATAGAGACCCAACTATCGGCTGATGTCTCAAGCGGTAAGATAACCGCCGACCAGAAGACGAAGATTCTCGCAAAAATTGATGCGCTTGAAGCCGCTCGCGAATCTGATCGCACTGATATGAAAGATAAGACCGATGCCGAGCGTAAAGCGCTGATGGATCAAAAACGCGCCGACCTACAGCAATGGCTCAAAGACAATGGCCTCGATTCGACCTACGAGCGCTATTTGATGGGCGGAATGGGCGGTAAAGGTGGTGGCCATATGATGAAGTAGCGTTAGGACGCTGACTCACCACGCCGCACATAACACTTTACCTCCATAAAACACCCATACTTGCAGCCCACCCGCCAGTATGGGTGTTTGTTTGCTTATGTCTCTTGTCGCCTCTGTTGCCCCTGTTGTCAATTTTGTCTATAATGGCGCGAGTATGGCACGCAAAAAATATTATTCGATTGGCTCGTACGTGAGCTTTATCGCGACGTTTAAGTGGCGTTTTTTTCTGACGCTCAGCTTGTTCATCTTAGCTAATATTGCGCTGACATTAATACCAGTTTTTGTCGGTCAGTTAACTCAGGCGCTAACAGCGACCACTATTGATACTGGAGCGGTTTATTTCTTTGTTATTGCTTTGATCCTCGCCAGTGTCGGGCACGATTTATTGTGGCGCTCAGCCGAATTTGTTTACTTATGGCAGCTGAACGCGCGAGCATATGATTATGAAGATATTGTTTTTCACAATGTTATTAATCGCCATTATCCATACTTCGTCGGCAAATTTACTGGCAAAATCGGTAGTTACATTGGCAATCTCGGTAACGAATTCCGTACATTTCTTGATGAGCTATGTTATAGCTACGTTGATCTGCTGGTCAAGCTGCCGGCGCTCGTCATTATCATGTTCAGCGTCAATACGCTCACCGGTTTAATTTTTATCTCGTCGATTGTTTTAATGGTCGGTCTTGGTAAGCTCTCGCTTGGCCGTATGAACAGGGCAGAGCAAGCGTCGGCGGATGCAAAGTCGAACATGGACGGCTATGTCATCGACATCATTGCAAACTTTGTGAGTGTCAAAGCTTTTAAAAAAGAGACTGCAGAATATCGTCACGTACAGCGTCGCCGCATGCTGGCAAAAAAGACAGGCAATCAATCGATGTTCTGGGCGATTGTCTTTTGGGGACTAATGAGCCTTGTGGTACGGTGGATCGTTTGGCCGGCAACAATTTTGCTCAATATTCACTTGTTCTTGCAGGGTCAACTATCAATTGCGCAAATCACTACCTTTTTATCAGCGATTGTTATCTTCTCTGACTACATATGGACAGTTGTTTGGAACATATCGCAATTCAGTCTTAAGCTTTCACGCATCGAAGAATCGTACCGCTACCTATTTGACCAAGGCAATATCGTCAAAGAGTTTAAGAACCGTGAGCGCCAGCGTAGTTTGGCACTCGCCAAGCAAGCACCTAAATTTGAGCAGACACTAGAGCTTAAGGATGTTTCATTCGCGTACCCAGATCAACCCGATCAGCCGGTTCTTGATGGCATCAATCTCACTATCAAAAAGAATGAAAAAATAGGCATTGTTGGAACGAGTGGCAGTGGCAAAACAACACTGACAAAGCTTTTGCTCGGCTACTATGACTTGTCGGGTGGGGAAATTATAGCCGATGACAAGACCATACAAAATGATCAATTAGTGCATCTTGTGTCGTACGTGCCGCAAGACACCTCATTATTCCATAAGTCGATTGCTGGAAACATTGCCTATGGAGCCGACCGGACTGTAACGCAAGCGGACATAGAGCGTGCAGCAAAGCGAGCGCATGCCCACGAGTTTATTAATAAAACCGTCGACAGCTATGAAGCGGTTGTCGGTGAACGCGGCATTAAGCTCTCGATGGGGCAGCGCCAACGTATTGCGATTGCTCGTGCATTCTTGGATGACAAACCACTTCTTGTATTGGACGAAGCGACCAGTGCGCTTGATTCACAGAGTGAAGTGTTGGTGCAAGAGGCGCTCGAAGATCTTTGGCACGATAAAACAGTTATCGCGATTGCGCATCGCCTATCAACGCTTCGCAATATGGATCGAATTATCGTCATGGAGCAAGGCCGGATTTTGGAGCATGGCAGCCATCAACAACTACTGAAGGCGCAGGGTGCATACTACCGTTTATGGCAGCACCAAAGTAATGGAATGTTGTAGTGCAGTATACATATGATGTAATATTTCCATTCTAAGAATCTCCTAAGCTAGCTCATGCATAATTGCTAGTGCTAAACAGGAGAAACACGCATGAAAACGACATCATTACCACAAGATTACGCCCTTGTACTGGCGCAAGTAAACGATTATGGACAAGAAGAGTTGACCAGCCTTGCCGAAACGCTACGCTTTGATAAAAAGCGACTCAGCCATATTCTCAAAGCATTGCAGCACAAAGGGCTGATTTTGGTAAAACACACCGACTACTCAGATGTATGGATTGGATTAACTCGTCGCGGTCAGCGCCTAATCGCTGATATGTGGCCTGACGCCCGTGCCACCGCACCGATGATGGCATAAGGTAGTTTACCAAAGCCTAGTGCACCACTTTATAACCGCTTCTCGTCGATACTCGCACATCGAAGAGGGGCGGTTTTCAGTAAGCTCTAAGTATTGATGGAGTAGTATAGGAGTATGAAAGTACTCGTTATCGAAGATGAACACAAGATTGCGAATGCCCTTAAAGAAGGCTTGTCGCAAGAATCCTACGCCGTAGACGTTTGCTATGAGGGTCAAGAAGGACTCAACGCTGCTCGTTATGAAGCCTATGATCTTATTATTCTTGACCGTATGCTGCCAGGCGGCATGGATGGGCTGGAGATTTGCCAAATACTCCGCCAAGAAGCAATTCACACACCAATCCTTATGTTGACCGCGCGTGATATGATCCGTGATCGCGTTGCCGGACTGAATGCTGGTGCCGATGATTATGTGATTAAGCCGTTCTCGTTCGAAGAATTATTGGCGCGCGTTCGAGCTTTGCTCCGTCGTCCTCACGAAGCGCTTGGTGAAACTCTGCAAGCGGGCGAGTTATCACTCAATACGGTAACTAAAGAAGTGATTCGTGATGGCCAAACGATCAGCCTGTCTGCCAAAGAATATGCGCTTATGGAATATCTGCTGCGTAATAAAGGTAAAGTGCTGAGTAAAGACACGATCATTAACCATGTCTGGGATTTTGATGCCGACATTCTGCCAAATACCGTCGAAGTCTTCATAACGTATCTGCGCGGTAAAGTCGATCGACCATTTAAAGGTGGCCAGATTATCAAAACTGTTCGTGGATTTGGCTATAAAATCGATGCCTGAAGGAAGTCGCTAACCAGTTTATGGACAACGTCTTTTCGTTTGTCCGTTCGGCGACAACGCGCCTAACAACCTCATACTTACTGGTCATTATGATCATGAGTTTAGGATTCAGCGCTATCTTTTACAATGCTTCAATTGGCGAGCTTGAGCGTCAAATGCCGTCACGTTCTTTACTTGGACGGATGAACGATGGCAACGATGCTATCGTCAGCCAGTTCTTTGAAGATCGACTCAGCGAAGGCCGCAGTCATCTGCTCCTTAACTTGCTTGGTCTGAATATTTTAACGTTGCTTGGTGGCGCGGGCTTAAGCTATGTGCTGGCGCGCCGTACTTTAATGCCGATCGAAAAAGCTATGGAAAGCCAAAGTCGTTTTACGCTCGACGCATCGCACGAGCTGCGAACGCCACTGACTGCCATACAGGTTGAGAACGAAGTGGCGTTGCGCTCCAAGCAGTTAACAGTAGAGCGTGCTCGCGAATTACTTGCTAGTAACGTCGAAGAGGTCGCGAAGCTTCGCGGTCTCGCCGATGGTTTATTGCGCTTGGCCCGCGATGAAGCGCCGCCGCGAGAGCTTGTGGCGGTGAATGACATTGTCGAAGAAGCAAAGCATCGCGTTGCACAGCAAGCCGCCGACCGATGCGTGACGGTTGAATACACTGAAAATAAGTTAGCAGTTATCGCCGAGATGACTGCTATGGCGCAGGTCGTCACTATTCTGCTCGACAACGCCATTAAATATAGTGCTGCCGACACTTCTATAACAGTTGAGGCAGTCCGCCAGGGGTCAATGGTCGCGCTATCTGTCGCCGATCACGGTGTTGGCATCCAGCCTGAAGAGTTAGACCGTATCTTCGATCGTTTTTACCGTGCCGACCAGTCTCGCTCTCGCCAGCATGTTGAAGGCTACGGGCTTGGTTTGTCGATTGCACACAAACTTGTTACGCAGTTGGGCGGTACGATCACCGCAACGAGCCCCCCAGATCAGGGCGCCATATTCACAGTCAAGCTACCGTTGGGCAAGCAGGCCAAAAAAGTCACCACGCCCGCTTAGGGCGCTTGCTGTATAATGCTTCGCTCCGAATGGGGGTTGCAGCCTAAACACGAGCGCTTTATACTGGAGTCAGAAAAAGGTGTGGTAAATCTATATATGGAAAAAAACAATCCCGTTCAGACGAAGGCAGCAAAGTCTGCGCATCGTCGTAAAAAAGTAACTATCGGCGTCATTGCGATACTTATAGCATTGATTGCCGCTGGTGCGGCCTATTTGCTGACTCAGCAGAAGAAGGCAGCGCCTGCCGATCAACCTTCGTTTAACAGCACAAATAGTAAAGCAACCGATCTTGCCGACAATGGCGACTATGGTGGTCAGATTCAGCAATACAAAGACTATCTCGCGACTAACCCTAGTACGACCGACAAGGCCAAGGCGATGATGCAGATTGCTGCCGCACAAGCCAATGATGGCAAATACGACGAAGCGATTGCCAGTTACAACGAAGTAGTAAAGCTCGATGCTAGCTACAAGCTCGCTGTTGCCCATGGACTCGCTAACGTCTATATTATAAAAGGCGATAACCAAAAAGCTATCGATCAGTTAAAAGAAGCCATCGCAATCACCAAAGCTCAGGGCGGCACCGATACCGACATTCGTATTGCTAACGACGAATCTGCCATTAAGGGCCTCGAAAAAGGATTGAATAAATAATGCGTCGTTTGTTAGGCCGCAGCCTCTTAAGCACGTTGGCATTACTGCTCGCCGCAACTTCGGTTGCGCCATTTGCCTCAGCAGCTCTCGACAACAGTGGTAACTTTACCAACGGTACTTGTGGCCAAAAAATCCTATGGGGAAGGCCAGAGTGTGAAGGCTTCTTTACGGGCGCAAAAGGCGCGGACGCAACGCGTACTGAAGTGTTGAACGATGGCGCGCTGCTTGGTGCTAGTGACAAGAATAGCTTTATTGACGAAATATACAATCGTCTCTTTGTCAGCGGTAATTTGCAAGACAACGTTGGCTCTGCCGGTATAGTCGCGGTTATGCTGCAGAAGAACGGCCCAGATTTTGGCAACAACCGCAACACTGGTATTAAATTTGCTCGAGATAATTTTAACGCTTGGAAATCGGTCGTTGACTATTATGACAGCAACAACCTTATTAGGTGGAACTATATCTGGACACCTGGCGCAAATGCTTATTCTGACACGGGCTACAGCGAAGAGAAACAAGACTTTTTCAGTAAGACATTCAATTATGATGACTCTTTCTTGACGATTCGCTTTAGTGTGCCAGCTGGCGGTACGGGGCAGCCATTTATGCTTAATAAATATTGTGCCAATATGGTTGGGCAGAACACGTTCCCAAAACAAAAGCAGTTCTCTTTCCAAGGCAATACAACGGTTGACGGTAACGACCAGAGCAATGGTGGCAACTATGTCACCGGCAGTAAAACAATCAGCGTGACACCTGGTAGCACAGTAACCTTTAATCACACCATAAAAAACACTGGTGGTTCTTCAGGCACGGCCAACTACACCACCAAAGCTGTTGATCCAGCGGGCAATGTGACAAACACACCACCAAAAGTGACAAATCCATCACGACCCAACCCCGGCAGCCTTACGATAGGCGCCGGACAAACCGAGATAGTTAACACCAATAAGTTCACCATTCCGGCAAGCGCAACGCCAGGGCAAAAATACTGCCAGTATGTTGTATACAATCCGATCAGTGATCAAAACGGTAACAATGGTGGCGGCCCCGGCATCCAAGCCTGTGTGATTGTTGCCTACAATTACAACCTTGTACCAGCCAGCTCTGTCTCTGAGACACTCGGGACGACTGGCAGCACGGTAACCTTTACCTACAATGTTAATAATAGCGGCCAGACAACCAGCAAGAGCGATACGAGCTGGACGATCCAACAGATCGTTGTCAGCCCCGGCAAGTCGTTGCCAAACAACAACGCAACATACACCGACGGTGGCGACTGCGCACAATACGTTGCACCAGGCATCACATGCCAACAGATACAGGGCGGTAGCACTCAGCCGTTCGGGCCAGGGAACACGAGCATTAATGCTAACCCGGGCGCTACCTCATTAACGCTGAACGGCTATCCTGCAGGAACAAAAATCTGCCGTATCCTCACCGTTGATCCACCAACTCAAAACAACAACCCACGCAAACGTTGGAGTACGCCAACCTGTGTAACGGTCGGTAAATACCCAACGGTACATTTCATGAGCGGCGACATCAGTGTTGGTGGTGCTTACCCAGATGCAGCAGGAACGTGCACACAGCGTCCAAACAGTGGCAATATCTTCACAGCGACAAACTCTAACACCAGTGGCTCGGTTGATGAATACGCAGCCTTCGCTCGCGGCACCATTAACTATAGTGGTGGCACTAAAAAAGGCTTTGGTACGCGCAGTCTCACCGCAACTGAATCGCAGCGTATCAGTGCTTGGAGTTTGGCGTTTGCTAACACGTCTTCGCCTCCAGGCAACCTTGGTGACGTGCCCCACTGTATGAACGATTACTATGCGAAATTCAGTCCTCAGTCGCCAGCAATTGCCGCACCTAACCCGGTTGATCTCAGCGCAATTAACGCCACAATTGTTCACTACAACGGCGACATCACTATCCAAGCCTCAAATATTCCAGCAGGGAAGAACCTTATCGTCGTCGTTGATGGTAACGTTACGATTGCCGACAACATTACTTATCCTGGCAGCTACGGCTCCACGGCCGATATTCCATCGATCGCCATCGTTGCCCGAGGAAACATCACGGTCAATGATAATGTAACGCGCCTTGATGGTAGCTACTTCACTAAAAAGACATTTGCCACATGTCAAACAGCTGCAAGCCTCTCAACGAATATCTGCAACAAGCAGCTTGTCGTCAACGGTGCAGTCTACACTGATAAAATACAGCTCAGTCGTACCTTTGGCGCGGACCCTGCAGCCGGTTCAGAGCCTGCTGAGCGATTTATATACGGTGTCGAGCTCCTTTACAACAATGTGCTCGAGCCAGCCAGTGATGGTACTCGCATTGATGTCATAAACGAGCAAGATTTACCAGCCCGCTATTAGTAAACAAAAAAACTAAAGGCCTGCCTACGGACAATGCGCCATGAAAGACCTTCACAAACAACACGCTTATGTATATAATTGAGATTAAGTTATGAAATTATTTGAAACGGTGGGCGATTTCTTTGCTCTTGATATTGGTACGACCGCGGTGCGAGCGCTAGAGCTCAAAGGCACACCCGGTTCATGGTCGCTCGTGCGATACGGCTCTATCCCTGTTGATTTAAAAGTATCAGCAAGTGACAGTCCTGAAGATCGCAAGCGCCTTGCCGATGCGATTAACACGCTTATATCGCAAGCGGGCATCACAACGAAAAATGTTGCAGTCGGTATTCCTTCAAGCAAAACCTTTGTGACAATCGTCGATTTGCCAGACGTTTCACAGGCAGAACTTGCAAACACTATCAAGTACCAAGCCGAGCAGTACATTCCAATGAGCTTGGATGAAGCAAAAGTCGACTGGGTCTCTCTTGGTAAATCACTTCGTGACGAACATAAAGTAGAAGTTCTTTTAGCTAGTATTGCTAATAAGTTCAGCGAAGAGCGCCTTGACCTCATTGAAGGTATCGGCCTCAACGTGGTCGCATTTGAGCCAGATTCAATTGCCATGGTTCGTGCATTAGTACCTGCAAGCAGTCAGACCGGCGCTTTAGTAATGGACATCGGTGATTTCTCGACGGATATCGTTGCGGTTATCGGCAACACGCCACGGCTTGTCCGCACATTGCCAACCGGTATGCAAACACTGATTAAATCGACTGAGCAAAATTTGAACATTGATGCCAACCAGGCGAGCCAGTTCATTTTAAAATTTGGTCTTTACCCAGATCGCCTAGAAGGTCAGATTTACAAAGCACTTGAGGGAACACTTGAGCAGTTTGTTGCCGAAGTAAACAAGACAGTAAAATTCTTTCAAACTCGCTACCCAAGCATGCCAATCAGTCAGTGTATTCTCAGCGGATATGCTGTTTCCATCCCAGCCTTTAATGAATACATGACATCAAAGACAAGTCTTCCGATGATAGTTGGTAACCCATGGCAA
Organism: uncultured bacterium; assembly: GCA_903821365.1. Classification (GTDB taxonomy): domain Bacteria; phylum Patescibacteriota; class Saccharimonadia; order Saccharimonadales; family Saccharimonadaceae; genus CAIJKY01. Next base: position 13,503 of record CAIJKY010000002.1, on the reverse strand, counting down.
CAAGTCCACTTTGGGCCAGAGCAGTCACAAAATCTTCTGCAGCTTGCTCCAAAATTTGCCGTAGCAGTTGGTCTTGCAGAAAGGAATGCATAGTATGGCTGTCGTTCAACTCAACCTTCTGCCGGATATCAAAAAAGAATATCTCCAATCACAGCGCACCAAAGGTACGTTGATTGGTATTTGCATTATCACGACCATCGCAGCTCTTGCTTTAGCGCTTATTTTCTTCTTGCTCGTGTATGTTGTACAGCCGGGCCTGATCAATGGTGCACAGGGCGAAGTCGATAAAAGGACCAAAGAGCTCAAGGGTATAACCGATATCGATAAATATCTTACGGTTCAAAATCAACTGAAGTCATTGCCACAGCTCCATGAAGATACCGTTGCGTACTCACGAATGTTCGGCTTCTTGAAGACGTTAAACCCAGCAGCTCCAAATAACATTCGATTGGCGAGCCTCCAAGTTGACCAAGAGACGAAAGAGCTTGCTATAACCGGTGCAAGCGATAGCTTCCAGGCATTTACTGTCTTCCAGGACACGCTCAAGAACGCGCTTGTCAGTTATAAAATTGACGGCAAAGATCAAACGCCAACATTGCTGTTCGATCCAGCCTCAATGATCGTTGACCAACAAGACTTAACACGCGATGCCGGCAAGCAACAGCTTTCGTTCACGATGCGTATCAATTATAACGATGTCGCCTTTAGTCCAGACAGTACCGATATCAGCTTGAACATTCCGAAGATCGAAACCACCCAGTCAGCTGTTAACGCGCCAGACAGCACTAATTCAGCACCCAAGAACCAGTAAGGCGGAGTAATAGTATGAATGCAAAAACAACAGGCCTCAGAAAACGACAAGAGATCAGCAGTTCAAACCGAACGATGCTGTTGTGGGTTGTCGCTGCGTCAATTGCAATATCATTCTTGTTAGTCGCAACACAGTTTTTGTATCAGCAATTTACCTATAACGCTAAAGTGCTTGGCCTCAAGAACAAAGCGGCTAGCGTCTTGGTGCAGAATATCAGCAATGTTGCTGATCTTAAAAAAGAATTTAACCTACTTGATACTGAAGGCTCAAAAGTTAGTTCACGTAAGGTATTGAATGCATTACCAAGCCAACTCGATCCGAGCGCATTTGGAACATCAATTCAGCAGGTTGTCGCACCAAAGTCTGGTGTATCACTTGAAGCAGTTAATATTGATCATAGTGTTCTTGACGCTACCGATGCGGCACCTGCTACCGTGACAACGCCGACGCCGCAAGAATTGAAAGCGACTATCGCAGTCAGCGGCACCTACGAGCAAGTTGCAAGCTTTGTGCGTAACTTAGAATTAGTAATCCGCCCGATCAAGTTCAACAAACTAGGTTTGACCGGCTCTGACAGCAATACTAGGGCAACACTCGAAGTGACAACCTATTACCAGCCAAAGAAGACAGTTGAAGTCAAGAAAGAGGTGGTAAAGCAATGAAAAAGAATGACATAGCACTGATTGTACTCGTTGTTTCGATCAGCTTGGTTGCTTCTTATTTTATCTTGAGCGCCATAATCACTAAGCCGAGCAGTAAACCGCAGACGGCCGAGATTGTCGAACCGATTTCAGCAACGCTTGAAAAGCCTGATCCAAAAGTCTTTACCGACGAAGCGATAGATCCAACGGTGCCAATTAAGATTGGCGACCCTGCCAATACACAGCCATTCCAACAATAGGAAAGGGTGTATGAGCCTTTTAACCGACGACAACCAAAAGAAACTAGAGATTGCACTAGTCAAAGATCAGCTATTAACGCCTGAAGCTTTGCAGCAGCACAAACAAGCGGCCGAGACGAACCATAAGTCATTGATCGCTTATCTTCGTGATTCTAATTTTGTTTCGAATGAAGACATGACGCGTTTGATGGCCGACGCCTATGCTGTGCCATACGTTAACTTGCTCGAAGTCACTATCGATCAAGCAGTTTTAAAGTTGCTGCCAAAAGATACGGCTGAACACTTTATGGCGGTGCCACTCGGTGAAGTATCAAATCGTCTCGCGGTTGCCATGCTTGATGCCAATAACGTCCAGGCGGTCGACTACCTAGCGACCAAGATTGAACGCCCACTCAAGGTGTACATGGCTTCTGAGGAAGGTATTTATCACGTTCTTGATCAATACCACACCGACCTTGCGCAGGGTGTTAGCGCGGCCATCGACTCTGCAGAAGCGGGTGCTAAGCTTGATAAGACGACCCAAGAAGCCAAGGCTATCACGACACTGGTTCAAGACTCTCCGATCAGCCGCGCGCTGAGTACGATTTTAGAGTATGCCGCGCGTTCTCGAGCCTCTGACATCCACATCGAGCCACAAGAAAATGAGCTCAAGATTCGCGCTCGTGTTGACGGTGTCTTACGTGAAATTATGAAGCTACCAAAAAGCATTGAGCCAGCGCTTATTTCTCGTATCAAGATTTTGTCTAATCTCAAAATTGATGAACATCGTATTCCACAGGATGGGCAGTTTGCCATCCATGTCGCCGCTAAGGATATCGACCTTCGTATTGCCATTAGCCCTGTTGTTTGGGGTGAGCAAGTAGTGATTCGTTTGCTCGATAAAAGTGGCAGTAGCTTCAAGCTTGAAGAAATGGGGTATGCAGGACGTGCACTCCGCGCCATACGAAAGGGCGTTGCACACCCGAATGGTATGGTGCTCACAAGCGGCCCAACTGGCTCCGGTAAGTCAACCAGCCTGTATGCACTTGTTCAAGAGATTAAGAATGATGAAATTAACATTGTCACCCTCGAAGATCCAGTTGAGTACAAGATGGCCGGCGTCAACCAAATACAAGTCAACGCCGAAGTTGGCTTAACCTTTGCTAGCGGCCTGCGCTCAATTTTGCGCCAAGACCCGAATGTCGTGATGGTGGGAGAGATCCGAGACCGCGAAACAGCCAACTTAGCGGTGCAGGCGGCGCTTACCGGTCACTTAGTATTCAGTACACTGCACACAAACTCGGCTGCTGGTGTCTTGCCGCGCTTGCTCGACATGGGTATTGAGCCATTCCTGATTGCCTCAACGGTTAACGTTGTTATCGGCCAGCGCCTTGTCAGGCGCGTGGGGGAGAAGCGTGAGACGTATCAGTCAACAGAAGCCGAGACGGCAAGCATTCACGAAACAATTGGCTCACTTCTGCCCAAAACCGAAGCCGAACGAGCGGCTATGGAGCAAGACCTTGGCTATAAAAACTTGCCGCTCCGTGGCCAAAAAGCTTATACTTTAGTTAAAGGCCAGGATAGTGCCCAAACACCGGGCGGGTACAAGGGGCGCATGGGGCTTTACGAGGTGATGGATATCTCAGAAAGTATCCAGGGCTTGATCATCAAGCACTCTACCAGTGCCGAAATCCAGCGCCAGGCGATTGCAGAAGGTATGATAACGATGCGTCAAGATGGATATCTTAAGGCGCTCGAAGGTCTCACAACCCTCGACGAAGTCAATCGTGTCGCGGCAAATATGGCCTAAATCGTCCAGTCGTGGCATAATCATAAGCAAAATAGAATAGCACTGAACAATTCATAAAAAGGGGCATCAAAATGAATAGCCAGGAATCACTAAGAATAGAGTTACTGCTTGAGGAAGTCATCCGCAAGCGGGCTAGTGACCTTCATATTCAGATTGGCCTGCCGCCGATGCTGCGTGTTGATGGTGCGCTCGCTGCAATTCCGGGCTTTGAGGCACTTAATGCTGAAGAAGTTGAGCGATTGCTCTATTCCATCCTCGACGAAGACCAAAAGCAAATTTTGCTCAAAGACAAAGAGTTCGACTTTTCATTCGCTTTTGGTGATCTCGGACGCTTCCGTGTTAACGCGTTTCATGAGCGCGGCAACCTCGCTGGTGCATTGCGGCTTATTCCAAACGAAATCAAGACAATTGCCGAACTTGGCATGCCACAGATCGTTAACAGCTTTGCCAACTTCCCCCGTGGCCTGGTGCTGGTGACTGGTCCAACTGGTTCAGGTAAATCGACGACACTGGCAGCACTGGTTGATCAGATCAATACCGAAAAAGCTCATCACATTATCACGATTGAAGACCCGATTGAGTTTACACATAAGAGTAAACGCTCGGTAGTGGTGCAGCGTGAAGTTCACTATGACACCTATTCGTTTAGCGCAGCGCTCCGTTCTAGCCTACGCCAAGACCCGGACGTTGTACTTATCGGTGAGATGCGTGACCTTGAGACGATCTCAGCCGCCATTACGATTGCAGAAACTGGCCACTTGGTCTTTGCAACACTGCACACCAACAGTGCCTCTCAATCTATTGACCGTATGGTGGACGTATTCCCACCACATCAGCAACCACAAATTCGTTCACAGTTGGCAAACATCTTACAGGCGATTGTTTCGCAGCGCTTAGTACCGATGCTTGGTGGTGGGCGCGTGGTAGCGGCCGAAATTCTCGTCGCCAACTCTGCTGTTCGTAACATCATTCGCGAAGGCAAGGCGCATCAGCTTGACGCCGTTATTCAGACTGGCGCTGATCAAGGCATGCAATCAATGGACAAGACATTGGTGAACTTGGTTCAAGCTGGAACGATATCCTACGACGAAGCCCGCAACTATGCCGTTGATCTATCAGAATTTGACAGGATGATCCGAGGCTAGCCGTGATTACTTTTAATTACACTGCCCGCGATACAAGCAACGGCAAGATTATCAAGTCGACCGTTCAGGCCGAGAGCGAGCGTGCTGCCGCGAAGTTGCTGCTTGCCCAGGACGTTGTTCCGCTCGAAATAAAAGAGCAGAAAGCCGGTGGTGGCTTATTTACTAAGTTTACTGATCGGGTGAGCAGCAAAGACAAGGTTATCTTTACGCGCCAGCTGGCAACATTGATTAATGCCGGCTTACCGCTTGCGCAAGCGCTCCGTACCGTTGTCGACCAAACGAACAACAAAAAGCTTAAGAGTGTCATCACTAACATCATTAGCGATATTGAAGGCGGAAGCACGCTGGCTGATTCTTTCGCCAAACACCCGAGCATCTTTAACGAAGTATATATTGCGCTTATTGCCGCTGGTGAAGCCTCGGGTACCCTCGATAACTCGCTGGAGCGCATCGCCAATCAGCAAGAAAAAGACGCCGAGATCATGAGTAAGGTGCGTGGCGCTATGGTATACCCAGTGATTGTGCTGGTTGTCATTGGCGGCGTGATCACCTTTATGATTTTGACCGTTGTGCCGCAAATTCAGCGGCTGTTTAAAGATTTGCATCAAGAATTGCCATTTGTAACTCAGATAATGGTTGATCTGGCCTCTTTTGTGACAAAGTTCTGGTGGCTCATCATCATCCTGATCATCGTCGGCATTTACTTCTTGCGCCGCTATATTAAAACCGATAATGGCCGTCGTGTCTGGGATACGCTCAAGCTGCGCATGCCGGTAGCGGGGAACTTATTCCAGAAACTATACATGGCTCGATTCACGCGTACTGGTGAGACACTGCTTGCTTCGGGTGTGCCAATGCTTGAAATGCTAAGTATTGCTGCGCGCTCGGCGAACAACGTCGTCGTCTCGGAGGCGATCAACAGGAGTGCAGAGCGCGTCCGTGGCGGTAAATCGCTATCGAAAGGTCTCGCAACAGAAGACGCGATTGCGCCGCTTGTGCCGCAAATGATCAGCATTGGTGAACAATCTGGCGGCATTGATAAAATGATGGCCAAGGCTGCGTCATTCTTTGAAGCTGAGCTCGATGCTGCTATTAAAGCGCTTTCGACGGCGATTGAGCCTGTCTTGATGGTTGTACTGGCGGTGGTCGCTGGTGGCTTGGTCGCTGCAATTCTGTTACCGGTCTACGGGTTGATTAACACTGGTGCACTCAACTAGTCAGTTGTAATATATTTCTTTTTAGTATATAAAAACTGAAGGCCTACTCTTACAAAGAACGAGGTGGTTGTATGATCGACCAACGTGGTCGCTGGGTGGTTGGTGAAACGCCTATACTGGGCATTCGGCTGCAATGGGCGCACCTGGTGCTCAAGGTGGCCACTCTTGTGCCACTAGTAATGCTGTTGTTCGCGGCGCTGCTGCTGAGCTACAAGCTCGTGCTGCTGGCGGTGATGGGGGGCGTTGCACTCGCCATATTGCTACTGCTAGTGCGGTACAGGTTGCAACAGCTCTGCAGTAGGGGACCGCTCTGGGTGTCGTCCAACGGTGTGCTCATCGACACGCTGCTGGAGCGCCTGAAGGCTCACGGCTACCCTGTCGGCGTCAAGAAACTGGCGCTCAATCCGCATCTGAAGAACATCGTCGACGCGTACCTGCGAACGCTAATACGGGAGACGGGGAATCACCTGAAAGATCACATTCGATCGGGTCCCGAGATGCGCGACCCTGGCAGCTTCAAGCGTCCGCTCGCCGGACCGATGGCGACGCGTGTTCGTCGGGATGCCGATCAGGCTGCCGTGCGAATCGCCAGCCTCCTGAGCCGCCTCTATCGCGACGATCACGACTCCCAAGAGTAGGCTACTGACCGGCGAACAGCCAGTTCGCCGGTCAGCCTTCCGCGCCTTTTACGTATTGCTAAATCACTCAAACCGCATATAATGGACTCATAAAACATAAGCAGTATTCTCACGCTAGGAAAGGGTGGTATGAAAACAACACTGTCTAACAAAAAAGGGTTTACGATTATCGAAGTCGTTTTAGTACTTGCAATTGCAGGTCTGATCTTCCTTATCGTCTTCTTAGCTTTGCCAGCGCTCCAACGTTCTCAACGCGACACGCAGCGTAAGCAAGATGCAGCACGTATGCTAAGTCAGCTCGAAGCATACGCTGGTAATAAAAACGGCAACTATCCTGCAAGCGCAAGCGCGCTCAGTACGTTTATTAGCCAATACCTAACCATCAATGGTCAGCAGTTTAGCGATCCACTCGGTAGCGGTAACTACCAAGTAACGCTTAAGTCGTACTCAGGCGCTTACACAGCACCAGCTACGGCCGGCCAAATGGATTACGTCACTGGTGCATCATGTAACAACACTGCCTCAAACGGCGTGGTCGTTGCAGGGCAAGGTCCGCGTAGCATCGCAGTTGTAACCTTCCTTGAACAGGGTGGTACGTACTGTCAAGATAATCAATAGCGATCCAATTGCTCAGATTACCAAAAAACGCCTCTCACGGGGCGTTTTTTGGTTATTTATACCAACACATCTGCTATAGTAATGCTAATGATTGACTCAACACTTGTAATTGCCTTTCTTGTGATTTTTGGCGTAGCAATGGGAAGCTTTGTTGGCGCTATGGTGTGGCGTCTACGTAAGCAACAGCTGAACGACGAAAAGAAACACCCAGTCCACACCGATAAGTACTCGATTGTTACCGGCCGTTCGATGTGCTCTCACTGTGAGCATCCGCTCGCGCCAATTGATCTTATTCCACTGCTGAGCTGGCTGTCGCTTGGTGGCCGTTGTCGCTATTGTAAAAAGCCAATTGGGGCAACCGAGCCCCTGCTCGAGGCTTCGATGGCGATTCTTTTCGTTGTCTCGTATCTTGTATGGCCATTGCCGCTTGAGACGTGGTATCAATGGCTTGATTTTGGCTTTTGGCTCGTCTACGTCGTACTGTTGGTTGCGCTTTTCGTTTACGATCTTCGGTGGTATATCCTACCCGACAAACTAGTGTGGACGCTTGTTGGCCTGGCTTTGGTTAACGCTGTTATTCAATTTATTGCAATAGGGCACTACGACCAGTGGCTCGAGGTGCTGAAATTCCATGTCTATGGTTTGCTGCCTATCGCTGGCTTATATTGGTTTATTTACAGCTTCTCGGGCGGTAGAATGATTGGTTTTGGCGATGTAAAGCTCGGTATTTTTATGGGCTTAGTCTTAGGCTGGGAGAAGGCGCTCATGGTGCTTTTGGTCGCCAATGTACTTGGTGGGCTAGTTGTGCTGCCACTGCTACTGACAAAGAAGCTCAAGCGCGACAGCAGGGTACCGTTCGGTCCAATGCTGATTGTCGCGTTCTTTATCGCTGGACTCTGGGGCGACTATCTTATCAAATGGTATTTTACCGTTCACGTCGGCTATTAGTTCAAATGCATGCGCATAAGCCTGGCCTTGAAAAGGCTTATGCTCTATAATCAAGTCCAAGATGTGGGCAAAAAAGAGTAGTGGTTTCACTGTTATCGAGGTAACGCTTTTCCTAGCGGTGAGCGGACTGCTTTTTATTATTGCCCTTCTCGGTACAGGATCACTTATGCGAACTATCCGTTTCTCTGACAGTGCGCGTAGCCTGCACTCCTATGTGCAAGGCCAGTATAGTGACATTTTGAGCGGTGTTAACCCGCGTGATACTAGCGCTGCCTGCGGCAATGCCGGTGCAACTGGTGCTGGTGCAAGCAGTTGTTTATTGCTTGGTAAACTGATGCGTTTTGAAACGGGCAGTTCACAAGTAACAACCTACTATGTTATTGCCACTCGCATTCCCGACCTCGCCGGTGTTGATGCAACGTTGAGTGACGAGCAACTGATTGCCAGTGCTGCAAAGCCGGTCATTGTTAAAAGTGTTGGTGTCGATACTTTCGATATTCCGTGGGATGCAAAAATTCTTGGCAGTCGCCGTAGCAGCGATGCCTCCGAGGCAAATACCTACGTTTTGCTGCGTAGTCCTCGATCGTCGCGACTTGTTTCGTATACCTTTAACCTGAGCAATGTCGATTTTAATAACACGACCAGCCTCATGCCGTATCTCGTACCCGCTGCTACCCAAAAAGCCACTAACTACTGTATCCAAGGTGTTGAAACACCTGGTCCGCCGGCTGCAATCACCGTTGCCGGTGGCCAAGGACAGGGAGATATTAAGGTAGAATTTGACATTAATCCAGCAGGGAATTGCGACCATGTCTAAGCAACAAAATAAATACTATAATCAACGCGGCGACACTTTGATCGAGGTGCTACTGTCAATGATTATCCTCAGTATTATCGTTATCGGCGCGAGTACGCTCATGAATAGCGGCCTGCGCAGCTCAATTAATGCAGTTGAGCACACCGAGGTGCGTAACATTATCGCCAGCCAAGGTGAATTGTTGCGCTATGTACGCGACACCTACCGATCGGGCAGTAATGATGCCATCTCGCAGGTCTGGAAGCAGCTGGCTAACCCAGCAGCAGGGTACGCTACAACCGCAGCCGCTACCTCGGCTGATAACTGTACTCCGGGTGACGGTGGCAAGACAGCCTTTTACCTGAGCAATAATTATGTTGATGTCTCGCAGCAACCACAGATTACGATCCAAAATTACACCGGCAACGTTCCAAGCGATACTCGCCAATATGCTATACCAGGGCGGGGTATGTGGATTGAAGGTGTCGCCTCAACTGGTGCGACCCCAGCCTACATCGATTTTTACATGCGCTCTTGCTGGAGTGGGCTTGGCGGTAGTGCGAAACAGCAGGTTAATTCGATTGTCCGTTTGTATGTTCCGGAGGGAAGCTAAAATGAAAATGCAATACACTACAAGTGCTCCTAGCAAAACACGAGCACAAGGTTTCACCCTGGTTGAGCTTATGCTCGCTATGGCGTTCCTCGGATTCTTGTTGCTGTTTATTGTTGTCGCTATGATCCAGCTTATTGGCACGTACAATAAAGGCCTTGCTTACAAAGAAATCAACCAAGCAGGACGAACCATCACCGAAGAGCTGACGCGCAACATACGCACCAGTGGAAGCGCTGCGGTTAACTCGCAGTACGTTGCTCGGGGTCGCTTATGTGTGGCTGGACAAGCATATATTTGGAATTCACCAACTACAGCACCACTCAACCAATATCAAAATACGAATGAAGCAATAGATGGCGTCATTCGCGTGCCCGACACTGCTGGCCAGTATTGCAGTGGTGATGCAACGCCACCTGCCGTCGATCGTAGCCAAGAGACGGTTTTGGCTCGTGGCAACGTTCAGATTCGAGAGCTGACTGCCAAGAGTGCCGACAACGGCCGCCTGATCACGCTCAATATCCTGTTCAGCACGAGTGGTGATAACGCGCCGCCAAACGGTAGTAACGAGTGTCTGCCAGGTCGCTTGGGTGAATACTGTGCTGTTGCTGCCTTCGATATAACTGTAGCCAATCGAAATTAAATGATATTATTAAGACAAAGGGAGAGGCAAACGTCCATGAGCTCGCAGACACAAACAAATAACAAGCAGGCAGGTTTTGTGTCTCTGTTTAGCGTCGTTTTCTTCGCACTCCTCGCCACTGTTATCACTATCGGCTTTATTCGAATTATGAACCGTGAACAGCGCCAAGCTTTCGATAATGACCTTACCTCGCGCGCGCTATCGGCCGCCGAGAGCGGCGTCGAAGATGCAAAGCGCGCCATTCTTAAATACACGCAGCTCCCATCGAGTCCAGGCAAAGATACGTATCGTACAGCCTTGACAGGCGCCGCTTGTGACACTATCTTTGGCGCTACATCACCTGTGCGCGCTGCGATTGGTTTTAGTGGTCAGCAAGAAGGGATCATCTCACCTCAGGATCAACAAAACGTTGGCTATCGCTGTCTTAATGTCCGGCTCGACACCGCCGACTACATATCTGCACTGTCACCAAATGCGAGCCAGATTATTCCACTACGTAGCACTGGTGCCTTTAACCAAGTGCAGGTACAGTGGCATCGCAACTCCGCCTCTGAAGACAGTGAAAGCGACGGCTTGGCAAACCCAGCCAACCTCTCAACTGGCGATCCGCAAAATCCAACTGTGCAGCAGTTTGGCACAAGTGGTGCAAACGGTGAACAGCCGCCAGCCTATATGCGACTGCAGGTATTTGGCGTAAAAAAGAATGGTAGTTTCAGCAATGCCGATCTTGAGCAACGTAATTTCACACTATTCGTTTATCCGTTCGAAGGGCCGATCGGCAGCACGACAACCATCGACCAAGCCGACCCTCGTGGTTTCAATAAAAGCAAGTCATCGCCATTGCTCGCAAACTGCATGAACAACACACAGTCAGCTGCGGCATTCGGTAACTATGCTTGCCAGATGACCTTGACGATGCCCGCAGGCAGTCTTGATACTGCCAACAACAACTATTACCTCCGCGTCACACCGCTGTATCGTAAAACTCACTTCCGTTTAAGCTTGCTTAACTCGGGCAGTGCAGTTAACTTCAACGAAGTGCAGCCATCAATCGACTCAACTGGCGTTGCTGCCGATGTCTTCCGCCGTGTCGAAGTTCGTACGACTTTCCCAGAACGTTTACCAAACCCACCGCGTTACGGTGCTGAAGTTGGTGATAGTGTTTGTAAAGACTTCTTTGTGACGGATAATCCCGCCAACTTCCAGCCAAACAGTGCTGAGTGTCCAGGCAACTAAGCGTAGTTATTTACTTGCTGTGGAACCGTTCATACACCTCTTTGAGGTGAGGATCGGTCACGTGAGTGTACACCTGAGTGGTCGCTATATTGGCGTGGCCCAGCATTGCTTGGACGCTACGGAGATCGGCGCCATTCGTTAGCAGGCCGGTCGCAAAGCTGTGACGCAGTGTATGCGGCGTTACTTGTTTAGTGATGCCCGCTAGCCGCGCATACTGCGCCACGAGCCGCTGGACGCTACGTGGCGTCAAACGCTTAAAGTTGCCACTGGTGTCGGGCGTGCTAGCGCCACCATAGCTGACAAGCAGCGGAACGAGGTTGTCAGTGCGACGATCAAGGTATGCGGTAATAGCATTTGCTGCACGCTCACTAATAAACACCGCTCGATCTTTGTCACCCTTGCCGCGTACACGAAACTCTCGTCGTTTGAGATTGATGTGATCGCGGTTGAGGCCGATTAATTCCGAAACACGGAGGCCGCTAGAATAAAGCAGCTCGACTAACGCGTAGTCGCGTAGCGCAATCAACTCACCGTTTTCGCCATCGCCGCCAGAGCGCTGTTCAATAGCGCTGAGCAGGCGCTCGATTTCTTCAAATGTTAAAAAACCAACTTGTTTGCGTTTGGTTTTTGGTAATTCGATTTTTTCGGGCGTTAGTGTAGCGATGTCTCGTTTTGACATGTAGGTTAAAAAGCTGCGCAGCGCAATCAGGTGGTAGCTTTGGGTGAGGGTAGAGAGTCCTAGCCCCGCGTCATTGATATAACGGTTCAACCACAAACGATATTTGCGCACCAGCTCGCTTGTAATTTCATGCACTTCTATGTCGCCAGCAAACTCTATCAAACGCTCCATATAGAGGTGATAGTTCTCGGCGGTTTTTTGTGACCGGCCGCGCTCGACTTCAACGTGCTCGATGAAGTCACTAATGTAATCGCTAAGAGTTGTTGATTCGTTCATGTTTTTGTTTAGGGTTATGTTTATAGTATAGCACTAAAATCGACATAAGTGGTCAAAGATTATATAATAAAGCCGCCACAGTGATCGCAGAGCACTCAACAGAGAAGAGAGGTGTCGCATATGACATCAAGCGAGTTGCACACCACGACCGTCATCAGCGAAGGGCCGACGCGTCGCCAGCTAGTCTTCGCGGCAATTGTGACAGTAGTGCTTGTCATCGGCATTACGGTGGCGACGGTGGTTTGCGTAGCGCCGGCCTTCAGCGACCGTCCCACAGCACAGGCGCAAGCCCAGACCGTCGTCTACCTGAACGGCTACCCGAGTGAGGGCGTTCCGATCTACAAGGAGCCGTTGGCCAAGCCCGAGAACATCGGCTTGACGCTGGACACCGACACGCCGGTGGACATGAGCTGCTATCAGGACTTCACCGACAACGGCGTCACGACGCGATGGTTCCGGATCAGGGTCGTTGTCGCGGGTGAGCAGAAGCGTGGTTGGGCCCTGGCGGTCATGGTGCACAACCAGACCCTCGCAGATTCATGCCTGACCGGCGGTCTGTGAGCTTCACTGTCGGCACATCGCACACCGCGACCCCCGAACTTCGGAGGGTCGCGGTGTGCGTAGACTAAATTTGAAATTTGTGATATAATACGCGCGTTCAACGAGCTACGATGAAGGGAAGTGGCAGCATGCCACTCGAAGGGAATGGTCCCCCGATGCATCCGGCGAATCAACGACGAGATGATCGTCAGCAGCAGCGACGCCGCAGTTGGGGCCGTCGGCTGGCGATCTGGGGCGGGGTTATTGGGGTGATCGCCATGCTGGTGGTCGCCACGGTAGTCACGCTCTTCTACATCGACAGTAAGCGGCCCGAGCTCCGTCAGGAGCAAGCGCCGTCCAGTCTCATGAATCCCACTGATCGCACCAAGGCGGTGACGCTCTACGTCTCGTTCAGTACGGGCGCATCAGAAGTCGTCACTGTGCCTCCGGGCACTCCGGTGGTGATGAAGTGCTACGTTGACACGCCGGCCAGTGGCCAGTGGTTCTTCGTCGGTCTGGCCGACACGGCCGCCAACACTTACGGCTACGTCCCGGCGGCACAGATACTCAATCAGCGCCGCACCGATCGTTGTGGCGCTGGCAACCCGCCGTAGCTCCTGAACGCTCCGTCCACCGGGTCGCCTCTCCACCAAGAG
>CAIJKY010000001.1 GCA_903821365.1 uncultured bacterium | reverse complement strand
TCAGTACGAGTCGGCTGTTCCACGTGGCCATATCGTTCTCGAACATTTTAAAAATAATGACAAAATCAACTTTCAAGATTTTAGGAAAATATTAGCGTTTTTCTGCGGACTAGACATCGGCATTGATAGCTCTGTACTGAGTGCCGCCAAAAAGCGTATCGTTTCAGCGCAAAAAACACGTCATATTGTCGTCCATACACATAGCAAAGCTCAGGCGTATGAAATTACCGAGCTTAGAAATATATACGAGCCACGAATTAACGAGTTTCTATCCCCCGCTGCATTAGCCGACAACAGAATACACATAACCGATGCCTTTATTAAGCAGCTGGGCGAAGATATCAAGCTAGCGTTTGGTGAGATTACGCGCAAAAGCATTACATACGCGCATAACCATGATTGAATCATAGTCATTACTTGCGCGGACGCGTTTTTAAGCCATAGTGTCCACTCATTGCCTGCAGACCCAAAATGCAGTGTCGGCATGGCCTAGCTTTATAGGTTATCCACACTATATACACATTACAAAAAAACTTGTTGACACCCGCCCCTTTCGTCGTTAATATAGGGGTAGTTCATGAATAAATAAAGTGTTCATGAGCCAAACACAAACAAAAGAACCAAAATGAAAACAACCACTACTCGCAGGTGGTTGTTTTCTTGTTTATGCATCAAAAACTAGTGCAAAATAAACAAAAAATGATACTCTATTAAAGGACATGGGGCTGACCTAAGCTTTCGACGTCAGGACTTTATCAGACTATCTTGCAAGCCGACTTACTCACGTTACAGTATTTCTAAATGCAACAGCATTTTCTAAAGTAAAAGCATCTGTCGCTTCGATTGCTAACGCATTCAAAGCACCACAGTTTGCTTTTGCGCCAGCAGCAGTTTAATTACTGCCGCCATTGACCGCATGATGCACGGTAGTGCGCGTTCAGTGTTATATCCATCGTGCTAGTTTCTGAGACCTGCTGAGTTTCAGAATACGAAAATTCCCAGCGCGAGCGGTGCCATTACTTTGTTCTTCCCTTTTGTGGAATCGCTCGTAAAGCTACCGGGACGAACTATGCTTGTAGACGGATAGTAGGATACCAGACGGACCGGGGTGTGATTCCCCGCAGCTCCACCACAAGGGACTTTCGAGTGATCGAAGGTCTTTTTTGTTTGCTCGATTCAGGACGCGAAGTGACAAACGGCACCCATGCAGTGATGCATGGGTGCCGTAATAAAACTATTGGGTGCGGGGCGGGCTGGACTTGCACCAGCCATGCCGACGGACTAGGGCTCGTTTTTTGCGAAGAGACATTCAAGCTCTTCCGATTATCCTTAGACTTTCATCTGCATCCGGCAAGTGCGCGCACTTACTTTTATAATAGATACAGGGCGGCGATCTTACGCCGCTTTACCCCACATGCATATTATAACATAATTCTATATTTCATAATTATTTAACAGGCCTGGCGTATCGTATGTGTCATGACCGCAACAATCAAAACCGCTACCCCACATGGCTTTTATGGAAAAGTAATTGATGTCGAGTGCGACATCACCAATGGGCTCCCTTCTTTGCAGATCGTCGGGCTTGGCAATAAGGCGATCGACGAGGCTCGTGAGCGAGTGCGAGCCAGTCTACGCAACAGCGGCTTTACCATGCCTGCAAAACGCATAACAATCAATCTCGCACCGGCAGATCTACCAAAAGACGGCACGCACTTTGACCTACCAATTGCTATTGCAATACTCGTAATGAGCGGCCAATTGCTTGTTAGCGACGTTGCTGACAGCTTTTTTGCTGGGGAGCTGGCACTTGATGGAGGTCTGCGGTCAATCAAGGGCGCAGTGCATGTTGCAGAGGCGACGTTGGCGGCTGATGCCAAAAACTGCATCGTGCCAATGGATAACGCACGCCAGGCTGGACTCATTAGTGGCATTGCAGTGTACGGACTCAGCACATTAAAAGACGTATATTTGTTACTGAAACGGCAGAAAATGGTGCGCCCGCACGGTAAAGTAGTTGTCGCAGCGAGTGCACGGTCACGTCCGGCCCACAGTCTCTATGAGGTACATGGTCAGGCGCATGCCAAGCGGGCACTCCTTATTGCCGCTGCTGGTCGTCATAATATATTACTGAGCGGACCGCCTGGGGCTGGTAAGACCATGCTAGCACGAGCAATGGCAACGATACTGCCACCACTGAGCGAGCAAGAGATTATTGAAGTAACAAAGCTGCAGTCGATTCACGAGGCATCGCGCGATATCGCTCATCAGCGGCCATTCCGGACGCCACACCATTCGGCAAGCCAAGCAGCCATCATAGGAGGCGGCACGCCGGTGCGACCTGGTGAGATTAGCCTTGCACATCATGGCGTGCTATTTATGGATGAACTGCCTGAATATAATAGAGCAACCATTGAGGCCCTGCGCCAGCCCCTCGAAGATCGTGAGGTGCACATCGCACGAGCGCGCGACCGTATTACCCTCCCTGCCAACTTCATGCTTGTCGCTACCCAAAACCCCTGCCCTTGCGGCTTCTTGGGCGACCCGGAAAAGCCGTGTATTTGTCCGCTCGCAAGCATTGAACGGTATCAGCGGAAATTGTCTGGGCCGTTGCTTGATCGCATCGACCTAGTCGTCCAAGTAGCCCGCGTTGATCCAAGGGATATAATTTACAATAAAAACAACGTTGATAAAAAGTCTACCAAAATAACAGATGTAAATGCTTATGCTACTATTGTCAGACTGGCGCACGAGGCGCAGCAAAAACGCTATCAAAACAATGTGTTCAATGCTGCTGCGAGCAATAGAATGATTGCTGAATCTATGGTAATTAGCACATCATCATTGGCCTTTATGCGCACCGCCGCCGACAAGCTACAGCTATCAGTACGTGCCTATTTTAAGACGCTGAAAGTCGCGCGAACGATTGCAGACATCGAGCAAAGCCGCAGCGTCGAGCGCGAACATGTCAGCGAGGCGCTGCAGTATCGGCGACGGTAGGAGTTGACCGAAGGGGCTTTGACGTTTACACTGCCGGATACAGTTGGTGCTACCGTAGCACGAAACCAGAGTAGTCAGGAGACTACATGCAGCCGCTTTTCATTGACGGACGACGCGTAATGCCGACCCCTGCATTGTTCCGTGGGGCGATGCAGGCACATGCCACAATGTGCGACAACCGTCCAAGTGAGGACGCAGCCGAAGACGAGATCCGGGGTGCTACACAGGCCCGGCACGCCAACATCAAGCTGCTCGCCACACTCATAAACTGGCTGGCGCTGCAGATGATGCTCGATGACTACTCGAGCACGCTGGTGATTCGTGACGTGCCCGCAGAAGTGCTCGGCCTCGAACTACTGGAATTTCTGAAGGAGCGCCGCGGCACCAAGGCAAGCCCTGGCTGCTGCGGAACCCTTTCGGCACTGTACGTCGAGGTAAGGACAAAACGTGGCAGGTGGATCAGCCACTGCAAGCGAAGCGGCGTGCGAGCATAGCACAACTGCCCTCACGCCATCACCCCGCAACGGTATATTCCCTCGCGCTGGTCATGGCGTGGGGGAATATACCGTTTCCCTGTTGAAGTCTTTACTTCAATCTGTTACAATATTTTGCGAACAACATATAACGTTCTGTAATCAAAAGGAGTATTTTTATCAATACGTCAGTGCGCATTAACGGAGGCATTCGTGCCTCACAGGTCCGCGTCATAGGCCCAGAGGGAGACCAATTAGGGATCCTTTCGATAGGCGACGCCCTCAAAGCGGCCGAGCAGCACGAGCTCGATTTGGTAGAAATTTCACCCGGAGCATCTCCTCCTGTTGTCAAGATCATCGACTGGGGTAAATACCAGTATCAGAAGACCAAAGAGCAGCAGCGGAACAAAAAGAATGCCCGCGTGAGCGAACTTAAGCAGATTCGTCTTGGCCTGAAAATTGGCAAGGGCGACCTTGATATCAAGCTGCGAAAAGTCCGTGAATTCCTTGAAGATGGCCATAAAGTGAAGATATCTGCCTTCTTCCGTGGACGCGAGATGGCTCACCAAGAACTTGGTTACAAGCTTTTGGAGAGTGTCGTTGAAACACTTGGTGACAGCGTTATTGTTGACGGTAAACCTCAGATGGCAGGACGAAATCTGAGTATAGTCATAAGGAGTAAGTAATAATGCCTAAGCTGAAAACCCACCGCTCGACTGTCAAGCGGCTTAAGATCTCAGCAGGCGGTAAATTGATGCGCCGACGCGCCAGTGGTCACCACTTCTTGCAAAAGAAGAGTGCTTCTCGCAAACGCTTCATCAACACACCCGCCATCATCACCGGTTCTATCGCCGCTAACTTAAAGCGTGCACTCGGTGGTGTAAAGAATAACAAGAAAAGCCGTGGCCGACGTATCGTCCAAAGCGGTGCAAATGCTAGCCCAGCTACGAAAGGAGCCAAATAATGCGCGTCAAACGAAGCGTTACTGCCCGTAATCGCCATAAAAAAATCCTGAAGATGGCCAAGGGCATGCAGCACAACCGCACACGCTCGTTCCGTCTTGCGAAACAAGGTGTTATTCGTGCGCTGCAATATGCATATCGCGACCGTCGTAACCGCAAGCGCGACCTACGTGGTCTTTGGATCACCCGCATCAATGCGGCCGTCCGCGAACACGGCATGAGCTACTCAGTCTTTATGAGTAAACTCAAAGCTGCAAACATTGAGCTTGACCGTAAGAGTCTTGCTGAACTTGCAGCAACCGAGCCAGCTGCCTTCAAGGCAATTGTTGATCTCGCTGCAAAGCAATAGATTGAACGACCATAGCTGACACGCTGAATGAGCATCCATTACTGGGTGCTTTTTTAGTACTTTTAGTCCTTTACTCAACAGAGTTATTTCTCAATTTCTTCAGGACGTTTCGCGCGGTATACTCTCTTGTTTTTTAAACAAGAGAGTATCCGGCTGCACTTCGCTTTTATCCTTACGAAATTGAGAAATAACTCTGTTGATAGCCACTGCTAAAATCACAACTAAAAAAGCATCCTGTAACGGATGCATCTTTAGTGTCAGATAGCCTATAAGCCGGGTTCTGTCCAATAATAAATTATCTGGATGATCATCTATCTACGCTGTCAGTTACCTGACAGCTCTAGCGGATTATAAACGGCCCGCCAAACGAGCAACTCCCATTACTTAAAATGGTGAGCAGACCTCCTTGCAGCAGACAGGGTTTACCTCCGTTGCACGTCACCGTACAGCGCTGTGGGCTCTTACCCCAACTCGTTTCACCCTTACCCTTACGCAGCACGCGGATTTCATTAACCTGCAATAAAAGCCCCGTGCCGCGTAAGTCGGCGGTTTCGTTTCTGTGACACTTTCCCTAGGGTTACCCCCGGTTGCCGTTAGCAACTGTCTTGCTCTCTGCTGCCCGGACTTTCCTCTTCTAAAAAGAAGCGATCATCCAGCTATCTGACTTAGGCATTATAACATAACGCCTATACAGCATCATGCAGCTCTTGCTCGTCGAGAATTCGATTCACAATCGCGTCAGCTTCATGGTTAAACTCTCGACGGATATGGCCAAACGTCACGTGCTCAAATTGTTTTACCAACTGTGTCGCTTGCATATGAACAGCGCGCAGCTCTTCGTTCTTGACGCGATATAAGCCATTCATTTGATTAACCACTAATTGGCTATCGAGTCGAAATTGAATCCGTTTGCAACCAAGCTTCGCCGCTGCCGTAAGCGCCAGACATACTGCTTCGTATTCCGCTTGGTTGTTGTGAGTAATACCCAAGTAAGCGCCACCTTCTTGAATGGTCCGGCCTTGCTCATCGTATAGCACAAAGCCTGCAGCTGATGGGCCGGGATTGCCGCGCGAACCGCCATCGGTATAGGCTGTCACTAAAATATCTGATGTTTTCTTATCATCATCATTTGACTGACTAAGCCCGAGCATTTTGAGATACTCAGGCGTTTTATCAAATCCTAACAGATTATATGTTGCTTCAGTAACATCGTTTTGATGTATATCTTGCATCATTCTCCAAATATATTTACTATGCCTTGGTGATAGATGGAGATGCGCCGGTAGATGGATAGATGCGAGATAAACAACGTCTACACGAGTGGTTTTATCATCATAGGCGCTTGGATACGCGCGAACATCATAGAGTTGCAGCGTCTGCGGATCGGCATCCGTTTGCTCGGTAATAAACTTTGTCATTGCCTGTTGTGGTGAAAACCCGTATGGCAACTCACCGCCTGGCAGCTCATACTTACCAATAATGTCCGCTCGTCCGAGTGCTCGACGTAGCAAAAGCACTTTATTGTCGTGCTTTACAATCGCGTAGACTGATACTTTTTGTTTCATATTTGTTCTTTGACGCTTGCCTTAGATACCCCTATTCATTCCATCATAGTGCCAATGACGATAGAAAACAACTGCGAATAGACTTGTCTCGTTATACATGCTTGTGGTTAAATCATAGTACATATGCACACACAATCTATGATTAAAAAAGTTTCAACATTCATTAAATTAGGCAACCACACCAATCTATCGATCGGTCTAGTCGTCGCTGCCGGTCTTGCTATCGCCAGCTACGCCTTGATCGTGTCGCTCGCAGCGTCAAAGGACAGTCAACTGCCTGCGGCCGCTGGCGCGCATAGCTCATTATCGCGACCGCAATAGACCATTCACTGTCGACAATCTGTTATACTAAGTGAGAATTATGATGGAATTGCCACTACTCACTATTGTTATTGCACTGGCGTCGGTGCTTGTATCGTTAACTATTCATGAAGCGATGCACGCCTTCACCAGCTATTGGCTTGGCGACAACACAGCCAAGCATGAGGGTCGACTTACCTTCAACCCGCTTGCACACATCGACCTGCTGACGACGATCGCACTACCGGTATTTCTCGCGATCATCGGCGCACCCATCTTTGGTGCAGCAAAGCCCGTTCCCTTTAACCCGGAGCGTCTCCGCGGTGGTGATTTTGGCGCAGCGGCAGTTGCCCTGGCTGGACCATTATCAAACCTTATCCTTGCGGCTCTTGCAGGTGTTGGCATCATGCTTGGCGCCAGTGGCCTTTGGCAAACGGTACTTCTATTGTTTATGCAGGTTAACGTCGGGTTCTTTATATTCAATATGATCCCCTTCCCACCGCTTGATGGTTCACGACTCCTTTACGCGGTCGCGCCGGAGCCAGTGCGTGGTGTGATGCGATCAATCGAATCACTAGGCTTTGTCGCAATCCTTGTGTTTATATTTATCTTTTACAGTTTCCTTAGCAGACCATTTAGTGTCGTCATGATTAACGTCATGAACTTCTTAACCGGTGGCGCCGTCCGTTTCTCTTGAGCAACGGTTGAAACGTAGTAGAAATGAAATCATATCTCGGCAGGCATGACTGGGTGGTGCTATACTATAAGTGTCCCGCACCTACACATACCGACGAATATATTTTTTCCTGAACACTTTTCTATTGGGAGCTCAAATTGTCTATCTCCGTGGAGATGGATTGCGAGCACCCACCTGGGTTCTTACGCAGGTAAAAAGTGGTTCGTCGGTGTGTGGCGGGACTTTATGTTGCCACTTTTAGCTTAAACTCTCCCAATCCTTTGTCTTTCATCACGTTATTATATTCAAAAATTTGTCCGTTCATCGCGATATAAACACCGCTTGTCATTGTCTGAGCCGCCATAAGCGCTGAGCCAAGATTGAATAAAGCATCAGAACCATCGAAAGCATATGGTATCATGGCGCCTGTCAAAATGATTGTTTTATCAGTAATAGTTTTACCAAGCAACTGAGCAGTTTCTACCATGGTATCGGTGCCGTGCGTGATCACGATCCTATCTTCTTCGGCGCCTATACAATCTTGGGCAATTTCCTGACGCTGCGCATCGGTCATAACCAAGCTATCAACTAACATCAGGTGACGATAGTTGATTTTTACTGATGAGCGAGCTTGCTTAAGCATTTCTGGCAACAATGTTGCAGTATGCACCAACTCACCATTCAGCTCGTTATATTTTTTATCAATTGTGCCGCCGGTAATAATTAGTCTGAGTTCCATTGGACGATAATAGCAGAGATTTGGTCGGGGTGACAGGACTTGAACCTGCGACCTCACGGCCCCCAGCCGTGCGCGCTACCAACTGCGCCACACCCCGATGTGCGTTAAACGCTGGAGTAATAGTAGCATAAAAATAGCCCTCCGTTTATTAGAGGGCTATAGTATTCGTGGAAACTGTTTACTTGCTGTAAACGTGCACCCAGTCGGCTTCCATTTTGGCTGGCGCAACTGGTGTGCTGCCGCTCAGGTTGTCGAGCTGGATGGTCTGGTGATGTGGTCCTGGAGGCTGGACTGAAGTGTCACGGAACCACTCTTTACCGTCAATGTAACCTGCCATGAAGCTTGAAGTCCATTCAAAGCCATAGACATGCCATTCTGATTGGTCGATATCAAGTGAGTTGGTATAACAGTTACCACCGCTGCTTGTTGGACAGTGCAAGAATACACCAACCGAGCCGCTTCCAATGTCAGATTCTGCGTAGTCATTCTCACCACCACCTGGCCATGGATTGCTGCCGTCGTTTGGCCACGTGAGTAGTACCGGGTGGGCAGGAGAGCCGCTTCCGCCCGTTGCGTAGGTGCGCATACGAACTTCCCAATATCCATATTTCTGTTCGTACTGCGATGAGATGGCGCCGGTTGAACCGTCGGCGAGCTGTGTCAGTGTGAGAATACCGCCACCGACGGTTGCTTGTACGCGCTTGCGCCCTGCCCCAACAACAGTACCGTCTCCACCACCTTCATAAGCGTCCCAGCCGGTTGGTATGTCTGAACCTGCAAAGTCGGTACAGTCGACAAGCTTATAGCCCGTTGCGCCCGAGAGTGGCGTAGGCGCAGTACAAGTTGTTGCGTTAAGATCGGTTGATGTTCCGCCGGTGCCCCCACCAGTGCCGGTTCCACCACCTGTATCTGTGCCACCACCTGTAGAAGGAGCGGCGTCGCCAAATAGTAATGCCTTTGCTTGACTGGCAGTTGTGTCATCGATGATTTTAGCACCTGTAGCGTCTTCAGCTTCGATCACCTTGGTCGGTGTCGCAGCAAGCGTTACAAACAAAGCATATCCAACAACAGCGACACTCAGGCCAACGACAACCGAAACAACAGTATTTGTCTTTGAACTTTTCGGCGTACTTTTCATTGTTTATATCTCGCTCATAATAGTAATGGTTTTATTTAACCATAAGCACTACGGTTGAAGCAAGCGTTTACTTAAACTCAATAGCTTTGCCACCAGAGGCATCGCCATCTTGAATGACGTTACCGCCGGAGGCACCTTCTGCTTCCATTTTAGTTGCCTTGCTACCGCCGTGTGGCGTCGTAAAGAAGGCTGCGCCGATCATAAGTCCAATGATAAGGATCGCGCCAATGATGGCGACTCGTGAAGGCATTTCTGGTTGTTTCTTGCTCATAACCCTATGATAACAAAAAACGCACCGGAGTGCGTTTTTAAAGGAGTGGCGCGTAGATTGAAAGCAATTTACTTTGCGGCAACTGGGCGCAATAAGCCTTTTTTCTTCAAAGTACGGATAGCTTGTGTACTTAGTACAAGCGTGATCTTTTGACCGTTTGATTCAAAGGTCTTTTTTTGGAGGTTTGGCTTGAAGACGCGCTTCGTTTTGTGCATCGAAAAAGGTACGTTATTGCCGTACATTTTGCCTTTACCTGTGAGTTCGCAACGAGTTGCCATAGTTAATTGTTCCTTATTACTTCCATCGCACGGCTATTGAAATGTCATTACTGACGCCACCGAGGTTAATCAAACTATATTTTATCGAAATTCGGCTAAACAGTCAAGCGAATCAAGGTGAGCGTCTCTGGGAGCTGACTTGCCTGCTTCAACTTATAGCTTACTTCTTCTTGTACGGGGATACCAAGTTCGCGGATAAAGTCTTCAACGGAGTTCTGAGGCACCTCATAAGCAACCCCGTCTTCTTTATAGTGGACCGGGATAACAACCTTTGGTCCAACACGGCGAACAAGCTTAGCGGCACCATGAGCGTCAACAGTGTACCCTGCACCACCGACAGGGACGAATAGGATGTCGATGACACCAAGATTCTCGATTAGCGTGTCGTCGATCTTATCAGGATTGATATGACCAATCACCGCCATGCGCGCCTCTGGAGTTTCAAGACGAAAAACAGTTGTCTTAAGACTTGGGTCAAGCTGGCTTTCGGCGTCGTGGCCAACAATCGAGACGTCACCAACTTCATATTCGCCAGGACTATTAAGCACAAGCTGTTCTTTGCCGACTGGTTCACCGCCAAATTGTGGCTGTGTCGCAAGCACAACACGAGCTTTTGCAACTTCTTTCGGAAGCTTAACACCAGTGGTAACTGGATCAGTGACAATTGTGGTCGCTTTGGTTTGAATAATCAGGCAATTTGCACCTTTGTATGTAATGTCGGTCATGGGTATCTCCTATGTCGCTTTATGGTTAGTGGTGGCAGTAGCAGCTAAGATGCTGTCTTCGTCGAGAATGACTGTTGAGCGAGCCAGCAACTCGACCACAAATCGGTCTTTGATGCTGAAGCGGTAATAAAAATCGTCATACGGCATCACGGCGTAATTGAGTGTCAACCGCTCCTCTTCTTCGAGCTCTTTGATAAAGCGCTTCGCCTGCGTTTTGTTGATGTTGCCAACAAGCAATACATCGGCTGTTGACGGTGAACCTTTAACAAGTTTACCGCTAAAAACGGCGAGTCGTACATCGCCAAGTGGTTTGAGGCGCTTTTGCCAGTCGTTCGCCACTTTTGCGCCAGGCACTTCCCTAGTGACTGACTGGTCTTCAAAGATGGCTTTGAGCGGCTTGAAATGAACGTATTCTTGGTTGACTTCATAGTAGAGACGATTATTGTTTGAGCTGTCACTTTTGACAATACCGATGCCCTGAAGATTTGCCAACTCGCGACGGACCGAGTTGATTTGTTCGTCAATTTTACGAGTAATTTCGCGGACATAAAAAGAGCGGCTGGGATTGTTCAAGAACAAATGCAGCAGTTTGACCCGGGTTTTTGAACCAAATAATGTATCGATCATGTCTGTATATAGGCGTCTGTTTACTTGTTCATTGTAGCATAGTACCCCTCTAGAAGTCGCTTACTCGTACCACTGAATGTGTTCGTCCCGACGCCACCAGGTACGTTGACGCTTGGCGAGCCGCCAATCGCTGGTGATGAATTGTTCAATTGCCTGCTCTTGAGTTAGCTCACCCCTAATGAGCTGCTTGATGATTGGGTAGATATTACCGCTAAGCCCTGGTGCGCCCCAGCCATATTGACTTGCCGCTCGTTTAGCCTCTTCGATAACGTTACCGTTGAATATAGCCTGTGCACGCGCTGTGATGCGTGCCCTCAAGGCGTCACTGCCTGGATTCAGCCCTATAAGCCGGGACTGGGGCGGAAGCTGCTGGCTCTTTGTGGGACCTTGAGGTGCTGCTGCTTCGGCACGTTCGATTGCTCGTATGACGTATCGTCGATTCTTGTAGTTCTCAGGCAGTTCTATGTTGTTGAGTACACAATATTTATGCAACGCTTCAAGCGTCATTCCTTCGAGCACTTCTCGGCGTTCTTGATCAATTGGCTGGCCAAATTGATAATCGTACAACAATGCTTCGACATACAAGCCGGTGCCGCCGACGATAATTGGCAATTTGTCACGTTTTCGAATGTCGGCTATCCATTGTTGTGCGTACCGCTGAAATTCGGCTGCACTAAATGTTTGGTCGGGCGTGACGATATCAAGCCCATGATGCGGCACCTGCGACTGCTCGAAAGCACTCGGCTTAGCGGTCCCCACGTCGAGCCCTTTGTAAACGGTGCGGGAATCAGCGCAGATAATTTCCGCTGGAATAGCCGCAGCAACTCGAAGCGCCAGTTCGGTTTTACCGCTCGCGGTCGGGCCGACGATGGCAAGGAGCGTGCAATCATCAAGTGTCTCAATAAGCTGGTTTCGTTGTGAGTATAGCATCAGAATAAGGTTGCCTGCGTATCTTCGGTGGGTGTGGTTTCTGGCGGCAGCTCTTCAGACTGACCTGGGCGCCAACGTCGACGGGCGAAATCAATGACGACGTAGTCATCGCCGATTGTCACTCCGTCGCCTTCGAGTGATGCTTTATGGCCGTCGAGCCCACCAAACGTATAGGCCGAGGCGAGGCCTCCATGGCGATTCACCACTCGCTGCCATGGCAAGTCGGGTGGTCCAAAGTGCGCAATTTGACCAACTTGGCGAGAAGCATAGGCGCTGCCGGCGAGACCCGCTACATCGCCATAAGTCATAAGACGCCCCTTAGGGATTTGCCCAACAATCTCGTAAACGCGCTCTTTAAAACCCGAGCCGGGCACGTCTGGGTTCGGCACCGATTCAGGCATAAAAATAAGCCTCAACCGCTTGCCAATCAGGGGTGCGCGTAACTGATTTTGGCAATGTAGCAGCTTGGTTCCACTGATAACCACCAAATAACAGTGCCTCCTTGCCGTCTTCAGCAATACCAATACAGTGCTTGGGTTGATCATCGATCAGATAATCAGCACCGATGCGGCGACAAAGATCGGCTTTGGTGGCAAATGGAGTCGTATCATCAACAACGTCCCAAATGCCTGCGAAATGAACATCGCTAAAGATACCACCATAGTGCGTATCGAGCCAAGCATGCGTTTCATCAGCGTTCTTCTTTAAGCGCGAGGTGGCAACGACAAGCCGAAAATCGCGCGATAAGCGCTTCAGCGAGGCGTTGGCACCGTTAACACCGTGAAGCTGTGTGTATGGCTTTGCGGCATGATAAAAGTCAGCACGGGCACGTGCTTGGGTAAAATCACGCTCTAAGCCCCACATGCGTTGCCAATGTTCGTCGTAATCGCTCAATGTGAACGAGTGGCCCCAGTGTTGGTTGCTGAAGTCGACAAAATGCTGAGCGCTGGCCGCGAGAACGTCATCAATATCAACAGCAATCGTTTTCATCGTACTTTACAGCGCCTGTAGATACGATTTAAGATCAGCCAGCGCTATCTTCTCTTCTTTGTCCTTAGTGCGAACACTTACCTCTGCCGCCTCTTGGTCTTTTGGCCCGACGATGAGTTGTACCGGGATTTTTAAACCAGCAGCTTCACGGATTTTTTTGCCGAGCGATTCGTTGCGATCATCGAGGCTGTAGCGAAGCTCATTATACTTGAGTGGTTGAGTTAAAACGACATCATTTAACACCGATTTAATCTGTTCAACGTATGGTAGGACTGTATCGTTAATTGTCAGGATGCGCACCTGCTCTGGCGCAAGCCAAAATGGGAACCAGCCGGCCGTCTTTTCGATATAAAAACCGATAAAACGCTCAAGTGAGCCAAGAATAGCCCGGTGAATCACCAGTGGGTGCTGCTTTTGACCCTCGGCATCGACATATGTAAGGTTCATGCGGCTGGGGACAAGTAGGTCGATCTGCGAGGTAGCGATGGTATCTTCTTTGCCGGTAACGTTACGTGTTTGGACATCGATTTTAGGACCGTAAAAGGCGGCTTCGCCCTCGGCTTCGACAAATTTTACGCCAAGCTCTTGCATGGCTTCGCGGATAATGTCGCCTGATTCGCGCCAATTTGCCTCTTCGCCACCGTATTTGTCCTTCTTGAAGTCTGGTAGTGATAAGCGATACCAGTAGTCGTCGATACCAAAGGCGTCATATACATGCTTAAACAGTTCGAGCACTTTAATGAATTCCGCCTTGAGTTGCTCTTTGGTGACATAAATATGAGCATCGTTTTGGGTAATCGGCCCGCGCACGCGGATAAGCCCCGTTAATGTTCCTGAAAGTTCGTGACGGTACAGTCCGGAGTGCTCGGCGAGACGCAGCGGAAGGTCGTTGTAGCTGAGCACCATACGATCATAGATTTGGTGGTGATGCGGGCAGTTCATCGGTGATACGTAGAACTTTTCGCCTTCGGAGTCGATAACCGTAAACATGTCATCGGCGTAAAACTCGGCGTGTCCTGAAAGCTGATACAGCCGCTCGTGAGCAAGCACTGGCGTATCGACGTATTGGTAGCCACCAGCTTCTTCAAGCTGTCGCATGTAACGACTTAGCAGATGCTTCATCGTTGAGCCGCGCGGCAATAGCAACGGCAAGCCTTTGCCAACATCTTCGCTGGTCGTAAAGATCCGAAGTTGTTCGCCAAGCACGCGATGATCACGCTTTTTCGCTTCTTCAAGCATGGCGAGGTGTTGATTAAGCTCTTCTTTGGTTGCAAATGCGACTCCATAAAGACGTTGCATTTGCGGGTTTGTCTCTTTGCCACGCCAATACGCGCCGGCGATACGCATAAGCTTAAACGCTCCGACCTTACCGGTACTTGCAACATGAGGCCCGCGACATAGATCAGTAAAATCGCCGTTGGAGTAGAACGATGCCGTCTCGACCGCCGCGTCCCCGCTGGCGATAGTGCCCATGGCATCACCGTCGAGCTCGTTGGCAACGGTGGTGCCAGAGCGCTTCAAGTCGTTGAGTAGTTCAGCTTTGTACGGCTGTTTTGCGGCTTCGGCCCAAGCAATTGCCTCGTCGATTGGCTTTTCGCTATGCACAAAAGGCTGGTCCTTATTAATGACGTTTCGCATGACGTTTTCAATCTTTTTGAAGTCTTCTTCGGAGATTTTAACGCCTGGGACATCAATATCGTAATAAAAACCGTTTTCGACAACTGGACCAACGCCCAGTTTGGCATCTGGCCATAATGTAGTCACGGCGGTTGCCATAATGTGCGCTAAACTGTGGCGCATTGGATGTAGGTCGTTGTTGGGGTGGCTCATTGCCGTGCTCCTTTGTTGAGGTTTATGATAAGAAATTAAAAATCGCCCGGAAGATCATGCTGTTTTGCATAATTATTCCGCGCGTCTCGGTCCTGACTAGATTCAGGAGGTTCCACCTCGACTTTACTCTTACGACTATTTGATACGCTCATCGTCGTCACACCGGCGAAGCTCGGCGGATGGTTGGGCCGCTTCATTGCTTATTTATAGTATATCATAGCCTATTTTTCGTGCAGCAAGCCCTAGAACGAAGAAAGCGACCACCCGGATGGGCAGCCGCTGTCTTCTGAACTCGAGGCGGGGCATGGTGCCCCGCGGGTGGATGGGATGCTGGTCAGGCTGCGACGCTCCGTGCACGGCGCTGGATAGCACTGAATGCCACCGCAGCGCCGACACTGGCAACGATCAACCCCGCCCACAGTCCGATCGAGAGCTTCTCGATCAATGATGGCGAGGCGTCGCCAGACGCAAGCGTCTTGGAAAACCCTCCCGTGTAGCACGCGTATGTCAGCATGTACAGGAACGGCATCCAGATGCTCGCCTTGTTCGCGTACTTCACCACCTGAAGGAACCGGACGTTCCTCATGTAGTACGTGGCGATGAAGAGCAGGCCCACCAGGGCGCTCGCACTCCGCAGCGGCATACCAAAGCCGTACAGCACTGGCGAGATGATAGAGGTGCTGCTCCGCAACAAGCCGGAGACAACCACGCTCACTGCGCCCACCAGAAACATGCACTCCACGTGAAATGCGGCAAGCATTTCGAACTTGGTGCGCCGTGCGTAGGCCGCGGTGATGGCGATGGTTATGACGCAGAGCGTGAGCAGTGAGATGTCAAGCCATGTCTGGGTAACCATTTCTACCTCTTTCGCAGTCGAGTCAGAAGCAAACTAGATTATAACACATTATATTATAAATATCAACCCATCTTGCCACCCGCCCCTGTTTTTGCTACTATTTGATAAGTTTGATTCATTTATAGAATATGTGGATCCGTAGCTCATTTGGCTAGAGCGCCGCATTGACGTTGCGGAGGTGGCAGGTTCGAATCCTGCCGGATCCACCAGTTCTGTATATGATTCTCAATTATCTGCATAGATGACATTGGCCGCACATTAGGTGCGGCCTTTTGTTTGTACGCATGAGTTTCCCACTTTTCCTCGCTGTTTTCCACGCCCTATTAGGGCTCAAAACCATATCAGTTATACGCGTGGTGATGTTTTCACGGGAAAAGTAAGACGATTAACTAGTGTCCAGTTATATCATGGAGCGCATAGACATCATCATAAACGACGTTTGGCCTTGCTCGCCCGCAGATGCGTTTCAAAACAAAAGCCGTATAGCAACTCAACATCTGTACTTTGCAGTCATTACTAATTAACAGGGGTGAACACACTTTCCCCCATATTTCATATGCTTATCCACTAGCAAAATTAATAGCTATATGACAACATGTAGACATCGTAATGGAGTAAATGATGCGCTGCCTAGCCTGCACTACTGGAAAACTAGAGATCACTAACTCGCGCAAGCATGCAACCGAGCCACGCGTCTGGCGAAGGCGCGCCTGCACAAACTGCGGTTTTATCTTCACGACTCACGAGCTACCCGACTATACCGGCGCCTTCACGGTTGGCAACGGCAAGCATCGCAAAGATCAAATACCGTTTAATAAAGCCGAGCTGCTGCGTGATTTATTTCTCGCTGGTAGCCATATGCCAAAACAAGACGCACTGATATGGCTCGCCGATACGATTGCCAGCAAAGCCTTTCGAGCGGCCGCAGAAAGTATTGGCACCTATAAAAAGTCAGCAAAAAAGACGAGCCTGCCTGTGCCCGTCATTGATAATGCCGCGTACCAGCAGCTTGTGCTCGATACACTTACTGCCTACGACGCGCTCCTCGCCGCCAACTATAAAGCTCGGCTTAGTCTTTCGTATCGGTAACGACTGTTTTGTCGGTGACATCGAATTTATCGAGGTATTTGCCAAGCAATAAGCGCGTCTGCGAGTAAATTGCGGCGCTT
Source organism: uncultured bacterium (assembly GCA_903821365.1). Classification (GTDB taxonomy): domain Bacteria; phylum Patescibacteriota; class Saccharimonadia; order Saccharimonadales; family Saccharimonadaceae; genus CAIJKY01. The sequence goes on along the minus strand of CAIJKY010000001.1, from coordinate 25,603 downwards.
GACCCATACAGGATCGAGGTAACTGGCATAAGCGCCCACTGCAGAACCATGAAGACGTTACGGCGACGTTTATAGCGGGCTGGTCGTGGTGGCAGCATCTTCATTGATAAAAATATACTCAGTATCAGGCCGACGTAACCGAGCCACTGCAAGTAGCTGACTAAATCGGGAAGTTCATGTGCGACGATACTACGGTTTGATTCGTTAGCGAACAATAATGGTGCCCAGGCACCGAATGCCAAGATAATCGATGAAGTTGCCCAGCTGACGTGGCCATCGAGTAATCGCAAAAACTTCGTAAAACCTGGCCAAAACGGCACAGTACGGTGCTTTGAGAAAACACGAGTTGCAACGTATGGTACGTCCGAGGCGCCATACGCCCAACGGCGCAGCTGCACAAACTGCGCTTTGAGCGTCTTTATATAGGTATTAGAGAGTACTGCATCTTGGTAAATTGGCACGTAAATTGGTACCACCTCATATTCACCCTTGAAGGCAAAGTAGCTACGCCAGAACTGATGACCATCCTCAACGACCGTGCGTGTGCTCCAAAAGTTAGTGCGCTCCAGGCTCACTAAGCTCTGGGCATGGGCGGCAAAGTTGCGGAGCATATGGGGTCGTAGTGAATTCACCATGTTCCAAAATGAGTTACCCGTTGCAAGAACACGCATCGGTGCAGGTACATCCCAAATGTTGTTCAAGAACAGTGCGATTGGTTGGTAAGCACACTCGTGGCGACGCTCGGTGACGATAAACTCGTATGCCAAATAACTGAGGTAGGATGGGTGCGGACGGTTGTCGGCGTCGAGGGTGGTGATAATAACATTCTCTTTAACAATGCCTTGCTTCTCAACCCATTGCTGCAGTTGTCGCGCGGCATAGACGATATTACCGCCCTTGCCAATAACCTCATCAGGAATATCGCTTGGGTGCTCAAAGGCAAAGGCCGCATAAAATTTATCTTGATATTGCTCGACGAGCGCCTTTGCTACACGGTGCGTTTCCTCGGGGCCGCGTGCTTCATAGCCGATAACGAGGATCGTTTGCTTGCCCGGAAAACTACTGTCGAGCACTGACTGCACGGTTGGCTCAAGTGTTTCAAATGTTTCGTTGTACGTCGCAATGATAACGACCTGTATGACTTCGCTCGGCTTGGGGTAATCGAGCGTTGCGATGCGCTGTAAGTTGGCAAAATGCGCTGTTTCGTGCCATATGAGCTTGCGCTGACGCATAGCTTGAGCGGCCTTCTCGGGGTGGTCACAGTCGGCTAAACGTGCTTGCCAATCGATCGCTTCCGCATCACGCATCGTACTGTACCCCTGTAATGTGCGCACCGCCAGTACTAACGCGCGAATAATCCAGCTGATCGTGTAGACAATAATAAAGACCGCTGCAAGCAGCGGGTTAACGATAGCCAGCACAATTGGCAACAGTAGTAGCGTTAGGCTAAGCACACCTGGCAGTATTTCAAAGAAGCGATAGAGCGGTTTACGCTTACCGAGAGGAATTTCGAGGTCTTGCATAAGATATGGTCTAGCAAAAAGCTAGAGCGTAATAGTCCGGTTAATAAAGAAGCCAATCAGTGAAAGAATAATGAGCGACAACACGCCGCCAGCCAGCAAAAATTTTGCCATTACTCGATAACCGCCATCAAACATTTTGATTGCAAGCCAGATAAGCGCGCCAAACTGAAGCACCGCAAAAATAACAAATGATATACGCTCGTACCACTGGTCGTTAAATAGATTACCTTGGCGGCTGCTAAAATCGACATTAAAGCCATTGTAACGGATAGGAATTTGAACATCACTCGGCTGTAACCATGTAATTAATAGTCCGATAGCGATCAGCGTCACCAACGTAAATATACCTGCTAAAAATAAGACCGATCGGTCTTTGGCAAACTTCTTAAACTCTTGCTGTGATAGCATGGTGTGATTCATCCTCAATGTGCATATAGTACTCGCGACTTTTCACGCGAAAACATTTATTGTTCAGTCGAACCGTTCTACTGTTACTAGTATAGCAAATCATGCAAGATGCTATGATAAAAGTGTTCTGGCTCCGTGGCCAGGAGGCATTTTATCGCGCGACAAACCGAAGGGGTTCACGTGAGCACTCACGCAATACCCGGCGTACCGCCGGCGACTCCAGCTGGGGTCAAACCGATGCTGGCTGGGAGCCGCAGCAATCGCGATCAAGTCATTCTGTACCTGTTCGTGGGCGTCCCTTTCGTGGGGTTGTTCGCGGCGATCTGGTTGGCTTGGCAGCTCGCAGTCGGCTGGACCGACCTGGCGTTGCTGGTGGCGTTCTACTTCATCAGCTGCCTCGGCGTGACGGTCGGCTTTCACCGCTACTTCACGCATGGCGCCTTCAAGGCCAAGCGAGGGCTGCAGGTGGCGCTGGCGATCGCTGCCATGGTGGCAACACAGGGGTCACTCCTCAACTGGGTGACCGACCACCGGCGTCATCACAGCGCGAGCGACAAGGAGGACGATCCGCATTCGCCCTGGCTGTACGGCTCGGGCGTGTGGAACCTGACGAAGGGACTGTGGCACGCGCACATCGGCTGGCTGTTCGGGCGTGAGTTCAGCAACCCCGAAAAATACGCGCCCAAACTGCTGAACGATCGACTACTGATGCGGCTCAGCTCGCTGTTTCCCGTATGGGTGGGCATCGGCCTGCTGGCGCCGACCCTGATCGGCTGGCTCGTCGGCGGCACGCTGTGGGCTGCCTTCACAGGGTTTCTGTGGGGCGGTCTGGTGCGGATCTGCGTGCTGCATCACGTGACATGGTCGATCAACTCGATCTGTCACGTGCGTGGCAAGCATCCGTTCAAGTCGGGCGACCATGCCGGCAATGTCTGGTGGCTGGCAATCCTGTCTTGCGGCGAGTCGTGGCACAACATGCATCATGCCGTGCCGTCAAGTGCCCGTCACGGCGTGCTGCGCTGGCAGTTCGACATCTCGGCGCGGGTGATCTGGCTGTTCGAGAAGTTGGGCTGGGCGTGCGATGCCCAGTGGCCTCTCGCGCAGACACTACGCCTCAGGAAAGAGCGGCGCGGGCCACATGAAGTCAGCCGCCTGCGCTACATGGGATGCGTCGAACAGTGGGCAACCTACAAGTAGCCCATCTGCGCGCCTTCCACGCCACGGCAGCAAGGACCCGTGGAAGAGGTCGATACGTTCGCCTCTTCCACGGTTCTGCCTAGGTTTTTTATTATCTATATATGTAAGATGCCCCCGAGAAGCACCCTACCATGCTGGTAGCAGCGCCTCTCGGGGGCGTTTTCGCTGGGCGGCAGCGACACCGATTGCCGTGGCCGCTTACGCGTCGCTCAGTTCGATAACCTGATCGAACAGCGGCAGAACTTCGGCGGCAGCTCTGACGGTAGCAGAGGTCGTGGCATAGTCGCACGGTTTGAGCGTTGCAGCCTCGAGCCAGCTATCGAACTCAGCTCGCACGGCGGCGAATTGATCGATGGTCACACCAGCTTCTTGAAGCGTGACCTCGTGTGCAATCATTGCACGCAGCATGTTCGGCACCTCCAACTTGAACAGCTCGGAGTCAACGTTGCCGTGCAACAACTTCTGGAGCACGATGACGATCCCGGCCGTAGCCGCCTCACGCTGCCAGCGCGCCACTTGGTTTGTGTCGGTGTGGAGCGCTACCCAGTCGTACTCCAACACGCGATGCACATGGATCAATCGTGGCAAGCCCGAGAGATCGCCCTTCTTGCAAGCTTCGACGATTGCGACCATCTCGCACTGCATGCCGTACCTGGCATACCGCATGACCTGGTCGGGCGAACCATCGTGATACTCCCAGACTTCGAGCGGCGAGCCATCAAGCTCACCGAGCAGGTTCAGCGCCAGTCGCCGATGGGCAGCCTGCCTTTCAGGCCCACTTGGGTACCCGGCAGCCTTCACCGAGTAGTTCAGATCAAGGACACGGCTTACGTAGTGCAGATGCGCTTCCTCGGCCGCATCGATCCCAAATGCACTGGACGGGCTGATGCCACAGGCCTTCGCCCGAGCAATCAACTTTATCAGTTCGGGTACTTTTGCGTATCGACCCATACGGGACTGCTGAAGACGGGGTCGCACTTGGTCTTCAAAGAGGTCTTTGACCTTGTCGGCCAAGAACTTCAACTGCACCGTCGTCAGCGGTGTCTCGCGCGCAGCGATACCACCCGACATGATCCATACGAACAACGGGTGGTTGTCGCGGGCCGACGTGCACTGCGTGAGCAGCTCGCGAACATCTTCGGGCAGTGTGTCGTACACATGCGACATGTGATACTCCTCGTGTTGTGTGCGTGCCGAAGTTCGGCATGGGGCGTATCATATACTAAAAAGATCGTTAAAGCAAAAACAGCCGTGATGGCTGTGCATATATTAGTTCGATGTATGCCCAAGCAAACTTACACATGAGATAAGGCCGAGGGGCACACCAGCTCACCAGCCGGTGTGCCCCTGAAGAGATGAACGGTCAGCCGACCGGGTCTTGGCCTTCGGGCCGGAACAGGCCGTGAAGGTCGCCGAGAGTCAAGAACAGCGTCTTGGCTCGTCGCTTGCCCTCTTCTTCGGCGATCCTCAGGGTCATCTTCTCTTCGTCGTTCAAAGACGTAGACACCAGGCGACCATGGATGGCTCCCGCGTACTGGTCAAGAATCCCCCAGGCTGCCCCAGCGTCCATGCCGACTGTCAGATCGAGCCTCAGCTCAACGCTCATCTCCCTGTCGTCGAACTGACTGCTCCGCACAGCGTGAACGCGTCGCCGAACGAGGCCAGAGCGTCAGCCTCCACTTGGGGCAGCTGCTCCACCCAGTCACCTGCCGTGACCTCGCAAGTCAGCTGCCCGACAAGGGCTTCGAATTCGCCATTGCACACAATCATTAGTTGCCGCCTTCTCATCACGAGCTCAGCACGAATGTGCCAAGTTTCCCACATGATGCTCGCTCAGTACACTCTATATGTATTCAGCGAGCAGCACGTAGCGCAGCTATATCTATGTAAGTTTGCTTGGTAAGGTGTTCGTTTCGCATACATAGTACGCCATAAAAACGATCTTTGCCACCGTACAATAATATTTGTTATAAGTCAATAATCGAAGAGTCTTCTCTGCCCCGACCGAGATCTATGCTCGGTCGGGGCGCCGTCGGCTGGCGACGGTTTGGCGGGTGTGTGCATCACGGCACGATGAACCAGTCAGGCGGCTCCATAGTTAATGTATTCGGCTGCATGTTACTCGGCTCTCCAGAGTCGCCAGGCTTGCAACGATAGGCATGCGTCCGCCAGTATCGGCAACTTTGCTCTACATTGGCCTTTCGCGCCATCCAGGGAAGTGGGGACACGTACACGCCCCCGTGAGCACGCGCCAAATACGGTCGGTCGGATGGACCTGCCAGCTGCACCGTAATGTAGCCGACTTCAGATGGATGCGCAGACAGATGAGTGAATGGCGACAGCCCAGGATTATTGGCTCGGTGAGCAATATGCACTCCCCATAGCAACTGCGTACCAGGCTGAACACGTATCACATCGGGCTGAATATCCAGTCCCTGGAATCGAATGGTCTTTCTGTGACCCTTGCTGCCCTCCCATGGTTCGACTTCGTCGATGACCTGCTGCACGAGCTCATGGTATCGCCCATGCGTGCGCATGTCAGTCGCAACGTCCGAATCGTGAAAGATTCGGACGGCAACCCCATTGTAGGTGTACGTTGTCATGGCATACTCCTCTGTTGAGCACTCTGACTTTCGCCGTTTCCAGCTCATCAGCGCAGGCACACACCTGCGGAGTCAGTTTGAAAGTACTAGTGGTAGTCTCTGCCCAGCCCCATACATGGAGCCGGGCAGAGTTGCCGTCACTTTGCCCGGTGACGGCCTGTCGGGGTGAGCTTGGCTACCCTGGGATCAGGTGCTTGCGCGCCTTGTGCAGCTCGGAAGCGATCAGCGAGCCGATGAGAGCAGCCAGCGCCGGGCCTTCCTCTTCGCTCAGACAGCCGACTGCCACCGGAACGGGGTTGCCCCAGAAGTCAACCCAAGTTGCGCCACCCCAAGGGTAGTCGCCCCAGGGGTACTGGCCAGGCTCGCACTCGGACTCAACCTCGTCCAAGAACAACTCTCGGTCGTTCAAGCTTAAGTCGAGCGTCGACTTACCCGTCCGGCAGGCCGGTCGCAGCTTACGCACGGCGTTGGCGACGTAGCGATCGCGCTGAGCGCCCCAGCCGCCGACCAGCCAAGCCAGATTCTCGGGGACATCCCAAACCGCAGCGTTGGCGCGCTGCCGCTTGGTGAACTTCGGGTCGCCCATGGCGAAGCCGAAGCTCATGTTCTTCTCCACCAATGGTGGCTCGGTGATACTGAGCCGCCAGACAGCAGACTGCACCGCCTCGATCACCCGAGACAGGCCCAGCGTCTGGCCATTGAGCGCATACTTCTGCTCGAACGGCAAGAGGGAAACATCCAACAACTTGGTCATTCTCACCCCTGATACGATCAGCGCCGCAGTAGTTCTGCGGCGGGTGTGGCTATCATATCACTATTGCCGTTTTTTGCAACTAATCAACAACTTGGCGACGAATATTCTGGTTCAGCCCAACCAGCAAGCTGTAATTAAATAATTTGTTCGTTTCGCAAATGTGCTGAACACTTTGCAGACTTGTGGTGTCAGCACTAATAACCGTCACCCTATCACCCACTTCTACGGCACTATCGGTGACATCAATCATTGTATGATTCATACAAACACGACCCGCAATTGGCGCAAGCGCATCTTTTACTGTTACGTGGCCGCTGTTGCTCAAACTACGTGGCAGCCCTTCATAATAGCCAAGTGGCAGTACAGCAATCTGCGTATTGCGCGTGGCCGTAAAAGTACGCCCGTAGCTAACGCTTTCGCCAGCGGAGACAGTCATGATTTTCGTTATAGTACTCGTGAGGGTTAGAACTGGCCGAAGAGTTTGCAACTGCGATGCGGCGCCATCCTGTGGTTCAAGCGGCGACACGCCATACAGAGCAATACCAACGCGCAGCGTATTAGCATACCGTGAATGCACCTTAACACTGCCAGCAGATTGCGCGATATGGATGTAGCGCGGTGCAAAACCATGCCGTCGGACAAGTTCAACGGCGTCATCAAAGCGCTGAGTTTGCAGTTCGACATGGGCAGTCGATGCAGGGTTATCGGCATCGGCAAGATGGGTCATTACCCCTTCAACCTCGACATTTTTATACAGCTTTAACTGTTCCAAAAAAGCCGGCAATTCTTGGCGACCAACACCGTGACGATGCATACCCGTCTCAATCTCAATATGTACGACATACTGCTTGCCACTAGCCGCCATAGCAGCAATAGTCGCAAGATCGTGCACGACAAAAGCATAATTTTGCAGATGGATACGCGCAAAATTAGTCGGATCGATAGCCCCCATTATCAAAACCGGCTGCTTTGATACGCGCCGCACGCGCAGCGCCTCGTAGTAACCATCGACGGCGATATACGGTGGCCGCCTATCTTTTAAAATTGTGGCGATTTGCTCGATGCCATGGCCATAGGCGTTTGATTTAAGCACTGGGATAACATTGCCAGATGGCAGCAGGCCGCTAAAAAAGTCGAAATTATGCAACATCGCCGCACGCGACAACGAAATGGTGTTGAATACGGCAAAATCTTTTTCTAAAGATTTTAGCTTGGTGGCGAATGGGTGGAAGAAACGCATAGGATTAGTCTATATCAAAAATTAACTAAATATTAATTCAATGGGTGATAATTGCACGCCTCTCAAAGCTCAAATGCTATAGTAAAAAAGCTCTTCGGTCGCACGCTTGAGCAACTGGTCTCGCCTTCACGGCGAGGCGCACGTTAACAATTGAGTACGCCACCCTACCTGGGAGAATCGTGAGACTACACAAAAAGCTGTTGCTCGTCGCAGCAGCTACAGGACTCAGCGCCTCACTGCTGGCCCTGCCGACCGCAACACCTGCACTGGCAGATCCACCCGTACAACAACCAATCGTGTCATCAATTGGCACATTCTTGCCGCAGTATCTGCATGCCAACGGCGACGGCAGTGTTACCGGATCGTATTGCGATTCCACGGCGAACACAAGCACCTATGCACAGACGATGTTGTCGAACGGCTACATTGCCGGTGCAGCAAAGCGCCAGAACTACGGTGACCTGTTTCCTGCCACCTGCGATTTGGCGAGCATGACAACAGGAACCGATGGCACTTTGTACGCCGTGCTGCATCAGTTCACCAACGGTGGATCGAGTATCAGCACGCAGCTCGCAGCGTTCAAGAACGGCGAGCGTCTGTGGATCAAGCGGGTTTCAGGGTGTGAAAGTACAATCACCTACGAACCCGCTGTCGACGGGTCGGGTCAAGGTGATGGGGAGATCTATTACCCTACCCTCGGCTACGACAACACGCTGTACGTCGTCGCCACCGAGCCAGCTCAGTGCGGTACGCCATACCGAAGGCTGGTTGCAATCAACACCGCAACGGGCGCGGAGAAACACTACACACGCCTTGACGCACCACAAGCTGGTCAAGGCGTGCAGTACGCGCACATTTTCCCCGCAGTCGACGGTGTCGCTGTTCTCGACGGAACGACGGTAAAGTTTGCCGACAACAGTGGCACACTGGTGGCGAGCAAGACACACAATCTGAGCACTGTCACAGGTGGCCAGCCGCAGCAGATCATCAATGCTGTAGGCACGTCCACCGGATGAGTGTACGCTCAGTTGGTGCCGGACAGTGCACCGTCCACCACCAACGGCCAGACCTGCACGGGCGAAAGCGAGATTGTCACGCAAGACGACCTCGTCAATCTGCGCAGACTGCCGATCGATGACTGCACGTTCAAGACCAACGGCATGGCAGCGTCGCCCGATGGCGGCGTTACTTTGATCGGAGGCCTTGGCGGTAGCTCGAACGCCTACGACGACTCGCTGCTTCATTTCGATGGCTCTGGCGCACAAACCTACCCCAATGGCGGGGTCGACCTCAACCAGGTCGCAGGATATTCCAACCTGAGGACGTTCGCCCCGGTCGTCGATGCAGATGGCAATACCGTTGTCATGGCGATCGGCACGCAAAGTGGAACGCAAGATCGCAACGTGATCGTCAGCAAGATCGGCGCGAGCGGTGCTCGCACGATTTTGTATACGACCGCAACCAACACCACCGAGAGCAATGGCGACATCGACAAGTTTGGCGGCTCCACCGTGGAGCTGACAAACGGCGGTGTTTACCTTGCAGTGTGTGGGCCGACACCCTACCTGACGTATTGCAACAACGGTGATCAGATACGGCTTGTCCGTATTTACGCCGACGTGCAGTACGCCTACCCGAAGTCGGCCGTGTTCGCCGCGGCGCCACACAAGTTGAACTATGTGGCCATGGGGGATTCGTTTTCGGCGGGAGAAGGCGTGCCTCCGTTCATCGCACCCAGCGATACAAACGGGTGCCATAGGAGTGGGCTGGCTTACCCCAAGCTAGTATCCGAAATGACTCCAGCTATGCTGAACCTGCAGGCGTTCGTAGCCTGCTCAGGAGCTAAAACTGGAGACATGACTACTGACGGGGTCGAGGTGCGACAGCTCAATGCCCTTTCGACATTGACAGATGTCGTTACACTGTCAGCTGGAGGCAACGATGTAGGCTTCAAGCAATTTGCGACAGAGTGTGTAGTCAATGTCGTAAATGGCTGCAACAAGGCATCACCAGCATATTCGGACATCACTTACAACATCGAGAACGGACTAGTTACAAAGCTCTATAATTTGTATCTGCAAGTTCTAGACAGAGCGCCCAACGCTCATTTGTATGTGATGGAATATCCGGCTGTTGTAGGTGTGTATGGCCCTCCCTCTCAGCCAACCTGCGCGCCGTTTGACAACTCCAATCTGCAAGTGCCAGCCGACTCGGAAGTTGATGCCGTGCATGACGTCATATCAAAGCTCAATTCAGCAATTGGCTCCGCAGTGCTAGCGGTCAAAGCGGAGAACCCCGGCAGTCGCATCTCCGCAGTCCCAGCGTTCACGCGAACTAACTCTGCATTCGTAGGTCACGGCCTTTGTACACAAGCGCCCTACTTCACGAATGTAGAGTATCCACAGAGTGAGTACTCATTTCATCCAAATGCGGATGGACAGGGTGCTTATGGCGAAGAATTGAGGGCTGCAATGAACCCGTAAAAAATCAGTGGCGACCGAAGGGCGCCCTCTCCTAACTAGGAGAGGGCGTTTCTTTATTGTGCAAAATGATGATAATTAGCAGCTTTCGCGTCACGCTCCGTGCAAAAGTAAGCGTTAGTAAATGGATTTACTTGATAGTTAGAATCCGAGGGTAACTGATAGTCGTACCCTGCAGCAAAATTAGAGGCGACAATTGGAAGTCCTCCACACCTTGCTATATATAATGGGTATCTTGTAAACGGCGATATGTATGGGACGAATAATGAAAGCGTATACACTGCAATAATGTAAAGCATGACAAATTTCCAGTCGCTTAACCTGAATCTTCTGATGAAAAGTTTTTTATCCATGGAGCGATTATACTATAAGGCTTTCTTAATAACACTTTGCTAATACAGCATGTATGCCTTCGGCCTAAGCGATAATACCTTCCATAAGATGGCTCTAGTTAGCATTTTAGAAATTAGACGGGTATAACATCTGCATGTCTGTAGCAAAACAAAAGAACAAACAAGTCAAAAAATGGATCATCATATCCGTCCTAGCTGTAGTCGCCAGTTACTTCATTCTTCTTGTTTCATCCGTCGGCAATGGTATAGCCTACTACCCTATTGCATATTTGCATTGTGGAAAGCGGCCAGTGATTGCAAATAACTTTGCCACTTCAAACACTTACTACAAGTCAAACGACTCAGGTTACGGCCCAAATATTCTCACGCACCCAGATGATTATTACTGCACCGAGCAAGAAGCTCGGGCAGCAGGCTTCCAGCGGTCTCTGACAAAATAAATTTTGTCTATTTTTCTCATATATGTGTACGATAGTAATATGCGGTCAAAACATAACGAATTTCAACGAATCAATCACCTGCTTGCATACTCACTTGGTTTTGTGGTTATTATAGTTTGCGTCCTCCTTATCCAACCATATGCAAGCTATTCTTTTTTCTCTGTAAAATGTGGGGGCATGCCTGTTATAGCTAACGGTTTTGGTGGAAGCTACACCATTCCAGGCGACCGACTATACACTGCTCCAAATTTCTTAACACGACCAAACGATTTTTACTGCACTCCAGCCGAAGCTGAACTAGTAGGACTCAATGCGCGTGTATGGGGTGCCGACCGCTGCAAAGGCACAGGAGCAGAACGTTATTGCGCCAAAGGCTATGAACAAAGTGACTCATGGATTCCGCCTATGGTTATTAGTTCGTTGATGTTCATCGTGCTAATAATTTATTGTTACAATCTTAGGATAAAGAAAACTAGTAAGCGCAGGTGAGGCATTTACTCATGAGCGCTACAGTGGCCCGCAATCCAAGCTTCACCCCTTCCGCCCCACAATCACCATATTATCCGATTCCGTCTGCGCGCTCATAATCGAGGCGATCAGGTGGTCTTGCGCTATCCAGCGGTGATGATCGACACCGCGCGGTGGGTCGGGATCGACTATTAAAAATTGCCCATTCTTGTACCCGGCGCAGGTCATAGCGTGCGTCAGCGATCGCCCTGCAGTTGCCGAAGCAACAAACGTATCAGTGGTTTTGTCGTATTGCCATTTTGCGCTGCCGTTCAAATAATTCGAATTCACTATAACCATGTACGGGCCGTCATCTAACAAGTCTCGCAACAATTTGACGCTTACGTTGTCGAACGCAAATTGCCCACCAGCCTCGGCATACCGCCTCCAACCATCAATCAAAATCTCGCTGTTGCCCGTCAGCCACGAATTCGCCGGAATGTGCGGCTGGCGTTCTTCTAAGTTCGCCACTACTTGCTGCGCGGCGAATCCCTGCCAACTTCTATCAAAAAACTCAGTATCAAATACATACGTAACTACCGAAAAACCAAGACTCACCATATACGCCGCAAAATGCCCCGTTGAAGTACCGATCTTTTCTCCAGCGTCATTGACATACACCGGCACATTCGCGAGCACATCATCAAGCGCAATCGAACTGTCATAAAAATTCATCGTCTGGGTGCCGGCCGTTTGCAGACACTCACTTGTGCCCTGCTGAATCGCCTGCACGGTGTGTTCAATAGGAGTCATATGCTCATCATACCAAATCGCACCACTCGCCGTCAGCCAAAATGTAAGACGCCCCCTTCGCGGCGCCTCTACAATTAAGTGGGCGCGCCAAGGAGGCGTGTGGTGTGATTGGTCAAGCTCAGGCGCGAGCAGCGTCACCCTTCGGCTCGGTCAGCTCGACGTAGATGCGCATAAGTCGGCGCAGCCCCTCGCGGTCGCGAGTGCAGCACTTCATCATTCGCTCGAGGTAGTGCATCGGTGAGTCCTGCAAGAGCCGGTCGGCAACGCGACACCGCGTCTGCAGGTCGACGAGAATCAACATGAGCGCGCGCTCGTGATCTGCTTGACTGTGAAGCTCGTTGCCCTCTCGCTCGATGATCTCGAGGACTTCCAACGCCAATGCCCGCAGCTCCATGAACGCGTCGCGTCGGAGCGCCATCCATGGGTCGGCGATCTCCTGCATCGAACGCCGCTTCGAGAGCATGTGGTCGGCTACGTCCCTCATCTCGAGAGCATCGGCTGCGTTGTCACCGAACACTGACATTCGATGCCCTTCGAATACCGCAAACCCCAACCACACCTTGAAGTCAGCGGTGTTCTTGGGTACGGTTACCGTGTCCCAGTCCATGGTCTCACCTCTCGGTTGAACAATCTGACATACTATAATTACAACATTATTAATTAAAAGTCAAGCCACACCGTAGCTAGCAACGCCCATGTGACCCACCGAACTTAATCCGAATCGCATATTTCAACAGCGCCGGTGCGCTCCGCGTCCACGGCTGCGTATTGCGCGGGTCGGGGTCGTAGCCGATTTTGCCGATTTTATGATCGATCACCCTAAAGCCATCTCTGCGAATCATTTTTTTGACCGCATTAAGATGTAAAAATGGATGTGCCACGGGGACGACCTCGGTGACGCCACGAGCCGCAAACAACTGTTTCGCCTCTTCCCAAACACCTCTGCTATCAAGGTAGCCGCCACCACTCGGTTCAACAACCAAATCAGAACCAACGCCAAGCGCTTTAAGCCCGCGCGCCACTTCCCACTGCGCCACAATCACCGCTTCATCACCAACATGTTTAATAAGTCGTAGCGCTTCATGACCAAGTCGCTCATTGCATGGACCCGGCTCTTGTTCGGCCGCACGTAGACCAAAGGAGAAAATAACAAAACCTCTCATGGATACCCTTTCATCAGAAGTACGTTACTTTGCTTATCTGTGCTCGGATTGTAGCAGAGTATGATGCCAAATCAAAACAGGACCCTGACCATACTTAATCGCTCGAAGCGAAGATTGCAGCCGGAGCTACAACGTATGGCCTGGGTCCTTTCCCCGAAGCAAGAGCGGCAGTCGCCGATTGCTTCGGGGCCTCTTTGGTGCGTATCTTACCGGGGACGGCGTGTGTAGTACGAACCGACCGGGTAGTGGCCGAACACATCTCTGCTGAAGTGCAGCCAGCCGGTCCGGCCACGCCTGTCACGCAGCTGGATTGCCCAGTCGTCTGGGACGTGCTGCTCTGGAATGGTGTACCCAGGTGTGTACTGCATCGGGGTACCGGGCATACCACCGATTCCCTGCGTCGGCGGCGTGTATACCGGCTGTACGACAGTTGGCGGTATCGTGTATGCCGCGGTGAACTCGTGCGCAATCACCTCCCCATCCTGGACATTGTAGATGTTGTCACTGCTCGCCCATGCGAAGAATGCGACCGCTGCGAGTCCAAAACCGAGCAGCAAGCCGAGAGCCAACAGCATGTTGGTTTCTCTGTAGTTCGGCGCGATGCCGAAATGCCAGAAACCATATACCGAAGCCGCCGCGCACACCACACCGGCGACCACAATCACCGTGCGCTTCATAGCGCCTCCCTTGTTCGTGAGCCAAAGAGTTACATCAATATTTAAACATAAATTACAGCTAAAGTCAATTAACACGTGACATGAAGAGGGCCCCGAAGGGCGCGAACCAGCTTTCGCTGAATTCGACAACCTCTTCAGGGCCTAGTAGCTGCGCCTGCCGTGCCGCCTATAGCCGTACTCGCGCTGCTGCGAGCGTTCCTGCCGAAGCTCTTCGGCCTCGGCGAGCACTTCGTTGTACAACGACTGCGGGTCGGCACCGCGCGCTAATCTCAGCGCACAGGCATCAACCTCGTCATCGATGTAATCGAAGAAGGCGTCCGCCCTCCCGCGTTGACCGTACATGTCAGCACGAAGCTGATTAATCACGACCAACGTAGTACGGATCTTGCCGATCCATCGCTTGCGCTCTTCGGCTCGTTCGGCTGCTGCCGCTTCCTCTGCGCGGTGAGCCTCCTGGATTTGCGCCAGAGTAGGTTCATCGTCATTGGTCGACAGCTGCTGGCCGATCTGCTGAAGACGCGCAAGCTGCTCGGAGTTGAAGCTCATGGGATTCCTCTGTTCGCCGGGTGGCTGGAGTTGAGGTTGGTGGGTACCAATTTTAATCCGCATGCGCATGGCTACTTTATACTAAGACAAAACCAAGCTGGTCATGTCGCGACGCATCTGAATCACCGCCTTTCGGGTGGTTGGTGGGCGTAGGATTACAATTTTATCACTTTATACTTATTTGTCAAGCAATGCAAGAATCTTTGCCGCCACTTGCTCCGCCGAAAGTCCATCTGTTTCAATAATTAATTCGCCCTCAACAGGCGCCGTCGTGCGATTATTCACGTAGTCATCAAGGTCTTTTTTAGAGCCGATTCGATATGGGTCATCACGCTGCGAGACTCTTTCAAGCAGCGTTTCATATGAAGCAGTCAATAAAATTGGATGGAACACATAATCCTTGGCACTATCAATCGTTTTCTTGACGCCCTCGACCGTTTCTTTATCGGGTGAGCAACGGGTGTATATGATATTTTCGCCTTGATCCAGCAAATGTTTAATAACCGGCTGCGTCACCTGGTCCATCAAGCGCGGTATGCGATGCTCTTTGACGATGTTGTACACCGCATTTTTAAGATCATGGAACCACAGAACCTTCCAGCCAAGCTCTTTTTCGAGTATCCGGGCAACCGTTATTTTGCCCACGCCAGGATTGCCACGGAGATATATAAAATGCTTCATGCACTAAGTATACCAAGCAAAAGAACCCTACTTGCACGTCGCCGTGCGTTCAGGTTCTGTCGTCTTTTGCCGGAGAGTCATCGTTGCTCTCCGGCGCCTTGAGGCCGTGGGTTACGGCCGGGTGATGTCGAGGTTGATGAGCGTGCCATCAACCTCGATCCGCTCGACGTGCAGCGACTGGCGCTGGAACACGCCGATGAGCTCGTTCAGCAGTCCCTCGGTCCACACGGCGTCGTAGACACTGGGCGTAGTGATGGGGCTGCCCGTGTGGAGCCGAACCGTGCAGCCGACGCGCACTCGACGCATGTCCTCGCAGACCTGCGTCGAGCACGTACGAACGGCGTTCCGCTGTACCACCTCGTCCCACATGGGGAGACTGTTGAAGTAGGCCGTAGTGGCCTGCTCGACATTTGACAGTAGATGCTCTGCGGCCTTGTTGCGCCTGTACGTTTCGAACATAACTACTCCTCATGGCCAGCCCTTGACGGGCTTTTTGGAAAAGACAATTTACTATAACATATTATATATTTTTGGTCAATCATATAGATGCACTGTAAATTGACTATTTTGTTTTTTTATGTTATTATACTAATAGCTCGACAACCCTGTTGAGCGCTCCTACTATTTGCGATTAGTGCCTGTTGTACGCGACCCCCGAACAAGGAGACCATCATGCGCAACATCCTCAACTCCCGCCCCAAGGGCGCAGCCAGCAACGACCCCACCACCTGGGGGCATCTGTGGCTGCCGATCTTCTTTCAGGTGCTGGGTGGTGCGCTATTGATTTGGCGCATAACGACGTTCAAGAGCTACTTTGCCTACCTTGGCGGTACAGCCGCCGGAGGTGCCGAACGTGCCTTCAATATCGTGCTCATTGTCGGCGCCCTGGGCGTCATGGGCGCGGTACTGATCATGCACCTCAGCGCGCGAGAAGACCCGAACGGGCGCTTCAGTGCTACGGCGGGACGATGGGCGCTCACGTTCTTCATCGTCGCCGTTGTCGTGAGCCACGAGCTCGCTCGCCTGATCACGATCTCGCAGTAGGAGCTTCCCCGGCTGCAAGGCCGGGGCGACTCCCAAGTTCGTTCATTCATGAATTGATTTAGGAGTCGTAAGCAGCAAACAAAAAATAAGCGCCGGTATATACCAGCGCCCCAGACCCATTAGTCCGAATTTTTACAAACGAGGCAACTTTGCCCCCTTAATGTACTTATACGTCTTGTGACCAGCATCAATGGAAGCCTGTCGCCGAGCAACGACTACATGTGGACCGGCACGGAGGGGATCTTCATTGTATGCTTCCGCAGCTATCTTGGCGCCCATCGCAGCGCCGATCAAATCTCGATTATGTCGTGGTGCAGTAACCATATTCCACGCTTTGCGTACAGGATTACTGGTGTTGCTATGGCGTTCATCAATAGCCAATCGTGCCATGTTTTTATCGATTGCCAAAGCGATCAGGTGGGCACGCTCAGGGTCGTGCTCTGTTCGCAGTGTTGGGTGTTTTTCAATATCTACGGCGACACGTTCAGGGTTATCATTAACAATCGTAGCGATTTTCATAATGTGTTCGCCAACTTTTCGACGGTTCTCTTCGCCAATCACGCCCCGTTGGTACGCCTCAAGCGGCGCAGTGCTCCGCTCTATTTCTGAGTCGATGTCAGCCTGCGAAACATGCTGGCTTGAATCTAACTCTATGTCCGTGCTGTGATTTTCTTGTGTGTTTGGTTTTTGCGACTGTTCTGACATATAAAAACATTAGCATAATAGTGATTATATGTCAATTATGTGGTTGCTTGCATAAAAAATGGCTCCGAATCCAACTACTCCTCCTTCCTTACAAGCGAATAAGTAGCTTCCTCCGTCTTTGAATGTCTAATGTACGGCCTTCGCTCGGCTCCTAAACTTAACGCATAAGGTAATGCATCAGGGATATCACCTAAAGCTAGTCCAACTAAACAGTTCGTGTATGTTATATCGCTAAACCCCGTGTTATTGTTTGATAAGAAAAAAACTTTATCATTAATATCTACTTTAATGCCATTTCTACAAAAATTCGCTCTGTCTATAGAGATCTTATTAGGAACTTCTATTCTCATTCTTAAAAGTAAATCTTTCAATTGATATCTTACGGTCAGTTCCCTGCCTACAAGATCTACGTCCCATAGCTCTGCCAGATACCAAATTTCATTATCTATTACTTGTACTGATAAGTTATTGTCATTATCAAATATTTGCAAAGATAATAGGAGCTGATCATCTACCCTACGAAATTGGATAATTGGAACATTATCAATTATCAGAGGTATCATAAAATCATTCTCTAGCTTCAATTCAAAAGTAAATTCCATGGGCCCTAGCACAGCTGCGCAATTCTCGCCATCATAGTGAAGTAGATGGGGTGTAGACTTGCCGCGTTTTAGATTAATGGGGTATTTGTTTGCTTTTATTACTCTCTCGATAGGCAACAGTTTAGCAGTTTTTTCATTATGGTGAAGACGGCAGAGTAATGTTATATTGTCTGCTTTATGTTCTTTAACTTTGCTCCAATCTACAATGTGGTCATAATCGTACAAGGGTTTTCCACACAGTACACATCCAAAACCGCAACGTTTCCTGACTTCTCTTTTGATTCCTGCTGGTATTATTGGGCGATCGCTTTTCATCATCTTAACTTTCTACAATTTTACTTTTAAATGTTAACCAGTTTCATGGCGTCCCTAGACTCTTGTCGAGCGCACTGAGGGTATTTAGATCTTCATGAATAGTGATAGGCATACGTTTAACCTCAAGAAGATTCAGCCAATCATCAATATATTCAAAAACTGATATCGCTTTAAGTACCAATCCTAACCCCATAATTTCACTAAATTTAGGCGCAATGGTATTCGTTAGTAGCGCTTCTAGTTTTTCCGTCGTTTCATGCGCGTGCACTGTTACGAAGACTCGCAAGCGTGAAAAATTGTGGTCAGAAAATATTATTTTGAGTTTAATCATTAAATTTTATTTGTAATATTTATAATTACAGTAATTAAAATTACAACTAGTCTACTTTGAAATTGCCAGTTCATCTAACTGGATCAATCACTAATTAAATAGTTTAAATATCGAATAAAAAGGAAGCATTTTAAGATCTATAGGCATTGGCGGCAAAACCAGTAAATAATTCAACCAATATTGAAACATCTACTAAACTTATCTCGTCGTGCTGATATTCTGATCTGGCGGGCCCGACCGGATTCGAACCGGCGATCTCCTCCGTGACAGGGAGGCGTGATGGGCCAACTTCACTACGAGCCCACATAGGACACTTGGCCGCCAAGACTATCAAAGAATAGCAGATCGGCCTCTGTTTGGCAACTGTTGAGTATCGATACTGTAAGCATGAAATCTATTCGCTATTTATTGACTTTTTATGGTTTTTATGCTAATATAGTGATAGTCGTCAGATACAATATGTCTCTGGCACGAACATGGGAGAATCAAGTGCTGGCAAAGGTGCTCAACTACGTCCCGCTGAGTTCTGACGTCCCCGAGTGGATGTCGATGGCTGTGATCTACGTCGGCGTCGGCATGCTCGCGGTCGCGATCCTCATGCACGGGCTCAAGATGCGCTTGCTGCTGGAGCTGATTGGCGAGTACTTCGCCTCGGCGGAGCAGCTCAAGGGGATGTTCTACGTCGCCACGTTCTTCAGCGCGATCATCTTCGCCTACGTGCAGGCGTACGGCCCCTCGGTGTGGCCGGCCACCCTGCCGTTCGTGCTGATGGTGATCTCGGTGATCATCCAACCCAACTCTCCGCGCCTCAACCCCTGAGGCGCCTCCCCAACCCTACGCCCCGAAAGGCTGCCTATGAGCTCTGCTCGGCATTGCCCTTCGGGGCTTTGTCATATTCATACGTAAAAATTAGACGTGCCGTCCGCGCTTGGTGAGGCGCGGACGGCACAAGAGCGTCTACTTGCAGCCGTACTGACAGCCGCCGTGCTTCCCATCTCTGCAATCGAGGCAGGTGCAGGTGCACTGGTCGGCCATTCGGATGAAGTTCGCGAACCGCATCGCCAGCTGGGTGCGTGCACGTTCGAACATCGTGTGCATGGTGATCATCTCTTTCTTATACAACGCCGGGGTGCGTTGCGATTATATAGTATACACCTGGCGTTCATTTTGTCTTTAACTTGACTTATTATAATTTTTATTATATTTTATGTTTATACTCAGGTACTTACCTGTGCACCTTCGAGGAAGGGAGATACATGGATCAACCGACCATTCCCGGCGTGCCCGAACCAATCAGCCAATGGTTGATCTGGGGAACGTGCATCAGCATTATCCTGCTCATCGCTAGAAGCGTGGCCTGGTCGCAGTTCAAACGGATCAACAAGCGACGACTGCCGCACAAACAATCGTCGCTGCGACCCCGTTGGATCGAAACGCTGGTGCTGACGGCACTGGCATTCACAACGACCTACCCCATCGTCCAGGGCGCCTACAACGGCAAGCTGTCGACAGGGATCGCTCAAGGTGTCAGCTTCTTCATTCTGACGCTTGGCTCTGGTGCGGTCGCCTTTTGGGTTACGCGCGGCACGCACGACGAGTGACGCCTGCCATCTCCATCCTTGCTCACGCCCCGAAAGGCTGCCTATGAGCTTTCGCTCGGCATTGCCCTTCGGGGCTTTGTCATGTATTGATTTTTTATGTTTTTTATTATATGGTTTTATTGTCCGCTCGACCGTTACAAGAGAGGTGGTGCAAGAGTCATGCCCGCAGAACTGTTTGGGTTTGATGCAAGGCTGGTGTACGCCATTGGCGGCATCATGGTGGCGCTGCTCGTGCTTGGGTGCATCGCAGCGTGGAGGTGGTATCGGCGCATGGACCGTGGTGCGTACAGCGTGCGCCCGTTGGTGTTCTTGCTGGCCACGACCATCTTCGGCGCCTACCTGGCAGCAGCCATCATCCTCTTCTTGCAGCTGGCTCTGCTGGCGTCACCCTGGGGCGTGGCTGGACAGATCGGCATCGGCATCGTGACGATCGGCATCTGCTGGTACGTGTTCTGTCGCGCAACGAGACGCCCCATTTTGCCCCGTCGGAGGCGCTGAACTACTGTTTGGCAGGCCCCACGGGGCTTTGTCATGTCTAAAACAGTATTGACTTTTTATTATTTTTATTGTATTATCTATACGTCCGTTTCCTCGTGCGAAGGAGTACTCGTGTTTTCTAGCGTCAATGGCGGCCCACCCGCCATTATTGCGGGGGTAGCACTCGCCCTCGGAGTCAACATATTCACGATGATGTTCGTCGGTGTCCTCTCGATGCGTTCGAAGTACAAGCGCATCGGGGTGTTCTTGAACAACCTCAGCCTGGGCAACTTCTTGCTCAGGCTGCTGGCGGCAACGAGCTTCAACACCCTGGCGACCATCGCGTTCATCTACGCGGTGAGCGTTGACAACCCCTACCGCATCGCCTTCTGCGTCACCATCGTCATCATGACGTTGGCCATCGAATGGGCGTATGTTCGCCGCTGGGCCGGACTCCCCATCCTGCCCCGAAGGAGGCGCTGAACCGCAAGGTTGGCAAGCCCTTCGGGGCTTCGTCATGTCTTGATACTTTTTAACAGTTGCCGATGTGACGCGCGCGATGATACAATCTCTAAAGTTGCTTATCTGTTATGCCGCCTTAGCTCAGTTGGTAGAGCGACGCATTCGTAACGCGTAGGTCGCCAGTTCGATCCTGGCAGGTGGCTCCATATTTCGTTTTCTTGCGGGTATCGTATAGTGGTTAATATGCGACCTTCCCAAGGTCGAGCGTAGAGTTCGATTCTCTATACCCGCACCAGTTTAGACTATGACCCACCTTGAATGGTGGTTTTTTAATTGACTTTTTTATCGCAACGTGTTCTTATTGTTAGCGTCATCGTACACTACGGAGACGGTACCTAGTACCGAGAAAAGAGCGGCAGATGAAGCGCGACATGACGTTTGCCCCAATCGACCAGCTGACCACAGTGTTGGCCATGAAGTTCCTGAGGGGAGAGCTGGAAGGCCTGATCGACGTACAGGTTCAGTGGGCCAACTTCACGTGGTTCGAGCGATACTCGAACACATGGGACTACGGCTACCCGCTGGGCACCTCTGATTCGGTCATACCGGATCAGATCCTGACGGCTCAAATCATGTGCCATGCGGGTGGCGGATGCCCCCTGCAATTCGATGTGCAATATCAGATCGATGCCATGCTGAAGATCGAGCGCTGGCAGGTGACCAAAGTGACCTACGTACCGGTGCTCGACATGAAGGTCAACAGCTCGGCGGAGCGTCCAATCGTGCGGAACTACGATCCCCTGAGGGGGATGAACGTCTTCATCGTGCATGTCCCGCCGTCAGGTGGCCTCTTCGACGACTAGGTACAACGGGAGGGCGCGGCCAGCAGGCCCGTCCTCCCCACCTACCTTGTTCTATTTTTCAACTACTGCTTATCAACCGTTATAAATTCTTTAACCTTGCCCTCGTCGCGGAGGGTTTTTAGTTTGTCGCTAAATGCTTTGAGCGATACGGTGATGTGTGCGGCATGGACTTCATTGCCACGACGTTCGATGAGGCGTGCGACGTAAAAGTTGTTTGCCCCTTTTGAGACAACCGATACTTGGCCTATTTGCAAGTCTTTGACAGCTTTGTAAATATTGTCGGGATCTTCGCTGTTTGGCGCTAAGAATCCGACATCGCCACCGCCTGCTTTCGTTGCAATATCATCAGATTGGTCACTGGCAAGTTTGGCAAAGTCGGCACCAGATTGGAGCTGCTGGTAAATTTGGTCGGCTTTGCCTTTTGCGACAGCATCGATAGCAAAGACAACTTTGCGGCGTAGAAGCTGATTTTCGATGGAGTGCTGGTACTCGTCAAATGTCCAATCGTAATAATCTTTGATAACTGCTTTGTAGTCGTCTTCGCTCGCGCCGAGTTGGTTGGCATTGATCTGATTTTTGATAAAGTCATCGACTTCACCTTGGCTCACTGTAATGTTGTTCTCTTTTGCGAGCTTTCGGATAAGCGTTTGTTCGACAACTTTGTCGAGCGCTTGGCGCTTTTGATACTCTAACTGGCGCTTGCCATCGTCTGATGCAAAATTGACGGCCTCTTTTGTCGTCAGGTAATGCATGGAGCTGCGGAGTTCTAGCAAATAATCCTTGTATGGCACTTGTTCGCCATCAATAGTCGCAACGGATAGCGGCAAAATTTGCGTCACACGATAAAAGAAACTCGAAGTATCTTGCGCTTTGTACAGCCGAAACCATGTCAGAACCGCGAGTGAAGCAACAAGCAACACAACAATAACCACTGACACCGCTACGGTGCGGTGCTTGGTCTGCTGCATTGGGTATTTATAGCGTTTGCCCTTTGCGATAACCGCTTCGCGGTGCTCGGCAAGCGTGTCGTTAGTAATGCGTGGAACGGCTTTTGGCGCGGCACCTTTATTGCGACGCAAACGGCCGCCAAGGCTTTTAAGTTGTTTCTTCATAAATAGTCGTATCCGTTTCTTTAGTGTGGTCGTTGACGATCTTCAGAAGTTCATCATACAGCTTCTCAGGGTGATGAAGTCGGTCGAGTACAAGGTCGCCAACATATGTCTGCACTATTATTGTACCAAATCCAAAAATGGCTGCCGAAAAGCCTGGTACATCAACCGTCATGTTCTGGATTTTAGATAGACCTAGGTCGATAACGCTACGATTGAAAAAGCCACGCTGCGATATCTGGCGAATGCGCTGATCAGTCACAATGAAGATGCTAAAAAACCAGCCCATCCAAAAGTAAAAGAAGCCGATCAGGCCAACACCGAGCCCGCCAAATGCTACCCAAAGCAGATTAAGATTATCGGGCCAGATAAGCGTTGGGATCGAAGCAAGCAAAAATGGAATCAACATAACGTAAAAACCTTTACGCATCGCGACCGGGTGACGACGAAAGACCATCAATACTGTCTCGCCTTCGTGCTGTCCATGAAAATTTTGCATACTAGTAGTATATCTGCAGGTTATTTACTTTTGATTAATTCGGCTTTTTTGAGTACGTCTAGCAAGAGAGCGTGCTGTGTATTATAGGTGGTGTTATATGTTTCGAAACCCTTTTCGGCATACGGACCCGTCGCTGGTACAAGCTCGATCAGGCGCTTATCGCCAAAGTCTTTAATGAGATGGGCCTTTTCGTACTCAGTCGGCGCATCAGCGCGGTTATCGACAAAATAGGCCGAGAGCAAGTTGCCGATGTACCATTTTTGGCCACCGCCATCAGGTACTGCATATAATGCTGCCAAAATTGCCTGGCTTGAAAACTGCACAACGCTCAGATCACCCTGGTCGGTTTTTTGGGTGCCGTAGACGTAGGTCAGACCTTTGAGCGTATCCTGGTATTTAAGCTTCAAATCCATTTCGGAGACAGTCATTATGGTTTGGCCAGCAACAGTTTGAGCGGCGGCGCTATTTTTGGTGTTGTCGTCGGTCACCTTTTTGAGATCAGCCTGTAGCTTGGTGATTTTAGCCTCTAGAGCAGCTTTCTCGGTCGCGGCCGTGCTGCTAACAAGCGCGTATGTTCCGCCACCAACAAGCGCCAGTGCGATAATGACAACGAACACTATAATAATTGCCGTAAACGGTTTCTTTTTCCCCGCTGGAGGCGGAGGTGTTGTGAATGGCGATGGCGCGTAGGGCTGAGGATCCATAGTTCTTACGCTTAGTATAGCAAATATCGACGGTAATGATGAACAAATCTGGTACCCCGGGCAGGAGTCGAACCTACAACCTTATCCTTAGGACGGATCTGCTCTATCCAGTTGAGCTACCGAGGCATATGATAATGGCCATGCAATTGCTGGCCATTATCTGTATAACTTACTTTGCGGCTGGAACGTTGCCGTGGATAACAGCCTCGGTGGCGGTACGATAATCGTAGAGCTCATCGGCGTTAAACCACAGCGCGATTTCTTGCTGTGCTTCGCTTTCATCGCCACTGGCGTGGAGAATGTTTGGCAACGTGCTACCACGCGGGTTGGTGTAGGCGCGAGTGATATGCGTGTAATCGCCACGAATAGTGCCAGGGAGTGATTCTTTTGGATCAGTTGTGCCAACCATCTTGCGAACGTGCTCGACTGATTCGATGCCTTCAAGCACCATGGCAATTACTGGGCCTTCGGTCAGCTGGCTCAGAGTGATGTTGTAGATTTCTTCACCCCAACGACTGACAAGTTTACTGATACCTTCGTAGTGCTTGTGGAAATGCTCTTCGTCAGGTTGTACCATTTTCATAGCGACAATCTTGAGACCGGCTTTTTCGAAACGAGAAATAATCTCACCGGTAATACCTCGTTGAACGGTATCTGGTTTTAACACGACTAATGTGCGCTGAATTTCAGTCATAAGTATTACTCCTTTGGTTCTATTGCTTATTTAGGGCTATTGTATCATAAGAACCACTGCTAGCAGGACGGCGACAGCGATTCGATACCAGCCGAACACTGTCAGATCATGGCGGCTGAGGTAGCGCATCAAAAAGCCGACAGCAAGAAGACCGGAAATAAGCGCTGCAACGTTTCCCACAATCATGGGGGTCAAATTGTGGACAAAATAAGCGCGGTCACTTGATTTCGCAAGTAATTTTGCCGTTACTCCAAGCATAATTGGGATTGAGACAAGAAAACTATATTCAGCAGCCGCCGCAGCCTTAAGACCAAGCAACCGGCCTGCAACAATTGTCGAGCCTGAACGGGATGTGCCAGGGATAAGCGCCAATGTCTGCGCCAAGCCAATGCCTAGGGCACGTTTGGCTGATAAATCTTCAGCGTTGAAAACTGGCGAGGCTTTCGGTAGCTTTGGCAGAAGCACCATCACCACCCCTACCGCTGCTAGCGTAAACACGACAACCCAGATGCTGTTGAAAAAACTGTTTGTTTCAATAACATTTGCGAGTGTAAAACCAGCCACACCGGCTGGAATAGCAGTAATAATAATGTTGCGGAGCAGCGTCCAGCGCTTTTCACGCAGTATTTCACGAGCAATTTCCATGATACGTGGCCAAAAATAAATGATCAGTGCTAATACAGTGCCAAGATTAATCCATTCTAAAAATAAATGATCAGGCTGCAGGCCAAGCAGTTTTTGCGCCAAAATAAGATGACCGGAGCTAGAAATTGGCACAAACTCGGTCAAGCCTTGGACAAGGCCGAGAATAAGAGCGTCGAGAATATTCATTGCTTATAAGTATACGAAAAAAGTAATAAATCGGACAGTCC